>NZ_AUFI01000007.1:0-402528 GCF_000426425.1 Bifidobacterium thermacidophilum subsp. thermacidophilum DSM 15837
GTCTGGGATAAGGAGCGGACGTTGGCTGCGGTGCAGGTGATGACGACGGATGAGGAGTTGCAGCGGTTCGAGCAGGAGCTCGAGTTGGATGTGTCGTTCGCGATCGGTGACCTGGTCAGGTTCCGTGTGAACGTGTACCAGGATCGTAACGGCGTGTGCGCGGCGTTGCGTACGATCCCGTTGGAGATCAAGACGGTCAACCAGTTGGGCCTGGACCAGAGGATCGCGGACCTGGCGCTCCTGCCGCGCGGCCTGGTGCTGGTGTGCGGGCCGACGGGTTCGGGCAAGTCGACCACGCTGGCCGCGATCGTGGACAAGGCGAACGCGGAGCGGCACGACCATATCATCACGATCGAGGACCCGATCGAGTTCGTGCACCGGCACAAGAACTGCGTGGTCAGCCAGCGTGAGGTCGGCACGGACACGTTGAGTTTCGCGGAGGCGCTCAAGCACGCGTTGCGTGAGGACCCGGACATCATCATGGTCGGCGAGTTGCGTGACCTGGAGACGATCAGCACCGCGTTGACGGCGGTGGAGACCGGTCACCTGGTGTTCGCGACCCTGCACACGCAGGACGCGGGCTCGACGGTGGACCGTCTGATCGACGTGTACCCGGAGAACCAGCAGCAGCAGATCCGCGTGCAGGTCGCGTCCACGTTGCGGGCGGTGATCGTGCAGACGCTGCTGCCGAAGGCGAGCGGGCACGGGCGTGTCCCGGCGACCGAGGTGATGTACGCGACGCCGGCGATCAGCGCGCTGATCCGCGAGGGCAAGACGCACCAGGTACGCACGCAGTTGCAGTCGGGCGGCGACCTGGGCATGCACACCCTGGACCAGGACCTCGCGCGGCTGGTCAACCGCGGCGACGTGCAGCTCGACGTGGCCGAGCAGCGGTGCCAGGACCGCAAGGAGTTCGAGAAACTCGTCCAATCCCGCGTCGCCTACTGAGCCGCGGCGGTAGGAGCCACGTGTCTCCTACCGAGCCCCGGCGTCTGAGTCCCTAGCGGCGCCCAATCCGGTTTCGGCCCCCGTCCACACCATGCGGGCGGGGGCCGAACCATACCCCCGGCAACCCGGACCGTGGTCGTACGCGCCAATCCTCACAAACCGACGCCCCCAGCCCGCCAACCAACCAAATCCAGCCACCCGAACCGCCATTGTGTGAGCGAATCCTCACACAATGGCCCCCTCACACCACGAAATCAGCCAACCCCAACAACTCCACCCGGTGTTATGTGAACCAAGCCTCACACAGACACCACCGGACACCACCGAAACCACCACCCACCGCAATCCGACCCGCCACCGTGCAAGCCAATCCTCACACAATGACACCCCGACCCCACCAAGCCAGCCGATTCCGCCAGTCCGCCCGTCACCGTGTGAGCAAATCCTCACAAATCGACGCCCGGAACAATCATCGGGAAATTAGCGCATGTCCCCACATACGCAACACAACAGAACCCACGCACACCACGCTCACCGACGCAGCCAACCCCACCACCCGCATGCGCCGACATACGAATCACGACACATCGGACGACAAACTCTGGCCGAGCACCACCAATCATCATGGCCCGTATCCGCCGGTATGCACAACCCAACACATCAGCCAACAAACCCTGTTACCAAGGCCAGCAACCATCGTGACCCGCATGACACCACATACGCAACGCGACGCATCACATATCCAGTCTCCGCCAACCCGGCGATATGTGAGCGAATCCTCACACAGTCGCCCACCGGATCTACTGCATCGGACAAGGACTCGGGCGCACCTTGATGACATCCACCACGGATCCGACTCTGCTTCTGCCGACGCTGAGAACACTGTCAGCGTCGGCAGACGGTTACACAGACAACATGGGTAGGACGGAGCTTCACTCCAAATCGGCCAAGGCTGTGGCTTTCGGAGCCATCCGCGCACGGGTGAGACGGTGAACCGCCACGGCTCTTCGGTGATTCCGGGCTATTGCCTCGTAATGCGGGAATCGATACCGATCCGCGCGGGTGAGCACCAGTCAGGTGTCCGAGTCAGACCGCCGCCGGCTTGGGCAATCACTACACCGCATAAGAAACCCCGCGCACCAATCGGTACGCGGGGTATTCGTCACTCGTCAGGGTGTCGGCAGACTGGTTCCGGGTCGTCTGATTCCAGTCCCGTGTCAAGCGGTGACGCGAACAGGAATCAGACGTAAAGCATAGACTCGATGGCGTAACAGCGGCGCCGTGAGTCAAGCGTCCAACCCGCAGACCGGTTCGCGGACAACGGACTCAGCACACCTGATTCAGTCAAGCGACCAGTCCACACACAGCCGGCCTACGAACAGCCCGTCTGCAACGTCCACAGCCGACCCGCAAACAACCAGCCCGATCTGAGCGTCAGACGATCTTCGGCATCGGCGTGGTCAGCAAGGTGGTCAGATTGACCTGCACCAGACCGGCGCCGGCATGCACCTCGACCTTCTTCAGGGTCACGGTGCGCTCGTCAGCAGGTGCGGAATCGTTGTCGGTCATTGTGGCCGGAGACTTCACAGCAACCAGCGCAAGATCATTCAGGCTGAATCCGGCATCAGCGCACAGTTGCTCGGCCGCAGCCAGCGACTCGTCGAAACCGTCGCGCTTGACGACACGCTCGGCGGGCACACCGTACGCATTGCCGGCAACCCAACGAATGTCATCGATCAGCGGCATTCCCTTGTGGCTGGCCGGGCTGGCCGGAGCCTTGCCGTCGCCAACACCCAGCACATCAACGAATGCATCGAGCTGCGGAGCCAGCGCCGCACCGCCGTCACGGAACAGGTTGCCGATGATCGGGTCGCGGAACTTCAGGTCCTTCGCGGTCGCACGCAGCGAATCAATCTGATCGTCTTCGCCGCTCCACAGGTTGATCAGCGGGAAGGTCGGGATGTTCAAGCCTTCGAGACGCTGCACGTGGAATGGATAACGCCACTGCAAGGCCGGGTCGTCGCGCCAGGTGGTGGCACGGGTGACCACAACCGCGGCGGACGGCCATTGCGCGCCGTACTCGCGGCAGGCGATATCCAGCCACTTCTGAGCGCCCGCGTCGGCGCCATAACCGGCTTCGACGATGACGACATCATGCAGTGTGCAGGCGAGTTCGACGGACACGAGCGTCGGGATGCCGATGGACACGTTCGCGAACGGACCGCCGTGCACATACACCGGCGAGCCGTTGACCGTCTCGGTGAGGGCCGGCTTGACGGCATCGCCCAGAATGCCGGTGATGCGCCACAAATCGGTGAATTCGCCGAACTTGACCGGCTTGCCGTCCTTCGTGCCGGCGATCATGGCGGCGACACGCTCGGCGATTTCGTCCATGGAACGGGAAAGCACGACAATCTGCATCAGCTCGCATGTCGGGGTGAGCACCACGCGTTCGGCGACATTGTTCTTGCCGGCGTCGACGACGATCTTGCGCAGCGAGCGGGACGGGACCTCGGAGACGCGCGGCACCAGCACGGTGTCGAGCTTGCCTTCATCCACGGCCTTTTCGGCGAAGGAGACGAGCAGGTTCTGCGCGGCCTCGATCGCGGCCATTTCACCGCACAGACCCCAGTCGATGAGTTCCGGGTGGGTCAAGGACGCCTTGCCGCCGCCGGACGCGCCGCCCTTGGAACCGGCTGCAGTGATGCCCATGCTCGGCTGGCGCAGCACGGCGGTCGCGTCGATGCCACGTGCACGCAGCGCGTCAATCAGCGCGATGGTGGTGGTGGTCTTGCCTTCGCCGCGGGATGCCTTCAGCGGCGTGTCAGCGGTGACGAGCACGATTTTGCCGTGTTTGCGCGGCGCTTCGGGATGCGTCTTGAGATAGTCGAGGTAGCCGTACGCATCGATCTTGCGGACCAAGCCGTACTGGCGTGTGTAATCCTCGATACCGGTCATGGGGTCTCCTTACCTGTCGGTGATACTGCACCGTCGGCGGCCGCCGACGGCAAGTCTGGTCGGGCAAGTCCACACTGTAGACGCGCTGCTACAGCCACAAGCAAGAAACCATGCGCAAGCCCGCGTTGCGCACGTCTTCACTATAATCGATGGCCCTGTCAGCAACGCCGGGTTGTCCGGAAAACAGACAGCGCTTATGGCGAACAGGCAGATACGGAAAACCCGCGTGTCGGGGCGTGGTCATGTCTACACCACAGACACGCGGGCTGGCTGACGCAGCCGGGAAACCACGGCATTTCCGCGGCATGGCCACGGCAGCAACCGTAGGTCAGTTGTCGGAACGGTTGAACCCGTTCTTCATCTTCATGCTGGTGATGTACAGCACGGTGTCGAGCAGCTTGTCGGTCTCTTCCTTAATCTGGTCGGCCATGGTCTGGTTCGCGGCGGCGAGCACGTCGCGCACCTCCTGATCGCGCACAACCTCAATGATCTGGTCGGGCTCGAGCGGCTCCACATCGCCATCGAGATTGTCCGCTTCGAACTCGTCCTCCAGCTGCTTGGCCTTCGCCTCGTTCTCACCGCCGAGACGGGACACCTGCTCGTCGGTCGCGGCGATCAGACGGTGGGCCATACCGCCGGTCTTCTCCTGATAGCGTTCCACAGCGTTCGCGGTGTCGGAGAACGCCGCATCGCACAGCGCCGCGATAATGCGATTCTCCCAGTAGAAGTTCTCGGAAGTCACGCGGGTAGTCGTGTCCTCGAAGTACTTCGGGGTCGTATCCACGTTCGGGAAGAACGGGACCAGTGTGTTGAACGGGTTGGAACCATAGGCAATCCACTGGATTGCGCGGTTGGACTGCGGACGGTACGGACGGATCTGCATGACCGACAGCTGGCTCTGACGGTTGATGCCAATCGTGCGGTACATATGCCGGGTGTGTTCGTCGCCCAGATGCCCGTACGGATCGAACGGCGTGCCCTGATAATGCGAGCTGAGCACGTATTTCACGTCCTCGATGGTGATCTTGCGCTCCGGCTGGCGGGCCCACGGGATGTCGTTGCTTTCCGGCGTATGATCCGCGTCCTTGCCGTCCCACACCTCGTCATACGGGTTGAGGAAACGCTGCATGTACCATGCGCGCGGCGTGTTGTACACGTGGTCGGAATCCGAATGGGATCCGAACGCGTCACGCGGGTTGAACGGCGAGGTCGATTCGACGGCGAGGTCGAGATGGTTGTGCTCGATGAACTCGGCAAGATCGGCGGAGCACATATGGCTCTCCTGATCTTCCAAAGCGTCGTCCAGATCGAACTCGTCAATGCCCAGCTGGTTCGGCATGGTCACATACGCCTCATCAGGCACGCGCTTGGCGATCCAGTGATGCCCGCCGACCGTTTCCAGCCACCAGATCTCATGCGAATCGGAGAAGGCGACGCCGTTCATCTCGTATGTGCCAAACTGCTCAAGCAGCGAGCCGAGACGCTTCACACCTTCGCGAGCGGTTTTGATGTACGGCAGCACGAGGGTCAGGAAATCTTCCTCACCGATGCCGCCAGGGGTTTCAGGCTCGTAGCCGTCCTCGCCGGGCTTGCCTTTGGCCGGGGTGAGTTCGACGAACGGGTCGGCGCCGAGCACGCGTTCGTTGGTGGTCAGCGTTTCGGTGGCGCTCATCGCCACGTTCGCCTCGTTGACGCCCGCTTCGCCCCAGATACCTTCCTTGGTGTCGGCGTTCGGCACGGCTGTGTATTGCAACGGATTGTCCGGAAGATCAACTTCGACGTGGCTGAGCACACTGCGGTAATGCCGCGGCTGTTCGGTCGGGCGAACGACGATGAAACGCTTCGGATTGAATTCGCCGTTGGCGGAATCCTCGTTGCGGGCGATGATGGTCGAGCCGTCATAGCTCGCGTCCTTACCTACCAAAATCGTGGTGCAGGCCATGGTGTTCCTTTCAGTTTTGCCGAATTTCCAAGCCTTCGCGCGTATCCGTCGGTCAGGTCACAAATGGGTCCGCGGTATCTGACGCGGGGATCACGCGATTGAACCGAATGGAACCGGATTGAACCGGTTGCATCGATTGCATCTGTCAAGCGCATTGTGTCACGCGGGCCATACGACAGGCCGGTCGCTCAGGCGCGGCCGGTGAAGAAAGTGGCCCCCTGATCGACCAGGCTGTCCGCCTTGCGCAGGTCGTGCAGCATCTCGTTGAACCAGAATCCCTGATTCAGCCCAGGCAGCTCCTCGCGAGAGGCCCACACCTGCAGCAGGTAGTCATGATCCTTGTCTGGCGGCTGCGGGCCGTTGTAACGCATGGTCACCGCGGGGTTCGTCGCGCCGACAAACTTGCTGGCCGCCGACGTACGCCCTTGCACTGCCTCGGGAATCATCGAAGGCAGGGAGCGGGAGAAATCAGCCGGGATCTGCAGGGCATGCGAATCGTTGAAATCAAACATGAGCGCGTCAACCGGCACGTTGGCGACCACCCAGTGGATCCATTCGAAACCACACACAGGAATGGAGTCCGGATCGGACAATTCCCAATGCAAGAACATCGCGTCAGGTGCGAGGTCGTCGATATAGAAGGGGAAGGAGACAATAGGCGTGCCATCCACGCGGTTCTCGGCGGGCGCACGCTTGGCGAACTCATCGGGCACAACGGTAAAATCAGCGGAAATTCTCATGTCTTCAGTATCGCGCATCGTGATGACGTGCGTGCAACCGCAACAGGCCCAAATACGACGACGGGCCGGCCCGTGTAGGAACCGACCCGAAACCGTCCAGGAACCGACTCATCGGCGATACGCCCTATTGCCCGGTGTAGCGCCTGATGCGCCAAGCCTGATTTCATCGGGCTCGGCGCATCAGGCTGAAGCGTCACTCCGCCGGCTTGTAGAAATCACCGTTGAGTGCCGCGGCAGCCTTTTCTTTGGCCTCCTCGAAGGTGACGGAGGCGAGCTGCGCGCGCACATCGTCCAGTGCGACCGGGGTCATGGACAGCGAGTTGACGCCGATGCCGGCGAGCACGACCGCCAGATCCGGGTCAGCCGCGGCCTCGCCGCACACGCCCACCGGCATGCCGTTCGCGTTGCCCGCGTCGGCGATCAGCTTGATGGCGCGCAACACCGCCGGATGCCATGCGGTCTGGTAGTGGGCCACAGAACCGAGCGTACGGTCGGCGGCCAGCGTGTACTGGGTCAGGTCGTTCGTACCGATTGACACGAAATCGGCGACCTGGGCGACTTTGTCGGCCATCAGGGCGATTGACGGGACTTCGGCCATGACACCGACCTTCTTCAGGCCCTTGGACTTGCCGAGCTTGACGAAGTAGTCGGCCTCCCACTGGTCGGCGACCATCGGGACCATCACCCACAAATCGGCGTTGGTCTGGGCGTCGGCGCGGGCGATCGCCTCGAGCTGGTCCTCAAGGACCTTCTTGTGCACGCGCAGCGTCCGCAGGCCGCGCAGGCCGAGCGCCGGGTTCGGCTCGTCCTCGGGGGTCAGGAACGGCAACGGCTTGTCCGCGCCGGCGTCCAGCATGCGGATCACAACCTTCTTGCCCGGGAAGCGGCTGAGCAGCTTGGCGTACGCCTCGGTTTGCTCTTCGACGCTCGGCGGCTCCTCGTTGCCGAGGAACAGGAATTCAGTGCGGAACAGGCCGACGCCTTCGGCGCCGTATTCGAGTGCCGGGTCGGCATCCTCCGGCTTGCCGACATTGGCGAGCAGCGGGATGAGATGGCCGTCCTTGGTCTGCCCGGGCTTGCCGCGCAGCTCCTTGGCCTTGGCGGCGTTCGCCTTCGCCTCGTGCGCTTCGGCAATCTCCCCGTCGCTCGGGTCGATGATGACGGTGTTCTTCGCGGCGTTGACCACGACGGTCTGCCCGTCCTTGATGTCATCGGCGCCTTGAGCGGACACCACGGCCACGATGCCGCGGGCGCGCGCCAGAATGGCGGTGTGGCTGGTCGGACCGCCCTGGCTGGTGACGATGGCAAGGGTCTTGTCCAAGTCAAGCGCAGCGGTGTCAGCCGGGGACAGGTCCTCAGCCACAAGTACGAACGGCGTGTCACTCTGGGGCACACCCGGAGCCGGCAGACCCATGAGATCCGCGATGACACGCTGGCCGACATCGTGCAGGTCCGCAGCGCGCTCAGCCTGGTAGCCGCCGATGGCCTTGAACATCTCCTCAATCTGGCCGAAACCTTCCAATACCGCGCGTTCGGCGGTCTTACCGCCGGTGATGAGATTCTTGATTGATTCGGCCAACGACGGGTCGGAGGCGAACATGGCAATCGCTTGCAGAATCGGGGCGGCTTTCTTGGTGGCCTCATCGCCGTTCGCGGCTTCTTCGGCACGGCGGTTGAGATCGGCGTTGACGGTATTGAGCGCCTTCATCGCGCGATCGATTTCATCTTCGGCGCTCACACTTGCGTTCCTCGGCGTGTCCGCCGGTTCGGGAAGCGGGGCTGCCATACGGACAACAGGACCGACAGCGACGCCGCGACCGATTCCAACACCAGTGATGACCATGGGGACTCCTTCTGTATCGCCGGCGTCCGCCGGCGGAAATCGTATGGGAGACGCTCACACCATCGCAGGCGTCTCTTTTCTGCAATACATAACTATATATCAGAAATCCGCGACGCAACGCCGGTAAACGTTTTCTATTTTTCAGAAAAACGTGATACGATTATCGACAGAACGCTACAGCCAAGGTTGTGGCGTGCAGCGGGTGCAATGAGCATCCGCATGACATACCGCATGACGCAAAGGAGTGTCTCATATGGCAACCGCAACCCGTACCGCAACAGTCAACGATCCAGTCGGCATCCACGCCCGCCCGGCAGCTGAATTCGCACAGGCAGCCACCGCTTCCGGCTGCGCGGTCACCATCGCCAAGCAGGGCGGCAATGCCATCAACGCCGGCAGCATCCTGTCCGTGATGGGACTGGGCATCAAGCAGGGCGACACCATCGAAATCACCGTGGACGGAGACAACGCGGAAGCCGTCGCCGACAACCTCGTCACGACCCTGATCAAGGACTGACCAAGGAAAAGCCAGGGCTGAGCAGGGGCTGAGGTCAGGCGAATCCGGACCATGCCCCGTCCTCACACACACCCACGAACCAAGTAAGCCGTCCCGTTTTGACAACCGGGGCGGCTTACTGCTATCAGCGCGACGCCGGAGCACTGGTACACCGGGTATACCGCCGATACCGCCGCCACCGGAGCACGGCGGGGCGCAGCCCGGCGAACACGGCTGCACGGCCGACGCCTCAAACCGCTATAATCCACACAGCGGAAAGCATGTTTACGAAAACAAATGCTTTCCTGGAATCACTGACTGGGAGCACACATGGCATCATCACACGGCAAGCAGAACGGCACCTCAATCACGAACGTCGCCGCCCTAGCCGACGTCTCGATTGCCACCGTCTCACGCGTCCTGTCAGGCAGAAGAACCAAAGACGACGACATTGCGCGGCGGGTGCGCAAAGCCGCCCACGAACTCAACTATTCGGTCAACAGCGCCGCCAGCGCGTTACGCAGCGATGTGAGCAACACCATCGCCCTGTCCATGCCGGCGACCTCGACGCTGATGGCCGCAAGCGTGGTCACCGCCGTGAGCGAGGCGGCCAGCACTGCGCACATGCAGCTGCTGCTTGGCATTGACGGCACCGCGGCGGCGCAACATCGACGCATCAAAACGTTCTGCGGGCACCCTACCGACGGCATCATCGTTCTGCCGTGCCCGCGCGCCGGCGTATCCCTCACCTGGGGCATCGCGGCGGACACGCCGATCATCCAGCTGCTGGGATCGACGAATCTGCTGCGACACGATTGGGTCAGCATCGACAATGGCGCTTCCGTCGAATTGGCGGTCACCCATGTCGTCGCACGCGGGGCGGCGTCCGTCGCGTATCTGAGCGATGAGGTCGCCTCCAGCGATGGTGCGGAAACCCTGCTCGCGTTCCAATCCTCACTCAATTTGCTGCACGTGCGCGCCGACAACGAGTGGATCACCATCGCCGATGGAACCGTGCAACGTGGGTTCTCCGACACCATGCGGATGTTCGCCGGCCGTGGGGCGGACCAGACCCCCGAAGCAGTGATCTGCTCGTCATCGGACACGGCGATTGGCGTGCTCATCGCGCTTGGGCAGCTTTCCATCAACGTGCCCGGGCAGGTTCAAGTCGTTAGTTTGCAGGACAACGAGGCAGCAGCATCCAGCACACCCGCATTGACTTCGATGCGTGCGCCTTTGCAGCAAATGGCGGCGGAGAGTCTGCGGCTTATCGCCAACGCTCAGGCGAACGAATCCGACACCGAGGTGGGGGCACGGCTCGGGCGTCATGTGATGTTCCCCCGCCGCGTCATCGCCAGACAATCCACCCGCGAGTCCAACGACGATTGACATTGTTTGGGTTGACGTTGTTTAGATTGACGTTGTTTGGATTGACACGGCCCGAGTTGATGTTGCCCAGGTTGACACCACCTGGATTGACATGCCCCTAGCGTACTTTCGCGCTCGGAAGCGGCAACACCCGTCAAGAACAGCGCCTAGGCAGTAGCAGATCGGTGGACGCAAGGGCGGAAGCATTCCGCGGGAAGGGCGCAAACGGAAGCGCGCCAGAGCGGAAAGGGCGTTACAGCGGAAAACCCTTAGCAGGGCAACACGCCGAGTCGGCTCAAACAAGCAAAGCGCAGAACAACGCCTCGAACACCAGCAGCGGATTGCCGTTGCCCGCGAGTCTGCGACGAGCCGTCGCAATGTCCTCCAGCCTCCGCACGGCATCCCGGCGCGTCAATCTGACCGAAAGCTCGGTGATGGCTGTGCGATTCTCGAGATTGATCAGCCCGACGGCATCATCAGCGTTGTTCTGGATGACGGCGACATCGCGGTACACACTCGCCACAGTGGTCAGCGCACGGTCGAGCACATCGCGTGTGCGTCTGGTGGCACGGCGTTTCAGATCATCCTTCTTGCTGATCGCATGGTAGGCGGAACGCAGCTTGGGCGGAATCCGGTCCTTCTCTCCCAGTCCGTTGACCCGTCTGAACTCGCGTTCATCCTGCTGCGCCTGACGGTCGACATCACTCTGCGCTTGTGCCTTTGCACTGTCGGTCAGCCGTCCGGCGAGCAACACCGCGTCCGACGCCCGATGCATGCCAAGCACCCCGACCACGAGCTCATCGCGGTCGGCAAGCACCTGATCATTGCCAGCGTATAGCCGGGCAATGCCGATATGCCCTTCAGCGAGCCGCGCCGCACGGGACGCCAAGGCGGAATCGACGCCGTCGTGCTGTTCCAGGAAGCGCGCCACCGCAGCATTCGAGGGCACCGCTAGATTCACAATACGCGTACGCGAGCGAATCGTCGGTAACACGTCCTGCGCGCTCGGGGCGCACAACAGCCAAATCGTATGCTCGGCGGGTTCCTCGATTTCCTTGAGCAGCACGTTGGTCGTGCGTTCGAGCATCCGGTCGACGTCTTCAATGATGATGATGCGCCACGGCGAAATGCTCGGCATCTGCTCCGACATGCCAATCAACTCGCGAACTTCGTCAATGTCGATAGTCACTTTGTCGGTTGACAGGACCGTGACATCCGGATGTGTTCCGGCCAACACCAGATGCGCGGCACGCGTCGATTCGTCGCCGAGCCCATGGTCCGGACTCTCCAAAGCCGCGGCGAAGGCCTTGGCGACATTCGAACGCCCCGATCCAGGAGGCCCGCAAATCAGCCATGATTGGGCGATGGCCGCAGGGTCGCCGGCCGCAATCGCACTCAGCTGACTGACCACGGGCTGCTGCCCGACAATCGAATCCCATACACTCATGAGCTGTGTTCCCCCGTCTGCCGTACGTCGCCTGATACTCCCGGAATTCCCGATATTTCTGATATTTCCGGAATTCCCGTGGATGCCGCCGCTCCCCCGAGCAGCTGTCCGGCATCGTTACGAATAGTATTCCAGACGGCCTCGATTCCCTGTGACGCATCCACCACCAGGAATCGCGCAGAATCCGCACGAGCGAGATTCAGGAATTCCTGACGGGTGCGACGCTGGAAATCATAGCCTGCAGATTCCATCCGATCCTCACCGTGGGTGAGTCGCCTATGCGAAACCTGCGGATCGACATCGAGCAAGTATGTGCGTCGCGGCAGCAATCCGCCGGTCGCCCACATGCTCAAACCCCGCACATCATCGACGGTCAGTTCCCTTCCCCCCGCCTGATACGCGAGCGAAGAGTCGAGATACCGGTCAGTGATGACGATATCGCGGCGTTCCAACGCCGGAACGATAATCTCCGCTACATGCTGGGCACGGTCGGCGGCGAACAGAAGCGCTTCCGTCCTGGGGGCGATATCGCCCCCGTGCAGCAGCATAGTGCGCAATTGCACGCCAAGTTCGGTCCCGCCGGGTTCGCGCGTCACCACGACGTTTCTACCCAATCCCGCGAAATAGTTGCGCAGACGTTCGACCTGCGTGGTCTTGCCCGCCCCGTCAACGCCTTCGAAGGATATGAACAGGCCTGCTGGGGCGTGTGTGGTCATTACTGCTCCTTCGTGGCGGCTGCGCTCTTCGTGCTGCGCTTCGTTCCGGATGCCGATGAGCTGGCGCCTGCGGTTTTCTTCGTGGTGGTCTTCTTGGTTGCGGTCTTCTTGGTTGCGGTTTTCGCTGTAGACTTCTTCGCCGTCGTCTTCTTGGCCGTCGTCTTGGAACCGGACTTCGAAGCACCACGTCGGGTGCGCCGCTTGGACGGGCCCGCAGCACGTTTCTCGGCGAGCAGTCGGAACGCCTCCTGCGGATCGATTGATTCGGGCGTGTACTGCTTGGGCAGCGTGCGATTCGTCTCACCGTCGGTGATATACGCCCCGTAGAAGCCGTCCTTGATAGTCACGGGCTTGCCGGTCTCCGGATCGTTGCCGAGGGTACGCAGCGGCGGTTTGGCAGAGCCACGGCCGCGGCCACGCCCATACTTCGGCTGGGCGAATAGCTCTTGGGCTTTCGCCAAATCCACAGTGAAGATCTCGTCCTCACTGCCCAACGACCGCGTCTCGGAACCGCCATCGGCCGTGGTCTTGGTCAGATACGGGCCGTAACGACCGTTGCTTGCGGAAATGGTCGCCTGCTTGATTTCGCCGGTCTTCGCATCTGTCTCCTCGACCGTACCGACGACACGCGGCAGACTCAGCAGCTGCAACGCCTGCTCCAAGGTCACGGTCTCAGGCTTCATCGACTTGAACAACGACGCCATCTTCGGTTTCGGAGCGCTGCTCTTCTTGCTGCTTTTGGCCCCTGCCGCCTTGCTCTGTGCATCCTGCGACTGCGGGATGGTCAGCGAGACATACGGGCCGAATCGGCCGTTGCGCACTTCGACAATGCCGCCTGTCGCCGGATCGGTGCCCAGTTCACGCGGACCGCCGGCGTTGCTTTCGATCAGCTCATGGCCTTTCTCGACGGTCAGCTCGTCGGGGGCGAGCGTCGGCGGCAGGGATGCCCGCTTGGGATTGCCTTCGGCATCCAGATGATTCATATCCTCGAGATACGGGCCGTAACGTCCGACGCGCACATGCAGGCCGTCACCGATTTCAATGGTGTTGATCGCACGGGCATCAATCTCGCCCAGCTGCGCGACCTGCTGTTGCAAGCCTTCATGCGCTTCATCGGCGTTCGCCGCCGCACCGTCGCCGGACCCGAAATAGAAGCGGGTCAGCCACTCCTTGCCGGTCTCCTTGCCACGGGCGATGCGGTCGAGGCCATTTTCCATATCCGCCGTGAACTGGTAATCCACATACTTGGGGAAATTCGTTTCCAGCAGCTTGACCACAGCGAACGCAAGCCATGAGGGAATCAGCGCCCGGCCGCGTTCGTACACGTAACCGCGGTCGATAATCGTGGAGATGATGCTCGCGTAGGTGGACGGGCGGCCGATTTCCTTGGCTTCCAAAGTCTTGACCAGCGAAGCCTCCGTGTATCGTGCCGGCGGCTGCGTCTCATGGCCGTCCGCCTTGACATCGTCGGCGGCAAGCACGTCCCCTGGTTGCATCGGCGGCAAGGAGACGTTTTCGCTCTCTTTGCCCGACTTGCCGCGCGTCGCGAGCGGCGCCCCGCTTGCCGAAGCTCCGCTCACAGAGGTGGACGCCGATTGCGCGGGATGCTTGCCTTCGCCGGTCGCCCGCATGAATCCAGGGAACTCGATAACCGTGCCGGAGGCCTGGAACACCGCCTCGCCGCGGGACCCGGCGGCCGCGTTCAAGCGCACGGTCGCCGTCGAACCGGTGGCGTCGGCCATCTGCGATGCCAAGGTGCGCTGCCAGATCAGCCGGTAGAGTTTCGCTTGGTCCGCAGGCACTTTACGCGCCACATCGTCAGGATCGCGGAAGCTGGAACCCGCCGGACGGATGCATTCGTGCGCCTCCTGCGCGCCCGCGGTCTTGGTCGCGTACTGTTTCGGGGCGTCGGAGAGGAATTTCTTGCCGAAGTGGAATTCGACAGCGTTGCGCGCCGCGGCAATCGCCTCTCGCGACAGAGTGACGGAATCGGTACGCATATACGTGATGAAACCGTTCTCGTACAGTCCCTGCGCGGCCCGCATCGTCTGGCGGGAGCTCATGCCGAGCCGGTTGCCGGCCGTCTGCTGCAAGGTGGATGTGGTGAACGGCGGCAGCGGACGCCTGCGGTACGGTCGGGATTCCATCGACTCCACAGTGAATGGCGCTTCGCGCAACGCCTGCGCGACCTCAGCGGCACCTCCGGCGTCCAGCTGGCAGACATTGTCCGCGAAGCCCGCCGGCGTGAGCTTGCCGTCCGCGCCGAAATCCTTGGATGTAGCGAGTCGTTTACCGCCGAGCTGCACCATACGCGCGTCAAAGCACACCGGTTCGCCTTCTGCGCCCGGCGCCGACAGCGTCGCCACGACATCCCAGTAGGGGGCCTTGACGAAGGCCATACGCTCGCGTTCCCGCTCGACGATCAGGCGCGTGGCCACCGACTGCACGCGGCCGGCCGACAATCCCGGACCGACCTTGCGCCACAGCACTGGCGAAAGCTCGTAGCCATAGAGACGGTCAAGCACACGCCGGGTCTCCTGCGCGTCCACCATATGGTCGTCAACATCTCGAGTGTTGGTCAACGATGCCTTGATCGCCTCAGGCGTGATTTCATGGAACACCATGCGCTTGATGGGGACCTTCGGCTTGAGGGTCTGCACGAGATGCCATGCAATCGCTTCGCCTTCGCGATCCTCATCAGTTGCCAGATAGAGCTCGTCGGCGTTTTTCAACGCGTCCTTGAGCTGCGACACGGTTTTCTTCTTGTCAGGGCCGACGATGTAATACGGCTTGAATCCGTCATTCACATCAACGCCGAATTTGCCGAATTTGTCCTTCTTCGATGCGGGTACCTGGCTTGGCTGGGCAAGGTCGCGAATATGACCGACCGATGCGAGCACGGTATATCCATCCCCGAGGTATCCCGCGATTTTCTTCGCTTTCGTCGGAGACTCCACGATAACGAGCTTTGTGCCGGCTGTCATTGCCCCTCCTTACGTACTGCTTACGGAACGCCATAATACTCACGGCGTATGGTCAACGCCGTATCTGGTGTGCCGTGCTACTTTGACGGCGGGGCCGGCGGGGCGCCGACCAGACCGAGTTTTGTCAACGGTGAAGCGGTGAGTTGGCGCATCGCGAGCACAAGCCCGAATACCAGCATCGACACGCCGCACACCAGCATGGTCGTCGCCGCGCAGGCGCCGGATTGCGTCCAGCTCGCGCCCAGCGAAAGCCCCGGTTCAATCTGCCACACGAGATACGCCCCGTACAAGCTGACCATGATGCCACCGGTGATCATCACGCTGCCGACAATTTGGATACTCGCCGAAGCCGAACGGGTGCCGATTTCATCCATGCCGGATGTGCGCGTGCAGGCGAGCACCAGCAACGCCCATCCACCGACGATCAGCAGGCTCATCACCACATCCGTAGGGCGATGCCACTTTCCGGCGACCAGGGACAACGCAACGAGCAGCGTATAGGCCGAACCGACTGCGGCGCACGCGGCACGCCAAGCGCGAGGCACCGCGCACACCAGGACCACGACAGCCGCTGCGGCGAGCAACGTATGCCCCGATGGCGCAGTATTGCTGGCTGAAGAATTGATATTCTGCAGGTACGGGCGAGGCAGGACGCCCTTCAACAGCGAAGACCCGTAGCACAGGCCGGCGAATACGACCAGCTGGCCGAGCAGCCACCACCGCTTGCGGACCGCGGCGACAACGATTCCGACGAGTGCGAAGACGACGCTGATGGCGATCACCGTACTCGACACCGCGAGCAGATGCACCAGCGATCGCAGCCACGACGGCAGCGAGGTGTTGAGTCGAAGCCACACTTCGTCATCGAAATTCTGCCCGTTTGCCGTGCGCACGCCAAGCCACCACACGCCAGCGGCCGCGGCGAGCAACAACAGCCCGAACACCACGCACAGAATTCTGCTGGACAGCCGCGGGTGGACGGCGAGCGGGTCAAGTCGGGCAAGACCTGAATCCATGCCTTCGACCGTGAGATCGCTATCCGCCGAGGCTGCAGCCTTTGCTGAAACCACCGGGGAACTTGCTGATATTCCGGCCAATAATCCGGAGTCTGCGTTATCGCCGGCACCGGTGAGCGCGCCTGCATTGCGTCCGCGTTTGGATGACGGAGACGCTTCAAGCGGGTCGGACGGCCAAAGATTGCGCATGCGCGCATCGGCCAGGTCGCCGGCATCGGCATCGTCTGGAATCGGCGCGAACATCGGTTTCGTTGGCGTCCTGGGCGTTGTCTGGCCCTGCGCGTCATCGGTCTGTGGGAACAGCATGGACGACTTGGGGTGCTGCAGCTGCTGCGATTGCTGTGATTGTACCTGCTGCTGCGATTGCTGCGGGGCTGTCTGAGATGGGCCAGTAGGGCTGGACAGGCGTTCTGATGCCCCCGACCGGGACGGTGAGTGTTCCGCGGACTGTTCCGCGGTATCCGTGTGGACGATATCTCCGCGACCGGAGGCGGCATCGTGCGCGGGTTGCGATGAAGCAATCCCGGAAGTGGGATGCAACTGTGCGGACTGGTCTGAAGGCGCGGTATGTATTGCTGGCATCGGAGGCATCGGAGGAACGCGGGGAGCTGGCGGCACCGGTGGCGCTGCAGGTGTCGATGGCGCTGGCGCAGGCGCTGGGTCAGCATATTCCGAAGGCACAGAGGCGGCCGGAGGCGCAGGCGCAGGTACGGCAGGAGGCACGGTCGAAGCCGGTGGTAACACGGATTGCGCAGATGCAGCAGGCGGCTCAGCCCCGCCTTGTGCGGCATTCCGTTCGGGGGCACGAACCGGTTGCATCACGTCCTGTTCCTGCGATCGCGGGTCTTGTGCATTCTCGTCCATAGTCTCTGACTATACCTTCAGCGCTTCTGCACGCTTGCGCAATTCCCAGTGATTGTTCACAACCGCGGCACATCAAGTCAATCAGGACATGTAAAAAGACAGCAGCAGGGATCATGCAATCCGGCGCCGAATTATCCGGAGGTCGTCGACAGCCACCGCCACCTCACCCTCCTGCTTCTACCGACGCTGAGAACCCCGTCAGCGTCGGTAGAAGGTTGAAAGACGACACATTGTCGGGCATCCAGCTTCCGCCGACGAGGAAAAAGAAAAACCTCCGCACACCCGTCAGAGGCCACTTACCCTTGCTGCATTCCTGCCCTGGGGGAGTTGGGTGACGTAACGCCATGCGGAGGCGTATACAAGTATACGCCATGGTCAGGGACAACACGAATCGGCATGGTGGCATCGTGGGACACGCCGGCTACCAGGGGATGATATTGTCGCGCGAATAATACACGTATCCCGGGCGCGGGTACTGGCCTGTCAGTTCTTCGATGGTGACCGTCCTGTAGCCTTTGGCGTGCAAGGCGTCTAGGATATGCGGCAGCGCAGCCGCAGTATGTTCTTGGATGTCATGCATGAGGATGATTGAGCCCGGCCTCGCCTGCGCGGTGACCTTCCACTGGACAGACCGTGCGGATGCGCCTGCCGCCCAATCGTAGGAATCGACATCATACAACGCGATGCCTGCACCAAGATGATTGGCCAGATACCGCCGGCTCGTCTCGTCCGCGGCGCCGTGCGGCGGACGGAGCAGATTGACCGGGCGGCCCGTCGCTTCGCTGATACGCGCTGCAGCGTCATCGAATTCCTGGCGTTCGGTTCCCGCCTGCATAATCGCCGGCAGATCCGTATGCGACATGGTATGGCTTCCCACCGGCATGCCATAGCGCGTGTCATCACGCAGAACCGGGATTGTGGCATCGTTGATTGCCCCGCCAACCGCGAAAAACGTCGCCCGGTCGCCCTTGTCCCGCAGCGTTCGCACGACACGACGGCTCGTTTCGGCTCGCGGGCCGTCGTCGAATGTCAGTGCGACACATGCCATGCGGCCGCAGTCGATGCCACGCTCCGCATTCCTCGCGCGGATGAGCGCGTCCGCCTTCGCGAACAACGTATGCTCGGCATCGGCTAGGGTACGATACGTGGAGCCGGGATTATCCGCCGCAGATGCCGCCTGGGTCAAGGCTTTGTGCAATCCGCTCCTGGTACCGGCATCGCGCAAACCAGTGTTATCCCGATACAACGCGCGCATACCCGGCATGACCGCGCGGATACGATTGACGACCGCCGCCCTGACTTGCGGATCATGTTCGAATACGCGCGCCGCGACAGGCTCGAACGCGCTGTGAATACGCCCGATCTCGGGCCGCAACCGGTTCGACGCATCGCGGAATGCTTCGACATGCTCATGCAAGGCGACCGGCGACTGCTTGGCGGCGCAAGACACTTGAATATCAGTGATTGCGTGCACGGCCATATCGGCTTGACGCCGTTGTTTCGAGGCTTCTGCGGCAACCGTCCGCAGACGTTGTGTCTCACGTGTTCCACTGTTGGCAGTGCGCGATTCGGCGGCATCCCGTGCGGCGAGCGCATCCGCCTGATCGGTCAGCACCGCGACATGCGTGTCAATGAGCCGATACGTGGTCCCCCACTCCACGCAATCCGCCAAAGCACGGCGATACCAGGCGTACGCAGACAAGCATCCCAACAGCACGGCGCTGCCGGCGAACATCATGATGATGAGCGCCGCGACCACGCGCCGGGCGAGCGTTCGGGACGTGGAATGGGATTGAGAGCGAAGTATGGGCGATTGCGCCGGTTGGGGTTGTGACTGGGACCGGGGCTGGGACTTCGATTGCACGTGACCGGCTGATACGCAACTGTGCGTCGGCAGGTCGTCATGGTCTGTCATCATGCCATGTTCCTTTCCCACGTTCCTTCCGGAATCGCCACCGCCGCGATGCATCCCCTTCATACGGCCACGCACGCCTCACGCTCGATACACCATATCCGTTCCGTACGACGCAGCACACTGCGCTGTGTCAAATAGATGCGCCGTGTCAAGTAAGCGCGCTGTGTCAAGTAAATCCACGATGCCGTGACGGTTCGTGCAGACCTTACGATTATCCCATACTCTGATGATTGCTGCAAGGATGCCGGATTGAGGATTGACGAAGGTCCGCAGGCCTAGATCCAAGATCGCAACCCGAAAACAGAATCGGGCCCGGTCACGGACGACCCCACCCCATCACCACGACTGGCAGCACACCGAAAACCGCAGAACACCAACAATCTCACCCACGACCCACGCACACCACACCCCGCCGGCCCGCACCAAATCCAAGATCACACCCCGAAAACCGAATCAGGCCACCGACCCAACCACCCACGACCCACACCACAACAACCACCATCACGGGGCCAAATCCAAAATCGCACCCCGAAAACCGAATCAGGACACCGCACCGACCGCCCACGGCCTCGGCACCACGGTCTTCCACCAACCCAGCCCAGCGACCTTCGCCACGTAACAACACGAAAGCCCCCGTATTCGGGGGCTTTCGCATGCTTAAGCTCAGACTGTTATGACCATGTCATGAGCCGAAATCGGCGGCATGGCCGGAGTCTGGAATCGGTTACTCCGCGACGACCTTGACGGTGAAGGAGGCGGAGATCTCCGGGTGCAGGGCCACGGTGGCGGGGAATTCGCCGGTGGTCTTGATGGTCTCGACCTTGATGGACTTCGGGCTAATCGGAGCCTTGTCAGCAAGGGCGGAGGCGATCGCGTCAGCGGACACAGCGCCGAAGAGCTTGCCGGACTCGGACACCTTGGCGGCGATCTCGACGACCGTGCCCTCGATGGCGGCCTTGGCGGCGACGGCATCCTCGCGGGTGGCGAGGGCCTTGGCCTGGCGTGCGCGCTTCATCGCTTCAATTTGAGCGGCGGCACCCTTGGTCCACTTGAACGCGAGACCCTGCGGGAAGAGGTAGTTGCGGGCGTAACCCGGACGCACCTCGACAACGTCACCGGCGTGACCCAGGTTGGCCACGGTCTGGGTGAGAATGATCTTGGTTTCAGCCATGTCGATATCCTCCTGTTCAGCGACCGGTGGTGGCGTACGGCAGCAGAGCCATCTCGCGGGCGTTCTTCACGGCCTTCGCGATCTCGCGCTGTTCCTGGACGGTCACGCCGGTGATACGGCGGGAACGGATCTTGCCGCGATCGGACACGAACTTGCGCAGCAGCGCGACGTCCTTGTAATCGATCTCGGTGATCTTAGCGGCCTTGAGTGGATTCGGCTTCTTCTTGAACGGCTTGACCGGCGGTTGCGGCCTCTTGCGTGACATCTGATGTTCTCCTTAGTGCAAACTTGATTTACTGCTGGAAGCAAAGTCCGGCGTCAGAACTCGGGTTCTTCCGAATCTCCGCCAAAATCGTCGCTGGATCCGAACGATCCGAAGCTTGATCCCGACTGGCTGGAGCTCGACGTGCCCCACGGATCCGCTGCCGGAGCGGCGGGTGCCTGTTGGGCAGCCGGGGCGACGGAAGCGCCGCCGGTGTAGCCGCCCGAGTAGCCTGCGCCACCCTGGTAGCCACCGTTGCCAGCGAACCCGCCATTACCAGCGTTCCCCGAGTTTCCTGCGAATCCGCCACGATTGCCGCCAGCGAACCCGGAGCCGGAGCTCTGACGGGTCACCTGCGCGGTGGCGTACCGCAGGGAAGGACCAATCTCATCGACCTGCATTTCGACGACAGTACGGTTTGACCCGTCCTGCGCCTGATAAGAACGCTGCTGCAGACGGCCTTGCGCAATGACGCGCATGCCCTTGGTCAAGGATTGGGCGACATGGTTCGCCAAATCACGCCACGCAGAGCAACGCATGAACAGCGCCTGTCCGTCTTCCCACTGACCGCTGTTGCGGTTGTAGGAGCGCGGTGTGGATGCAATGGTGAAACTTGCGACCGTCGCCCCGCTGCCAATGGTGCGCAGCTCAGGGTCGCCGGTGAGATTACCGATGATGGTGATTGTTGTCTCGCCTGCCATGACGCTACCTTCTTACCTGTTGCGGACTCGTCTGTTGCGAATCGGATGTGACCGGACTTGTGAATCGGACGGCTCGTTGAGCCTTGCTTCAGCAATGCTGAACGACTTACTTGTCCTTGCGAAGAATCTTCGTGCGGATAACGGACTCGCTGAGGTTAAGCAGACGGTCGAGCTCGTCACTCGTGGCCGGCTCAGCGGTGTAGTTGACGACAACGTAGTTGCCCTCGGTGTTGCCCTGGATCTCATAGGCGAGCTTGCGGCGACCCCAGTAATCGGTGCCGTCGACAGAACCGCCCTCCTTGGTGACGATCTCCAGATACTGCTCGGTCAGCTTCTTCAGACCGCGCTCATCCAGCTCAGGATCGGCAATGAACATCAGTTCGTACTTATGCGCAGACATCACCCACCTCCTTCGGACTAAAGGCCGTGGACCTTCCACGGCAGGAGTGTGTATGCGACTGCCCGCAGGTGCTGCGGACAACCATGTCAGCATACTCCCGATGCCTGACTTTCGACATGCGTCGCGCGGCACGCCTGATTTGTCGCGTTCTCCCGGATTTGACGCACATCCCGCCTCCGCCCGTACCGTCTTATGCCCCTGCCTTGTTATATTAGGTGATGTTTCAATCCCATCAATCGACCAAAGGGTCGGGAAGGCGCAAGATGTCGGCAATTCTCGAAGGCAAACCGGACAAGCGATTAGCAGTGGTCACGGGACGCGCCTACCCGCAGCTCGCTCAGGAAACCGCCGAATACCTGGGCACGCATCTGCTGGAGACCACCGCATATGATTTCGCGAACGGCGAGATGTACGTACGGTTCACCGAACCGGTTCGCGGCACCGATGTATTCGTCATCCAATCGCATACCGACCCGATTAACAAGTGGCTGATGGAGCAACTCATCATGGTCGACGCGCTCAAACGTGCCTCCGCACGTTCCATCACCGTGGTCGCGCCGTTCATGGGCTATTCGCGTCAAGACAAGAAGCACCAAGGCCGCGAGCCCATCACCGCGCGCCTGATGTTCGACCTGTTCCGCACGGCGGGCGCCGACCGCATCATGACCGTGGACCTGCACGCTTCCCAAGAGCAGGGCTTCTTCAACGGTCCGGTCGATCACCTCACCGCCATGCCGGTGCTGCTTGACTACGTGCGCAGCTCCATGCCGATGGAGAACGCGACCGTCGTCTCCCCCGACGCCGGGCGTATCAAGGTTTCCGAACAGTGGGCCGCGAAGCTCGGCGGCCTGCCACTGGCGTTCATCCACAAGACCCGCGACACTACGCGCCCGAACCACGCGGTCGCGCACGGCATCATCGGCGAGGTCGAAGGACGCGATTGCATCGTCGTCGATGACATGATCGACACCGCCGGCACGATTTGCGAAGCTGTGCGGACGTTGCGCGACGCCGGTGCGAAGAGCGTCACGCTGGTTGCCACGCATGGTCTGCTGTCCGGCCCCGCTATCGACCGACTCAAGGACTGCGGGGCGCGCGAAATCGTGCTTATGGATACCGTCCCCGTGCCCCAGAGCAAGCGCCTGCCCAATATGACCGTCCTGTCGGTCGCGCCACTGCTGGCCGCCGGCATCCGTTCCGTGTTCGAGTCCAGGTCGGTGACCACGCTGCTCAACGGGCTGCCTGACGACATGCGCCCACGCAATATCTATGCGTGATTTACGCGTGAACGAATCCGTGCGATGCGTTCATGCGTGTCTATCCTGCGTGGACAGACACGCATGAACGGACATTTGTAAACGGATGCCTGTGAGCTGATACCTGCGACAACTGGTTCGTGCCACCGCAACGACGCGGTGGTACGAACTGCGCAAAGCCTTACTGCTGAGCCGAAACCGGCCGACCACGATATGAAAACCGGACGCTTGCTGAGTATGCGATCTGCTAGCATGGCTCGCACACGTACACGACCGAAGGTTCGGGCATTGTACTGCGCAGTTACCCTTGCAATCGAAAGGCCATAATGTCACAGAAAATCAAGGTCGGCATTCTCGGCGCAACCGGCATGGTCGGGCAACGCTTCGTCACCCTGCTCGAAAACCACCCGTGGTTCGAGCTGGTCACCCTCGCGGCGTCGGCGCACAGCGCCGGCAAAACCTACGAGGAGGCCGTCGGCGGGCGTTGGAAGATGGAAACCCCGATGCCTCAGTTCGTCAAGTCCATGGTCGTCAAGGATGTGGCGGATGTCGACAGTGTTTCCGCTGATGTCGATTTCCTGTTCTCCGCGGTCAATATGCCGAAGGACGAGATTCGCGCAATCGAGGAACAGTACGCGAAGACCGAAACCCCGGTGGTGTCCAATAACAGCGCGCACCGCTGGACGCCGGACGTGCCGATGGTCGTGCCGGAAATCAATCCGCAGCATTTCGATGTGATCAAGTACCAGCGCAAGCGTCTGGGCACCACGCGCGGCTTCATCGCCGTCAAGCCGAACTGCTCAATCCAAGCGTATACGCCGGCTCTCGCCGCATGGAAGGAATTCGAGCCGCACGAGGTCATCGTCAGCACGTATCAGGCGATTTCCGGCGCCGGCAAGACCTTCAAGGACTGGCCGGAAATGGTCGGCAACATTATCCCGTACATCGCGGGCGAGGAAGCGAAATCCGAGAAGGAGCCACTCAAGGTCTTCGGCCACGTCGATGACGCGACCGGCCAGATTGTTCCGTTCGAAGGCCCGCTGCGCATCACCTCGCAGTGCATCCGCGTGCCTGTGCTCAACGGTCACACGTCCACCGTGTTCATCAATTTCGGGAAGGACCCGTCCAAGGAGGAGCTCGTCGACCGTCTCGTGAACTACACGAGCGAAGCCGCCAAACTCGGCCTGCCGCACGCGCCGAAGCAGTTCATCCAGTACCTCACCGAGGACGACCGTCCGCAGGTGAAGCTGGATGTCGATTACGAGGGCGGCATGGGTATCTCCATCGGCCGCTTGCGCCCGGATTCGATTTTCGATTGGAAGTTCGTCGGACTCGCACACAACACACTGCGCGGTGCGGCCGGCGGCGCGCTTGAATGCGCTGAGATGCTGCACGCGCTCGGCTATATCGAAGCGAAGTAAGACCAGCGTCGGCGAGCGTTGAGAGCAGGTGGACGTCTGTCGGCTGTTGCAGTCCAGCTGCGATGACGGTTGCCGACAACAGCGACGATTCAACAGCGACGATTGCTGACAACGGTAACGGCGGTATTCGTCTTCTCACGTATGTCACGGCATACGCGGGCGGGCGGATACCGCCGTTCGTTGTTGCTACAGCCTGTCCATTCGATCAGTTGCGCATGCCGAGACATACACAACGCAACGCATACGCCAACATTCTGTCACCCAGCGACCCGTGCGTTTGAATCGTGTATGCCGTGACATACGTCATATGCCAAATGCGGCAACGTCCGCCGCATTGGTACGTCAAACCACCCGGTCACGCATGCCAAGACATACACGACGCGACACATACGGCAACGTCCGCCGCCCAGCAGCCCATTCCGTCTAAATCACGCGTGCCAAGACATACACGACGGGCAGAACACACCTGACGCGTCAGACGCACCAGACAATCCCCAACACCCACCCCCAACAACACACAATCCCAAACCACAACAGGAAAGGCCCGCCGCCGGCATACAACCAACGACAGGCCTTCGCCCCATCAACGCCCTGCCGCCCCGAGGCATGAGCATCACCGAGTTTGCGGCTCAGAAGCTCACAGCCCGGCGATTCAGCGACCGGTGCCGCCGTAGACCACGGCCTCCACCTGATCGGCGTCGAGGCCGTAGGCGGTGTGCAGCGCACGCACCGCGTCATCGAGCTGGTCGAGCGGGACCAAAGCCGCGATGCGGATTTCGGACGTGGAAATCATCAGCACGTTGATGCCCGCGTCGCTCAGCGCGTTGAAGAACTTTGCGGCCAAACCAGCGTGCGTCTTCATACCCACGCCGACCACAGCGACCTTGCCGACGCTCGTGTTGACGTCGAAGGACTGGTAGCCGAGCTCGTCATGCTTGTTCTGCAGCAAATCCTGCACCTGCTTGACGGCGGTTTCCGGGACGGTGAAGGAGATATCGGCGGTGCCGGTGGAGGCGCTGGCCTGCACAATCATGTCCACGTTCACGCCGACTTCAGCGAGCTTGGTGAACACCTTCGCGGCCATGCCGGGCTCGTTCGGCACGCGACGCACGGTGACCAGCGCCTCGCTGCGGTCGTGCGCGACACCGGAGATGACCGGGGTCTCGGGACCGAGGTCGGGGAACAGGTCGCCCATGGATTTGTTATCGTTCTCGTTCATTGTTTCCTCGAATCAGTGCAACTTGCGGTTGTGTTGCGGACAGTTGTGTTGGTATGGATATGTCGTGTGTCGTGCGCCTTGCGCAGGCGCCCCGGAATCCTCCGGATGCTATTTGCGCGTAAGGTTCGGCACCGATGCGGGACTGACGCCCTCGGGCAGAATCAGGGTGCCGTTGCGGTGGGAGAAGGAGCTGCGCACATGCAGCGGCATGCCAAAGCGCTGCGCGTATTCGACGCAACGCAGGGCGAGCACCTTGGAACCGCAGGATGACATTTCAAGCATGGATTCGTAATCGATGACCGGGATGCGGCGGGCGGTCGGGACGATACGCGGGTCGGCGGTGAACACGCCGTCAACGTCGGTGTAAATCTCGCACACATCAGCGCCAAGCGCAACAGCCAAGGCAACAGCAGATGTGTCGGAACCGCCGCGGCCGAGCGTGGTAGCGTCGCCGTCCTCATTGATGCCCTGGAAGCCTGCGACGATGGCAACGCTTCCCTTCTCAAGCGCATGGCGGACACGGTCAGGCTTGACGGCGCGAATATGCGCCGCACCGAACCGCGCGTCCGTCATGAAACCGGCCTGGGACCCGGTGAACGAGTACGCATGGGAACCGGCGGAGTGAATCGCCATGGACAGCAAGCTCATGGAAATACGCTCGCCTGCGGTCATGAGCATATCCATTTCACGGGCCGGCGGGGTCGAATCGATGCTCATCGCCTGGTCGATGAGGTCATCGGTGGTGTCTCCCATAGCCGAAACCACTACAGCGACGTCGTTGCCAGCGTTTTTCGTTTCGATGATGCGCTTGGCAACACGCTTGATCGAGTCAGTATCGGCGACCGAGGAGCCGCCGTACTTCTGCACGATAAGAGCCACGATTGTCCTATCTTCTCTAAAGGAATGTCCTGCGCCCGTATTGTACGCAAGTGAGACGATTATACGAGTCGCACAATCCGGCAGAATAGCCGGTGACCAGCATACGGAACGGCATGATGGCAAGGTTTTTACGCGTTATGCCTCACGTCTGCCGGCGAGTGCCCGGCCGAGGGTGATTTCGTCCGCGTATTCAAGGTCGCTGCCGACGGGCAGGCCGCTGGCGAGCCGGGTGACTTTGATGCCGAGCGGCGCCAGCAGACGGCTGAGGTAGCTGGTGGTCGCCTCCCCCTCGATATTCGGGTCGAGGGCGAGGATAATCTCCTTGATGTCCGGGTTTTGCAGGCGCTCGAGCAGTTTGGGGATGTTGAGGTCCGCCGGGCCGACGTTGGCCATCGGGTTGATGGCGCCGCCGAGCACGTGGTAGAGGCCGTGGTATTCGCGGGTGCGTTCGATGCTCATCACGTCCTTGGGCTCTTCGACCACGCAGATCATAGACTGGTCTCGCCTGGGGTCGGAGCAGATCGGGCAGGGGCTGGTCTCGCACACGTTGCCGCACACGTCGCAGAATCGCACTTTTTCTTTGACGTCGGTGATCGCCTCGACCAGGTTGCGCACCTCGTCGTCGTTGGCGGACAGCAGATAAAAAGCGATGCGTTGTGCGCCTTTGGGGCCGATGCCGGGGAGTTTGGCGAATGCGTCAATCAGGCGTTGGATTGCGCCGTCATATGCCAATGCCATTGTTGGGCTCCTTTTACGATAAATCTGCCGATTGAGCGGGTGCCCCACCAAACCCCGGCGATATACGCCGGTCAGGCGATTGCGGGGTTCTGCATGCTATCCGCCTGTTATTTCTGGGACGAAGCGTCCATGTCGTTGTGACGGTTCGGCGGCTGAAGGTTCTTCGGGTTCTTCGGGTCGTCGGGGGCGAATTGCTCGACCGTTTTCACTTCGAAGAGTTCTTTGAGCTCTTCGACGCTGAGTGCTGTGGCAGTTCCGAGCGATTCGTCGTTAAGCGAGTACTCGTCTTCCTCCGGGGGAACTTGCGGGCCGCCCGACGCACCGGAGTACGGCTGCGGGTTGTGTGCACCGAGGTCGCCCGGCTGCCGGGCCCAAGGGTCGTCCTGAAGCTCCACCGGTTCCGGATAATCCTGTGGTTCCGCGGTCTGTGCTCCTGCTGCCGGCATGGAACCCCATACATCGCCTTCGCCCTGACGCACCGGCGTCCGGGGATTGCCCCGGGTTGCCGAGCCTGATCGTGCGGCGGACGGCGATGCCGGGTTACCCGCGGCAAGTCGTACTGTCGGCGCAGCTTGTCCGGAATGCGTTGCGGATACGTTCGGCACGGCTGGAGCGGTTGAAGCGGCATGTGTCGCAGGCGTGGCCGGCTTCGCCCACGGATCGATGCCATCGCTGATGTCCGGCACCGCCACCTGCTTGCCGTGATGCGGCTGCGCGGTGCTCTGGCCATTCCTGCCGCTCTGGTCGACCAGGTTTGACGGGAATCCGCCACCGACAGACGACACCGAACCGTTGCTTCCTGTCGGTTTATGCACCGGCAATGGCTGCATCCACGGGTCATCCTCGGCGAACGCCGCATCGACGGACGCAATTGGCCCAGAACCCGCCGGAATCATGGAAGGGACAGGTGCGGCGGACGTCATCGCGGGCGGCGTCATCGTAGCCGTCGGTGCTGCAACGGCCGCCGCCTGAACACTCCCCCGCCCTCGGTGACCGGGGTCGTCGGCGTCCTGCGTGTCATCGCCGGACTGCCCCGGAGTCTTCGCCTCCTTGCCAGACGGACCGGCATGGATACCGACAGTCACCGCGGCAAGGGTGGCTGCGCTTTGTTTCGCTTTCGCGAGCGCAATTTCACGTTTGACCTGGCTGACCTGCTCGGGCGACATGCGTCTGATGGATTCGACAGTTTCCCCGTTCGCTGCGGTCGGCGTAGGCGAAATGCGCGCGCCATCGCCGAAGATTTCCTTGACGATGTCCTGCACCACGACAGCCGCTTTCTTGCCGTCATACGCTTCATCTGACGACACTGCAAGCGCGAAGGCGTGCTGGTCGATGGGCTTGGCGAAAGTCATGAGGAGCTTGGATTTCCCGGCGGGACCGGCGATGAGCCGGACGGACGGCACCCGCTGTTGGTCAACGTATTCGCGGATATCCGACGGCAACTTGGTCAGAACGGCCTGCCAACGTTCCTCGACGCTGCGGGCGTCCTGCGGTTCAGGCATGGCGGGTGGGGTCGCGCCGTCAGTGCGCAGGACCTGATTGCTTCCAGCGGTCGGCGGCATTGCGGGTGCACCGGCCTGCTGTGTGGCGGGTGCAGCAGACGCCTGCACGCCGTCGGCTTGCGTACTGGATGTACCGGATGTCTGTGTTTCCGTCGTCCGCACGCCTGTCACAGCATGGTCCGGCAATGGCGCGGCAGGGGCCTGCTGGCGTGCTGCCGCCTGAGTGTCTGCATTGCTTGCCGGTTGCGCGGCAGTGTTGCCTGACGCGGCAGTCTGGGCTTGTCCCTTACGCTTGTTGCGGGTCGAATCGATGAAACCGCTGTGCATCGGAGGATTGCCGGCGCGCTGCTGAACCGGGGCACCGGATTGGGCCGTCATATTCGCCGAAGACGTGGCTGACGGACCGAATACGCTTTCCTCACGGCCTGCCAGCAGGCGGGCGACCAGCAGTTCCAGGCGCATACGGGGCGACGTGGCACCGCTCATCGTGCCGAGCGTGTCGTTAATCGTGTCGGCAATGGATGTCAGCGAGCGCAATCCCAGGGCGGACGCCTGCCGGTGCAAATCGGCGATATCCTCAACTGCCGCATCGTCGCTGAGCACACTTTCGGCACGGTCTCCGCCCAGAGTGAGCACCAGAAGGTCGCGCACACGCGCCAGCAGATCTTCCACGAAACGTCGTGGATCGAATCCGCCGACCACAACCTTCTGCACGACCCCATACAGCTGTTCACCGTTGCGGTCGATAATCGCGTCGATCGCCTCTCCGATCAGAGAATCCGGGGTAAATCCGAGCAGTGCAACCGCCGAATCATGGGAAATGACGCCATGCTCGGAACCCACCATCAGCTGGTCGAGCACCGACAGGGTGTCACGTACGGAGCCGCCGCCCGCGCGCATGGCGAGCTTGAGCACGCCTGGCTCCGGCTTGATCTGCTCTTTCTCACAGATTCCCTCGAGGTACGGGCCCATGATTTCGGGCGGGACCAAGCGGAACGGGTAATGGTGGGTGCGGGAGCGAATCGTGCCGATCACCTTGTCCGGTTCCGTCGTGGCGAAGATGAACATGACATGTTCCGGCGGTTCCTCAACGATTTTGAGCAGCGCGTTGAACCCCTGCTGGGTGACCATATGCGCTTCGTCGAGGATAAAGATCTTGTACCGGTCGCGAGCGGGCGCGAAGCCTGCGCGTTCACGCAGTTCGCGGGCATCATCGACACCGTTGTGGCTTGCGGCGTCGATTTCCACGACATCGATGGATCCCGGGCCTCCTGTGGCGAGATCCTTGCAGCTCGGGCATTCACCGCACGGATGAGACGTGGGGCCTTTCGCGCAGTTGACGCATCGCGCGAGAATACGCGCGGAACTAGTTTTGCCGCAACCGCGCGGCCCGGAGAACAGGTACGCATGGGTGAGCCTGTTCTGGTCAAGCGCCCGGCTGAGCGGTACGGTCACCTGATCCTGTCCGATGACCCCGTCGAACGTATCGGGACGATACCGTCGATACAATGCCAACGCCATGTCCAACTCCTTCATAGGCCGCAAACGTGCCCTACAAGCATACGCGGCGCAGGCTACCGCACCGCGACCACCAGTGTCCCTTTCACCAATCTAGCGTTGCGGCAGAACACGCCACACCGCCTCAGCCACAGGCCACGGGTCCGGCGCGAGAGGTTTTCATAATCACCATGCCGAAACCCTGCCGGTATTCGTAGCGCACGCTCACCGTGACGTCCTCGCCATCAACTGTGCAAGCCGCGACACCAGCCCCATCGGCGCGAACGACACGCCCTGCCACCGCGCATGGGTCGCGATGGCCTTCACTCAACGCCACTGCGGCGGACACCGCAGCATCATCAGCCCACGATCTGACACGATTGCCGGTGATTCTCGCATGGCCGACGCCGGCGGCGGCAAGCGCCGCTACGCATGCGACGGATATGATCATCACCATGAGCACCACCGCCGACCCCTGTTCGCGGGATGGAGAGGATTCGCGGGATTCGCGGGATTCATGGGGCTCATGGGACTCACAGGTTGTATGGCGGCGAACACCGGTCACGAGGACGCTCCGCTCGCAGACCCATGCACCGATGCCGGCAAGACGCTGCTCATCCCGGACACAACCGGGCACTGCGTGTGCACAGTGACCAGTCCCCCATCCTCCGAGATCGTGGCCGTAGCGTCTTTCCCCGCGACCGCGGCAACAGCCGTCGATGCAAGGTTCCGCGCCTGTTCGCCGTGCGCAGGCACCCGGGCGACCACCACTTCGCGAACAGCTGAAGATGCCGCGTCCTGACACGCCATCGACGTGGTCACCACATGCGTCAGCGAAAGCAACATCGCCATGAGCACCGCCGCGACGGGAAGCACCATCGCGAATTCCGCGGTGATGGCACCCCGCTGCCCATTTTGTTCAGGGGCATGAGAACGGCCCCGCGCGGCGCCGGATTCCCCCGGCCACTGTTCCCCCGCCAACCGAGTGGGCCATGCCGCCGACATGCCGAATCCCCCATCGGCATTTCTGCGAGCGCCCGATGCGCCGTTCATCCCCTGCACGGCGCCGTGGCTTCCGGCTGCCCTCATGCGGGGCCGTTCACATGCGTATCCCATTTCAGCCCTTCTTCAACTCCATAGCACCCTTGATCAGAGCGAGCACGAGATTCTTCACGATATCCGATTTGATGACCGCGAACAGCACAGCGGCGAAACCGCAGGCAGCAACGAGAACCATCGCGTATTCCGCGGTCGCCGCACCTTTCTGCGGTTCGACGGCCATCAGGCGGATTTTCGCGTCAATCATGCACGCACGTTCTTTGGCTTTGCGCGCCGCCGTTATCGGAGCGCTCCGCATGGCTGTGATGAATCCTGTTTTCCCTTGCATCAGGGGTTGGTGAATGCCGGTCATGGTTGTTCCTTTCTGATATGGCCCGAGGCTTCGGGCACCGCCTGCCTTGGCGGTATCCCCAGTGTGCCCGACCGGGACCTCTCGAGGGAAGCTCGAACGGGCAATGTGGTCGAAAGACGACTGTTATCCACATCGACTTATCCACATTGACTTATCCACATCCCTGTCCATGTCATCCGTCCATGTCATCCGCACTGATTCCGCCCTGATTCCGGTCGGTTCCAGGCGGGTTCCGTCAAGTCGCCAGGCGAAACGCGCCATCGAAACAACAAACGACCCGCTCAGCCTCCTATCAGCGACATCGCGGTCGGCACCACGCCAATCACAACGAACGCCGGCAGAAAACACAACGCCATCGGCAATAGAATCCGCACCGACAACCCCGCCGCCCCCTGCTCAATGGCATGGCGGGCGTCACGGTCGGCGCGTTGCACTGCCAATTCCAATCCGCGCACCGGGGAAGACCCATGCTCCCACGAATCACGCAAACCCTCACGAATCAGCCGACACACCGAAATGCCGGCATCGTCCCCGATCCGCCACGCATCATCCCACGACGTACCCCGGTACAACCGTCGCGAGACCGTACACAGCGCGTCCCCGGTCAATCCTCCGGTCACCTCGCCCACCGCGTCCAACGCGCATGGAACCGATGCGCCCTTACGCAACGCGACCGCAAGCATCTGCACCACAAGCGCATCGCTCGGGCGTAGCCCCTCATCCGCAAGCCGGCGAGCCGCATCAATCCGGCCAATCATGCACGGTCCCGACCTACGCAGCATCAACAACAATGACACGCAACACGAGGCCAACACCGCAAACGCCACAGCAGCCTGCACACCCATCAACTCCCCTTCCATCCCTGCAGCCCGGTTACGCTTCTTGTAAAGCCGAACGCACCATGGAACGCACCCACACGGCACCAGCCGCATACCCGGACAATCCCAGACACAGGCACGCCACACCGACAGGCGAACCGAGCAGAGTCTGCAACGGATGCGCGCCAAGCAGGGCGCCGAACCCCCAGGTGCCGAACGGCAAAACGAGCAGCAGCTTCACTGTTGCCTTCGGCATCGCACTCGCTTGGGCGACCAGCTGGTCACGGCCCACCGAGCGGCGGAACGAAGCGCCTACCGCTTCCAGGCAGGACCCCAGTTCGCAACCCAAGCGACCGCTCAGCTGCGCGACGGCACACACTTCCGCCGCAATCCGCTCAAGATACGCCGACTCGCCGTCCCGAGCGTGGGCAGCGAGCGCTCGAATCACCGCAAACCGGTCCACGGCGTGCCCCGATAGGCCAGATAATCGGCTGGATTGACCTGACTGATCTGACTGGCCTGACAATTGGCTCGATTGTCCCGATTGCTGCCCGGAAAGTCTGGAAAGCGAGTCCTCCAACGTGCCTCCCGCACGCACCCCGGCAGTCAACATCGCCAGCGCCGCATCCAATCCCGCGGCGGCAGGCTGCTCCACTGCCCGACCATCAGCGGCATCGCGCAACCGCCCTCGGCACGACACGCCATCCCACACCGGCAACATCAGCAACGCCGCACAGCAGATTGCGGCAATCAACGGCCACAGAATCATTATGCTTCCACCACCTTCAGCGAATGGCCCTGCCACGATGTCGCCGCCGACGCAAGCCAGCGTGCCGCGAAATCCTGCCATCCCTCAATCGCGAGCGGCCGGCCGACACCATCCCATGCCAACAACGGCACCCCGACCAAAGCGCCGTGAACCACCGCAAGGGTGCCCACCTGCGCGATATGCCGCCCGACCGACGTACGCTCCACATGGATTACCGCATCAAACGCGTCCTGTGCGAGCATACCCAAAGCCCGAGCGTCAAGACCCGCCAGCAACCCCAACGATATCAACCGTGCAGGCACACGCTCCACGCCATCGGCATGCAAGGTCGTGGCACCGCCACGATGCCCGGAGTTGAACGCACGCAACAAATCAGCGATCTCCTCGCCGCGGCATTCACCCAACACCACACGGTCGGGACGCATCCGTAACGTCGCCTTCACCAGCTCAGGCAAGCCCACCGCCCCAGCGCCCTCGACATTCGCCTCCCGTGCAACCAGCGACACATGATTGCCGCCGGAAACCGCCGCCAATTCGCCAAGCTCGCGGACTTCCTCGACGCTGACGATACGCTCGCCGATTTCGCAACGACCGAGCAACGCCTTGAGCAGCGTGGTTTTCCCAGCGCCTGTGCCGCCGGTGATGAGTATCGTGGCACGGCCGCGGACCAAGCCGTCCAGCAGGGCAAACCATGCCGGCGGGAACATGCCGGAGGCACACAACGATTCCAATGTTGGCGGCAGGCTTCCCGGCAGACGGATCGAAATCGAGGCGCCTTGTGGCACAATCGGCGCGATGACCGCGTGGACGCGGATTCCGTCAGCTGTTGACGCGTCTGCAATCGGACAGGCGTCATCAAGACGACGACCCATCTGTGCGCACAGCCGCACGGCGTAATCGCGAACGACCTGCGGCGAGCGGAACGGCACGGCGATGCGGCACGGAAGCATGCCTGCCCCACGATCGGCCCAGACCCCGCCGTCGCAGGTCACCGCGATATCAGTGACCTGAGTGTCCTGAGCTAGCCATTGCAACGGGCCGAACGCGATGGACAATGCTCTGCGCGGCGCTGCGGGTGCGGGGATTCCCGGGTTTGCTGGGTTTGCTGAGTTTGTTCGACTGGCTGGGCTGGCCGGGCTTGCAACTTTGGCGCTTGCGTTGTTCCGGGGATCATCACGATTCATGCGATGTCCTCGTTGCGACGAATTGAGCCGGCGCGCTTACTGGCGGCGGAGTCAGTGTGGTGGCCTCTGGTGTGGCCGTTGGTGTTGTTGCTGTCAGCGGGGCTGATGTTGGTACTGGCACTGGCTGTGAGACTGGCGCTTGCACTGACACAAACGGCGAGACTGACTCTGACGCTAGCGGCACCGTTGCATTCATCGCAGTCATCGCCGCTCCCCACTCCCCGCCGGCCTTACCGACCCCGCCCGCCTAGCATCAAGCCACGATGCCACAGTGCGCAATGCTTTCGCATTCGCCCGGTTCGGCTTGAGCAAGCCGGTCCCCTCAAGTATCTCCGCACACAACCGCGCATCGGGCTGGATGCTGCACAGCACGTCGATGCCCAAGTATTCCGCCGCCTCATCAACGCCAATCACACCACGGGCGGATGCACGGGCGGTCGGCGGCAGAACCCCGACCAGCGCGATATCATCCTCTGTGACTGTTCCCGAAGCGGTACGATTGGCGAGCATGGCGCGGTGATCGGATGACCGTCGACTGCCCCGGCCGGTCAGTGCCTCGATGCACGCCTGCGCGCGGACCGTGCCGAGAACGGACAATTCAACTAGCAGAATCATCGCGGAGCCTTTGAGCGGCAACGGAATCGCCTCACCAGGCGAATACCCGGCACGCCCCGCATCGACAACCACCATGTCGTATATCTCGGCCAGTGCGCAGACCGTCACAGCGATCTCCCAATCCTGCGGCATCGGGCAAATCCACGGGCGGCTGGACAGCACGTCAACGCCATCCCACGTGGTAAGCCGACGACGCAAGGCAGCGCCGTCCACCTCGCCCAACGGAGCCGTGACGGCATTGAGCAGGACGCCAAGCTCGCTTTCCACGCCAAGCAGGACATCCAATCCGCCGCCGGACAGGTCAGCATCCACCAAGGCGAAGTCCCTGTCGTCGTATAGACCGTGCAGTGTTTGCGCGAGCAGCGCCGCGAAGGTGCTCGTGCCCAATCCGCCGCTCGCCGACAGTACAATCGCCGCATTCGGCGCGCGATACACCGGCGACGGGCATGGAACGCCGAACGAATCAGCCCCGGACCGGTAGGGGACGTTTGCCGCCGCGTTGGGGCGGGCGACCTGCTCAGATTGGTGCGTATTCATGTGTGTTATATGTGTCATATGCGATGTATGTGATGTCATACCATCCAATCGAACACGGTATGGGCGCTCGAGCGCCACTTCAAACCGGGAATGTGGTCGAAAGATGATTCCCGCGGTGTGGCTGGGTTTCTGGCTGGTGTGCGGGCGATTGTCCCTCACGTGATGCCGATGGTTTCGCGCGTCTCAGGGTCACTTGGTATCGCGAATCGGGACGGACCGCAAGTGATAATGCCCCGCCCGTGTTGGCGGGTGGCGGAGTCAGGCTGTGGACGGGAGTGTTTGCAATCATCTGCGGTCCGCACTGGTGGTTTGACGTCGGTATCTTGCGTATTTGCGGTACTTGATGGTGCCTGGCAACGTGTATCTCAACTGACTGTAGTACCTCGCGGATTGCATCTGCGTTATCTGCGTGCGGATAGGTTCGATACCGCGAGTACGACCCGCGGAATTTCAACGACGCTACTTCGGGTCTCGGGCGCCGATGAACACAGGTACGCAAGATACGGTCGGGCAAGTACTACGGATACCGCAGATACCCACTCTGAGCGCATGGTATCGCGGTGTATCAAGACCGCTCCTGAGGGTTATAGGACAAAATGTGTATCCGGTGGCGGGTCAGTCGGAGGTGCCGTGGCATTTGGGGCATCGTGGAGTGTTCATCCCGCCAATCTGGCACATTCGAGCCGCCCGTATGCCTTGCACCGCAACGGGTCCACGCTGATTCCGGACACACATTCTGGCCGCGCTCGAAAGTGACGGCATGAGGACTCGAAACCGCGACACGCCTGGCAGGACAACCCCTCACACCCGATTCCGGACAACTACCCAAACTGGTTACGCTAACGACCCTCCCAGCGTAACCAGTTTGGGAAAAGGACTGCAGCAGGCACACGCACCGCCCAGCCACCGGACCACTGAACGCACACTGGCCTATTGCTTGGGGAATACGATCGAACAAGGCCCCGGACAAACGAGAAGGCCCGCCGAAGCGGGCCTTCCGTACAAGGCTTAATGAGCAGAATCTCTTCACAACACCATCGTTGTAACGGTAAGTCTTTCCAATGCCCGTCCAACGTAACAACCTTTCGTGGCTATACACTACTGTGGGCTTCTGCTCTCTTAAGTTTTCCTTGTACTTGTTATTATGCCCCGATTCTCGCCGACCGCAACTCGATATCGTCGTTTGCGGCGGAATTGTTCATTTATTTGCGCAAGTGTTCGACGGCACATCCAGACGCGGCAATCTTGCGGATTCGTGTGCGCATCGAACCGGTTCGCATGTGCGATTATGTGCGCACCGAAAGACACGCCGGTCGCACCGGTCCGGCAGCCCGTCCCCCAACCAACCATTTCCGCACAAATCAGTACCAGAACACACATTCCACCACGCCATTGATGTCCTTGGAACCCAGCGGCAACAGCGAGGCGCGGGACGGCATGCTCTGCCGACCGCCGAGCTATCCGTCACTCGATTCCTTGCCGACAGATCGGGGATATCGGCAATCTCGCGTATGCGGAGACATACATCGTGCACCGAAACCAAGCGCACTGACGCTCAAACGCACCGGAACCTCCAAGTCATGCATGCCATGACATTCGCAGACCGACAGATATGATCACACAGCGCATTCAAGTCGCCGGATACCACTCAGTCCTGCAATCATCTGTTGTGCCACAGGCCGATACCGACCGCCAAGTCCCAGAACACCCCACACGACACCCCGCCATGCGACCCGCCGGTCGCACCACAACCGGGTACCATCCAGCCAACCAACCCCACCCGCAACCCATCGCACCCCAGCAACCACCGCACCCACCCCACCCGCAACACGCCGAAATGTAAACACCGGCTAAATTTTCCTGACTTTGCCGCGACAACTCCCAGCCAAGCGCCTAGAGTGGTGGTATGGCACAAATTTTTGACGCACCCTCGAAGGCGATTCTGCGCAGCCAGATAGCTGAGCACATCGCCGAGACAGACAAGAACGACAAGCGGGAGACCCAGGAAGGCGAGCAGCCGCTGCCGCCCGATCGGTTCTTCGACCGCGAACTCAGCTGGCTGAAGTTCAACAAGCGCGTCCTCGAGCTCGCCGAGAACGAAGATGTTCCGCTGCTCGAACGCGCCAATTTCGGCGCGATCTTCGCCTCCAACCTCGACGAGTTCTTCATGGTCCGCGTGGCCGGCCTCAAGCGCCGCATCGACACCGGCATCGCTGTCACCTCGCCGAGCGGCCTGAGCCCGCGCCAGCAGTTCCGCGCCATCAGCGAACAGGCCCACCGCCTGCAAGACGAGCACGCGCACTACATCATCGACCATATCCTGCCGGCACTCGCCGATCAGCATATCGTCCTGCTGAGCTGGGACAAGCTCACCACCGCCGAACAGGAGCGCCTGTCACGCTACTACCGCCAGCAGGTGTTCCCCGTGCTCACCCCGCTCGCCGTGGACCCCGCGCACCCGTTCCCCTACATTTCCGGCAACTCGCTGAATCTCGCGGTGCTCGTCGAGAATCCGACCAGCGGCAAGACTCATTTCGCCCGCGTGAAGATTCCGGGCAACCTCAACCGTCTGGTCCCGGTCGATGATCTGACCGATGAGGAGAGCCGCGAGGAACGCTACGGCTTCATCACGATGGAGAACCTAATCATCGCCCATCTGGAATCCCTGTTCCCCGGCATGATTATCAAGGAGGCGCGATCCTTCCGCGTCACCCGAAACGAGGATATCGACGTCGAGGAAGACGACGCCGAAAACCTGCTCAACGCGATGGAGAAAGAACTGCTGCGCCGCCGCTTTGGACCTCCGATCCGCCTCGAGATCTCCGACGCGACAAGCCCGTTCCTCTCCCAGTTGCTCGCCGACCAGCTGCGCGTCAGCGCCGACGAGGTCTACCGTCTTCCCACCCCGCTGGACATGACGGTTCTGTTCGAGCTGCAGGCCATCGACCGCCCGGATCTCAAGTACCGCCCGTTCATCCCGATCACCAACCGGCAGATTGCGGAAGTCGAATCCAGCCATGCGCAGGACATTTTCGCCGCCATCCGCGAGCGCGACATCCTGCTGCACCATCCCTACGATTCCTTCTCGACTTCCGTGCAGGCGTTCCTCGCCCAGGCGGCCGCCGACCCGAAGGTGCTCGCCATCAAGCAAACGCTGTACCGCACGTCCAGCAATTCGCCGATCATCGATGCGCTGATTGACGCTGCGCACGCCGGCAAGCAGGTCCTTGCGCTCGTCGAGATCAAGGCGCGGTTCGATGAGGACGCGAACATTATGTGGGCCCGCAAGCTCGAACGCGCGGGCGTGCACGTGGTCTACGGCATCGTTGGGCTCAAGACGCACTGCAAGCTCTCGCTCGTGGTCCGTCAGGAAGCCGATGGCCTGCGCCGCTACTGCCACGTGGGCACCGGTAATTACAACCCGAAGACCGCCCGTCTGTACACCGACCTCGGCCTGCTGACCTGCGACCCGGTGGTCGGCCAGGATCTGACCCGCCTGTTCAATCAGCTGTCCGGTTACGCGCCGAAGTCCAGCTTCCACCGTCTTCTGGTCGCCCCGCGTACCGTACGCACCGGCCTGATCCAGCGCATCCGCCGCGAGGAGGACGCCGCCCGCGCCGGCAAGGAGGCATGGATCAAGATCAAGGTCAACTCGATCGTCGATGAGAAGACCATCGACGCGCTGTACCGCGCAAGCCAGGCGGGTGTGAAGATTGATATCGTCGAGCGCGGCATTTGCGCGCTCAAGCCCGGCGTTCCCGGCCTGAGCGAGAACATCCGCGTGCGTTCGATCCTTGGCCGCTTCCTCGAGCACAGCCGCATCTACGCCTTCGCAAACTCCGACGGCCCGCAGATCGGCGAAGGCCCGATTTCCGGCCCTGAGGTGTGGATCGGCTCCGCCGACCTCATGCATCGCAACCTCGACCGTCGTGTGGAGGCGCTTGTACGCATCACCGCGCCGGAGCAGGTGGAGGAGCTCATCCATTACGTCGATTTGCAGATGGCCGACTCCACCATTTCGTGGCATATGCAGCCGGACGGCGCTTATGTGCTGCATTCGCGCGATGAGGAAGGCCGGCCGCTGGTCGATTGTCAGGAATACCTGATTCACAAGCATCAGCGCAAGCCGGGAACCAACACGCTCGCTCACTGAGCCCACCCGGCGTAAAACCGCAGGAAATCAGGAAACGGGATGCGAGGGATTCGCCGCGTACGACACCCTTGCGATTGCCACGACGATGATGGCGACCGACTGCAACCGCTCGGCCGCCATCATTCATGTCCGGGCCCTGTTCGCGCGGGTTTCGCCGTCACGACCGCATCAGTAGCTGCATCAGCAGCCGCTTTCGCAGTCGTATCCGCGCCGCGCGCAAACAACCCGTGCGAATCCAAGCGTTCACGAACGGTATCGTTGATAGTCAAGGGGAAAGGAATCAGTATGCCAAGAATCGTCGAAGCCGCGGGAGGTATCATCTACCGCCCGCAACAAGCCGCATCGGGCGTGATGAAGTTCTCCGATGACGGAAGGCTGCCCGTCGGGTCGAATCCCGCATCAGCGCTCGACGCCATCGAAGTATGCGTCGTACATCGGCCAAAATACGATGACTGGAGCTGGCCGAAAGGCAAACTGGAGAACAACGAAACCCACCGGCACGCGGCGGTACGCGAAATGGGCGAGGAATCCGGCGTCGCCGTGGAATTGGGGGCGCTGATCGGGGACATCGAGTACCCGCTGGCGGATGAGGGCCGACGCAAGCGTCGCGTGAAAAACAAAACCGTCGACCAGAAACATGTCGTGTTTTGGATGGCGACGCCAATCACTGAAGAAGCCGAAAAGCGCCGTCACACAGCGCTTGGCCCGGTCCTGCCTTCGGACAAGGACGAAATCGACACGGTGGTGTGGGTGCCGGTATCCCGCGCGCGCAAACTGCTGACCCATATCCTCGACCGCACGATTCTCGACAAGTTCGTGGCTCTAGTCAAAGCCGGCGCAGCGCAAAGCCGCACGTTGCTGATCGTCAGGCACGGCAAAGCAGAGGCGCGCAAACAGTGGAAAGGGCTGGATGGCGACCGCCCGATCACCCCGCGTGGAGCCGCGGCTGCATTCGCGTTGAACCGCGAGCTGGCGTGCTACAGCCCTGACCGTCTGGTCAGCTCACCGTGGCTGAGATGCATGCAGACCATCGAGATTTTCTCCTGGCAGACCGGCCTGACCGTTGACACGGCGGACGAGCTGACCGAGGATGCGTTCGCCGAGAACCCTGATGCGGCATGGCAGCGGTTCCGTAAGGAAATCGACCGAATGCTGGACACCGGCATGGACACAGCCATCTGTATGCACCGCCCGGTCATCGGCGGCATGTTCACTCATCTGCGCGGGATGTGCGCGTCCGAGGCTTTGGCGAAACGGCTCATCGCGAAATCGCCGTATATGCCCACCGGCAACGCGATTGCCTTGGCTATCATCGAAACGGGCGACGGCCCGAAAATCATCGATATTCAGAAAGTGAGCCCACTTGTCTACTGACTCCTCCAGTTCCGGATCAATCCAATCCAGCAGATCGGGGTTCCTCGCTTCACTGTCAGGCTCGGCGCGGCCAGCCCGTCCGGCGCAGCTCGACCCGGCGATTTTGGACCATCTGGGGGGCGGTCTCGACCCGGAGGTCATCAGCGAGATGAGCCACGCTTCGGCGGCGGCGCTGCTTGACCGCGTGCACCACACCGAAGATCCGCAGATTGTGCGGCGTGTCATCACGCTTGTGGACACAGAAGGCGTGGATATCATAGCGCAGCTGTGGAGCAATGCGGAGCCAGATTCCCTGCCAGGTATTCTGTGGCGCCTGTATCTGCTGCGCACATGGATGCAACGCAATCGTGAGCAGATAGCGCGATTGTGGCGGCTCGGCGAACCGGTGGCAACCACGGCTTCCGCCATTGTGGGGGTCGATGAGACGCCGGATGCCGAGGATATCGTCCGGACCGCGGATTCCATTCTGTCAGGTGCGTTCACCGGTGATTTCGCTGTGGCGTTGGGCCGGGCGAGCGCGTTCACCGATGTCATCGCCAATGGGTTGCGTGTTCAAGCGCACCGGATCACCGCGGCGCAGAAGGATGCAGCGGCACACAGCGGGACGCAAGGAGCACAAGAGGCGTCGCACGACGCGCAGACCCGCGCCGCACGGCTCATGCACACCGCGGCGAATCTGCTGACCACGTCGCGCGACTTCCATGAGGGCGCGCACCTGTGGCGTCGAGGGCGGTTGGAGTAGCACAACGATTCAGCCTGTGCGGCGGAACCTGCATCTGCACGAATGCGCACGAATGCGCACGCCACGCCGTGACAGAAAACCTCCGGATACCGATATACTGGGCTGTGCGCCGAGCCGTGCTTAAGCCCCGGGCTCCATTTGTTGCCGCTGCGAGCGGCGTTTGCGCCGACAGGCGCTTTCACGGTCCGGCGCATTTCTTTCGTTTTCCCTTCTTTGCGGCGGCCGCCGAATAGCGCGTCACCTCAGGTCCGCATCGTCGTCATTCGCCACGCCGTCGGACCGGCTCGCCCGATCACGCAGATGGCGGTAATCTGGGAAGCATGGAATTGCATGTACTCAACCACCCGCTGGTGGAACACAAGCTCACTGTGCTGCGTGACAAAAACACGCCGTCCAGCACCTTCCGCGAACTCATCTCCGAACTCGTCATGCTCGAAGCCTACGAAGCGACGCGCAACCTTGACGTGGTCGACAAGCCCATCGAAACCCCGGTCGCCCCGATGATTGGCAAGCACATCGCCGAACCGCGCCCGATTATCGTACCGGTACTGCGCGCAGGCCTCGGCATGCTCGACGGCATGACCAAGATGATTCCGTCCGCAGAAGTCGGCTTCCTCGGCATGAAGCGCGACGAAGACAATCCGACCAAGCAGATTACCTACGCAAACCGCCTGCCGGAAGATCTGACCGGACGCCAGTGCTTCCTGATCGACCCGATGCTCGCCACCGGCGGCACGCTGGTCGCTGCAACCCACTATCTGGCCGAACGCGGAGCCAAGGACATCACCGCGATCAACATCATCGCGGCGCCCGAAGGCCTGAAGTTTGTGCAGGAGCAGATCGACCCGAGCATCGCGTTCAAGGTCGTCGTCTGCGCTGTCGACGAGAAGCTCAACGACAAGGCATATATCGTGCCGGGTCTCGGCGATGCCGGCGACCGTCTGTACGGCGTCATCGACTAGACAGTGTAGTGGCACAACCGCTCACGAAACCTAAGAAAGCCGGGAATCCTCGCTATTGCAAGGGTTTCCGGCTTCTCGTTTCCTGCGGTCCATTCCGACTGCGGTCCATTCGGGCCTGGGGTCATTCCAGCCGGGGACATTCCGGCCGGCAGCGATGATGAATCGGCGATTACGCCTTGTCGGACGCGCGTTCGGGGACGAAGGCCTCAAAGATGTGGCGGTCGAACCACCGGTCGCTGATTTTCAGCTCCGCGCGGCTGCGAACCGTCCACGACACGGCGGTCGCGCCCATCGCGCGGGTGGCGCGCATCTGCGGAAGGTCGCCGCCTTGCCAGTCATAGGCCACAAAATCAGGACGACTCATCCAATCGAAACCGAGCAGGCCAGCGAGCCAGCCCTTCCAGTCGGACTGACCCGGCTGCGGCGGCTCGGCAAGCTGACCGCGGCACACCTCCGGACGGTGCTTCCGATACCATTGCACCGCCGCCGGGTTGAAGGACTCAATCACATACTGGCCGTCATAGCGGCGCAGCAACTCGTCCCCACGCTGCATCAGGGCTTCGTCGCGCTCGCCCCACAGGGAGTTGTCGTCGAACTTGTACTCCACGATCAGCGGTACGCGGCCGTTGACCACGCGCAGAACATCCGCGAACAGCGGGACATGCTGGTAGTAGCCGTCCGGCGCGGTTTGCGGAGTGGACGGCTGCCCACCGGCAAAATCAATCCGCTCTGCGGCGGCGTCACCGGGGGCCGCGGGGGCTGGGAACAGCGGGATCCTCGTCAATTCGTCATAGGTGAGGTCTTCGATTCTGCGCGGGTCGCCAGCCACACGCAGCAGGTCTCCGTCATGCACGACCACGACCTGGCCATCACGGGTCAGCTGCAAATCAAGCTCGATACCATACCCAGCCTCGCACGCCGCCGCAAACGAAGCCAAGGAATTCTCGGGCGCGATCGGACCTTCGACCACTGGCGAGCCGTACCCCGCCTGCATGGCCATGCGGCGCGCCAACGCCACGTATTCGCCGCTTTCCGCAGCGTACTGCTCCGTCAGGCCCGAACCGGCATCGTGCAGTCCGCGATGCGCGTACCACACGTGTGGCACGACTGGCACGAAATTGTTGCGCTTGTCGTTGAATGAGCGAGGCGCGATGGCCCATGCCGCAGCTCCGGCCGCGGCGGCGGCGCCGAACAGCAGATGCGTGAGTTGCTTATTACCGGACATGTTTCCTCCTCGTGGACATGCTTATTCGAGCCTACCGTACCGGCCGAACCAATATCGAGGAATCCGGTGAACGCAGCGTAACCATCCGACAAACCGTGAGAAACCCCGCCGCCGATCGCCCGCCTAGCGTAGACAGTTTGGGGATGCCACGGGGTGGCGATGCCTGGCGGGCGGCTCGATTCAGTGCTTCTTTTTGCGGCCTTTGAAATAGATGTCGAACACAATCCATACCGACAAGATGAACGCGATGACATACCCCATGAACCCGACCACGGGGATACCGAAGATAATCGGCTTCATGCCGGCGTAATACACAATCGACGAGCCGATGAACAGCCCGACCACAATCAGCGCCATCGTCAAACGATTGACCATATCGCTCAGCAGCTTGAACGGCTCATCGAATCCGACGAGCTGCATATTGGCACGCAATTGGCCGCGAGTGAGCATCCGCGAGGCGGTTTTCATCTCGGCGAGCGTCTGCAACGCACCGTGCAAGGCCTTATGCCCCTCGATACCGAGCGTCTGGACCTCATTCTCGATTTCGGCGAGGTTTGTCTTGCTGTTGGCGATGTGCTGGGAGATGATCTCGATCATATTGACATCCGGAATGAACTCGTCCAGCAGCCCTTCCAGCGTCACCAACGCCCGACCGACCGTGGTCACCGAACTTGGCACCTCGATGCCGTGCCGTTGGGCGAGCTGGGTGAGTGACGTGATGAAACTGGCGATATCCAGCTCATCGAGGTCAACCGTGCCGTATTCTTCGACGATCAAATCAAGATCCGCAAGCAATTCCGGGTAGTTGTCCACCGCGGCGCCCGTCGTCGCGAACCGCAGCAACCCGTCGGCAAGCGCCGGTGAATCCTGCTTGGCGACAGCGAAAATCATATCCTTCATCACCGTGCGGGTCTTTTTGTTGAGCCTGCCGGTCATACCCAAGTCGATCAGGATGATCTTGCCGCCGGAGATGATGATATTGCCCGGATGCGGGTCGGCATGGAAGAACCCTTCGTCCAGCACCTGGGTCGCGTAATTATCGACAAGTTTGGTGCCGATTTCCTTCAGATCGTAGCCTTTGGCGACAAGCGCGCCCGGATGCGACAGCGAGATGCCGTCGATATAATCCATGACGACCACGTGTTCGGTGCACAGGTCCATATATGGTTTCGGGCAGTCCATATAGGCGAATCGCGAGCAGAACCGCTTGAATTCCTGCAAGTTGCGTGCCTCGACCAGAAAGTCCGTCTCCGATTCGAAGGTATCCCACAGTTCTTCGACGACGCCTTGGAAGTCGACGACCTGCGCGTTGTGCATGATTTTCGTGGCGCTCCTGGCGATGGTGCGCATGATGGACACGTCTTGCGCCATGGTTTCACGCACGCCCGGACGCTGGACTTTGACGGCCACATCCTGCCCGGTCACGAGGGTCGCGCGATGCACTTGCGCGAGTGAAGCCGAGCCGAGCGGAGTCGAGTCAATCGATTTGAAAATATCTTTGACCGGTTTGCCGTACTCGTGGGACAGGGTGTCCAGCACGGTCTGGTAGGGCATCGGGTCGGCGTTGGCCCGCAGTTTGGCGAGTTCGTCGCAGAAAGATTGCGGCAGAATCTCCGAACGCATGGACAGGATCTGCCCGACTTTGACGAAGGTGGGGCCGAGCGCCTCGAACATGAGACGCATTTTGACCGGCGTGAGTCCGTGGATTGCGTCGAACTGGTTGGCGATCCGGATGATCTGGTCGAGACGCTTGAGTTTGCCGCGCCGGGTGAGATGGTATTTTTCGGAGAAATCGTTCTTCCGGCCGCTGAACAGGCCTATTTTTTCGCCGGCGTATGTGGGCGCGGCGCCCGAGGCCTCCTGCTGGGGACCATCGTGCGCGAGCGGCGTATTGTCAGGCGAGGCGTCACCAGAAGCAGCAGCGCCGGAAGCGGCCGCATCGTCACTCCGGAATGACGCGCCCTGCGTTTCCGTGTGCTCTTCCGGCTCAGGCGCTACCGGCCCGCCGGATTCCTGCTTCGCGACATCGCGCGATGCCTCGTGTTGATCGTCTGCCATATCAGCCATATGCTACTGCCTGACGCCGGGCATGCCACATGCCGCCATCGGCCCTGCCGCATGTCATAGCACGCGACGAAGGCGGACGGCGGCATGGCAACCGACCGGAGTCAGTCCTTCTTCTCGTCGGAAGCGGGCTTGGTTTCCTCGGCCTTCGCTTCCTCAGCCTTGTGCTTGAGCTCGGCGTTCAGCGCCTTGCCCTGTTCAACGGTAATCTCGCCCTTCTTCACGAGATCATCCACGATTTCCTGGCTCTTTTCGACCGTAGTCGCCAGAGCGCCGACACCTGCGAGGAACACCTTGTGCAGCAGGCCGTCGTTGAAGTTGAAGTCAGCCATCATTACCTCCTTGTATCAAGTCCTTGTACGTCCAACATTACCCCACGAAGGTCACGGGCGGGAGGTATGACACTCCCATTCGCGCGTCGCGTAGGCAAAATCCGGCCTGGAATGACGACGACAGGCGCTTCCGCCTTCCATCTGCCAATCCCCGTCTGTCGTTTATCTGGGCCGGGATGCGGCCACAACCCGAGCATGCTGCGCGAAATCGTCGATTCTGCGCAGCTCGGCGGACTGCTGCTCGTCCTGCTGAGGAGAAAACGCGCCATACCGCCGTTCGGCGGCGATTCGAATCAAACCGTCCGCCAAACGAGGGTTCTTCGGCAGAACCGACCCGTGCATGTATGTGCCGATCACGTTGCCGAACCGCGCGCCCTCGGTGTGGTCGGTGCCGTTGTTGCCGGTGCCGTCGGCATCCACGCGGCCCAGAGGCTTGGTGCCGCCGGTCAGGAAGGTCTGCCCGGAATGGTTTTCGTAGCCGATGATGTCGCCAAATTCCTCGCTGTGCTCGACCAGATTGCCGATCATGCGGTGTTCGCGGCCCACGGTGTACGCACCGAGGATGCCAATGCCGTCAAGCCTGGTGCCGTCCACGGTTTCGAAATACTCTCCGAACAGCTGGTACAGGCCGCAGATCATGAGCATCGGCACGCCGTCCGCGGCGAGCGCACGCAGGGTGTCCGCGCGGGCGAACAGGTCTTCGGTGATTTTCTTCTGCCCGTTGTCCTGTCCGCCGCCGCCGAGAATCAGGTCCACATGTTCCGGCCACGGGTCGCCCTGGTTGTATTCGTGGAGAACCGGGTCGTAGCCGTACAGCGACAGCCGGCGCATGACGGTGAGCACGTTGCCCCAATCGCCGTAGATGTTCATATCCTTCGGGTACAGGGACACGACGTCAATGCGACGGCCCGGACGCGTGTCGGCCTCGGTATCCGCAAGGTTCCGGGTTGCTTCGTTCATTGCTGGCATGACAAGCTCCTTCATATTTCGCTGATTGCGTCCATGCATGATGGCGATGGCGTCGTTGGCGCGGTCATCTGCCGACGCCCGCGTCCGCGACATCGGTGATATGCGAGAGTTTCGCGCGCGTGCGCAGCATCGCCGTGTAGGTGCAATAGATGCGTTTCGGCGTGGTCGGGTCGGCGGCGACGAAATCGGCGACCGCCTGTTCGAGGTCGGTATCGACATGGCTGACCGGCACCTGGTCGTATTCGAGGCGCAGGGCCATATCCCAGGCGCGCGTGCCGGACACCGCCGCTACTCCAGTGCCTCGCAGGCCGGTGAAATCAACATCCCACAGCCAGCTCATATCGCGGCCGTCGGCGTATTCGTCGTTGATGATGATCATCGTGTCGTGCCCGACGGGCGGGAACGAGGCAAGCGACAGGCGGAAGCCCATCGGATTCTTGACCAGCAGTAGCTCGACGGGCGTGCCGCCGACGCTGATGGTCTCGCCGCGGCCGAACGCAGGGGTCACGCGGGACAGCGATGCGATCAGATCGTCATCCGAAGCGACGCCTTGCGGGGTGTCGGCGGTGACCGCGCGCACGACCGTCGCGGCAGCGGCTGCGTTGAACAGGTTGTAGACGCCTTCGAGTTTCACGGATGTGGCGATGTCGTGATCGGCGATCCGGTACGTGGCTTCGTGGTCGCCTACGTGAGTGAGAGTCACGTCGGCATTGAGGCGGTCGGGGTTGTAAGTGGCGGAAGAGGTGGCGGTGGCGGTAGCCGTGCTGCTGCCGGCGCCTGTGGGCTGTGCCCCCGCGGCTTGTACGGCGGCGGCCTGCACTTCAGCAGTTTGTACCTCAGCGGCCTGCATATCGGTGTTGTGCATGTCGTCGTCAGACGGGAAATAGCTGCGCAACGCCTGGGACAGACCGAAATAGCGCACCTGCACGCCCGGCTGTACCTCGCCGGCAAGCCGAGCGATACGCGGATCCTCGCGGTTGAGCACCACGGTCCCGGTGGTCACACGCGCCACGTGGGCGAGCAGGCGGGCCGTGTTGTCGATTTCGCCAAAGCGGTCAAGCTGATCGCGCATCACGTTGAGCAGCAGCGCGTAGCGGGGGCGGACCTGCCGGACGAAATGCACAGCGTACGCTTCGTCAAGCTCCAGCACCGCGATATCCGCGTGCAGATGCCCGAAGGCGCTCACTTGAGTAAGCAGCGAGGAAACCACGCCGCGCGTGAAATTCGAACCCGTCGGGTTCGTGAACACGCGCAACCCCATGTCGGAGAGCATGGAGGCGACCATGCGGGTCGTGGTGGTCTTGCCGTTCGTGCCGGACACCAGCACCACCCCGTAGGGTAGCGAGCTCAAGGTGCGGGCGAGGAAGCCCGGATCGATGCGCTCGACCACCTTGCCGGGCAGCGCGCTGCCGCCATGATGCAGCAGACGGGACGCGTGCCGGACGACCCGGCCGATTGTCGGTGTCGCGAACGCGTACCACGGACGCTTCGGCGCGGGCGTCGATTCGGCAGTGGAAGCAGGCCGGTCGGTCACGGTCTGCTGTTGGACGGGCTGTTGCTGACCGGACCGTTGCTGACCGGACTGGGCGGTCGCAGGTTGGGCGGTCGCGTCGGAATCCTGCCGATCTCCCGATACCGGGGAAAGCTGTTGCGCCATGTCATACCTCCTGCTGTTGCTGGTAATCCTGCGGCATGTCCTTGAACTTCGACGTAGCGCCAAGGAAGGCAAGATGGAACGTTTCTGTCGGGCCGTTACGATGCTTCGCCATGATGATATCGGCCTCGCCGGGGCGATCCTCTTTATCGTAGAAGTCCGGGCGATGCACGAGGAACACCACGTCGGCGTCCTGCTCAATCGAACCGGATTCACGCAGATCGGACAGCTGCGGCTTGCGGTCGTTACGCATTTCCGGGCCGCGGTTCAGCTGGCTCAGCGCGACGACCGGCACCTCAAGCTCCTTGGCGAGCAGCTTCAAGGCGCGGGAGAATTCGGAAACCTCCTGCTGACGGCTTTCCACCTGCTTGCCGGAACTCATGAGCTGCAGGTAATCGATCACCACGAGTTTCAGGTCGTTCGTTTGCTTGAGTCGGCGGCATTTCGCGCGGATTTCCATCAGGCTCATATTCGGGCTGTCGTCGATAAACAGGGGCGCGTCCTGCATCTTGTTCCAGAAATTATTCAGCCTGTTCCACCGTTCCGGCGTGATGTCATCCGCTCGACGCAACGCGACCAGCGGAATGTTCGTCTCGGCGGAGATGATACGCTGCGCGAGTTCCACGCGGCTCATCTCAAGGGAGAAGATGATAGTCGTCATATTGTGGTGTAGCGAGGCGGAACGTGCGAAATCAACGCCGAGCGTGGACTTGCCCATGGCCGGGCGGCCGGCGACGACAATCATCTGGCCCGGCTGCAGGCCCTGCGTCACGTCATCGATATCGCGAAAACCGGTCGGCACACCACGCTCGACCTCGCCGTTCTGCAGTTTGTCGAGCTGGTCGAGCGCATCATGGATCACCGGGCCGATGGCCGAATAATCCTGACGAACCTTGCCGACGCTCATCTCATAGACCTCGGCCTGGGCCATATTCACGACATCCTCGGCCTGCGAACCTTCCGCCGAATAGCCGAGCTGCGCGATTTTCGTGCCCGCTGCGATCACATTGCGCAAAATCGCGCGCTGATGCACGATTTCGGCGTAATACGTGGCGTTTGCGGCGGTCGGGACGGAGGCGACCAGGCTGTGGAGGTAATCGGCGCCGCCGACCTTTTCTAGGTCCCCGTTCTTCATCAGCTCATTCGCGACGAGCACGGCGTCGACCGGCTGCGAGGCTGAGAACAAGTCGATAATCGCCTGATAGATCGTCTGGTGCTTCGGCTGATAGAAATCAGACACGCTGATCATCTGCGAGACTTCGCCGATGGCGTCTTTGCTCATGAGCATGCCGCCAAGCACGGCCATCTCCGCGTCATCGTCATGCGGGGGCACGCGGTCGAACACCGCGTCGCGGACCGGAGTGCCCGTCTCACCCTTCACATAGCCGGTGTTTTGCGATTGCCGACCGGTGCGGGTATTTTCCCAAGGATTTCCTTCAGCCATACCCTTGAGTATAGGGGGCGTTGAGTATCGGCGGCCAAGTGTTTGCCGTGGTGAAAACCGCGCGATGCGAAGCCGATTGCCGGTGCGATGCCTCCAGTTTCCCGCGCGCGCCCGCGTGTCATCGGCGGGTGGGGCGGGGAGCGAGGAGATGGTTGCGTGTACGCCAATGTGCGAGCCAATCCTCACACGATGACGGTTCTGGCAGCCCGATGGCCGCTTCCTGCCATCCCGGGTGGCCGTTGTGCGAGCCAATCCTCACGCAATGACGGTGTCATCAGCCCGATTGGTCATTCTCAAGTCGGTGAAGGGTGAGTGTGCGAGCCAATCCTCACGCACAACCGGTGTGTGGATGTTCAAGACTGCGCATTCACTTTCGGTTCGTCGTGCCGGTATGTGGTTCGCGCACCGTTTACCTGTGCGACACGCGGATGCCACGAAATGTGGATAGAAAATCGAGTTATCCACATTGTGGGGATAACCGTGTGGATAACGTATGTGATTATCCACATATTGGGGATAATTCTGTGGATAGCTTGGGGACAATCCGCAGCCGGCACCGCATCGACTTGCATCAATCTCGTCAAAGTGCTATGCGAAGCGATCTCCGCAGCATGGCCCACACACCGTCTTCCCCGCAACCCCCTACCCCGCAACCGACCATCTGCAAACGCCCAGCACGCCCCACTTCCCCACACAACAGCACCGTCATTCGGAATTATTGACGCTGGCGTCAGAAATTCCGAAAACAATAGGTTATCTGCGGTGCGACTAGGTCAGGCCGCAGGCAAGGCAGCAGCGCCGGTTCGGCTTAATCCGGCCGACCCACAATCAGGCTGACCGAGACCAGCGCCGCCGCCTGTGTTCCGCCAAGTTGACTTTGTATGGTGGCATCGCTTTCCCAGGCAGCCCCGTCGTTCAATCCGGGCTGATTGTCCGGGGCGGGACTGCGAAAGGACAGCGAAGAGAAGGATGGGATTTAGGCAGACAGCCGGATGCCTCTGCACCGAATCTGAGAACACAGGATGAAATCGGAATCAGTCCTCAACAGGGACTGGCAGCAATGGGCCGCCAATCACGGAGCTGCCGCAAACCCGCGGAATATCGAGGATTCGCTTATACCACGATAACCAGCAGCAGCCATCACGACCGCCAAAGACACCCGAGACACGGACCGAATCGGAGTACACCAGCCGAAAACCAGTCCAGTCCATACAGGCACCGACCGCCACACACCCAGCGACCACGCCCAAGCCGCAAACCGCAAAACTCCAACGGTCCCCCAACACCACGATAACCAGCCGCCGGCACACCGGCCACACAACCGCCCGAAACCGCGGACCGAACCCGAAATCACAGGCCGAAACCGGAACCAGTCCATACAACAACCTGACTGCACCGGGGCCGTCAATCACGACACCACTGCAAAACCGCGGAATTCCAAGTATCTGCTTGCTGAGCTACAATCTTCCACCGCCGAATCAGCTGCCCGGTCCGCCCGAGCTACGGACCGAACCGGAAAACACCAGCCGAAAACCAGTCCAGTCCACACAGGCACCGACCGCCACACATCCAACGGCCACGCCCGTGCCACAAACCGCGAAATACCAAGGGTCCCCCAACACCACGATAATCAACCGCAGCCAACGCGACCGCAAAGACGCCTGAACCTGCGGACCGAACCCGAAATCACAGGCCGAAACCGGAACCAGTCCACGCCCACCCTCGCCAACACCCAGACGCCAACCACGACACCACCGCAAAACCGCGGAATACCAACGGTCAGATCGTTTCACCACAATCCGCCACCGCCAGGCCAGATACCCGAGATGCCCGCGCCACGGACCGAATCGGAAAACGAATCCAAAAGCCGATCCAATCCCACAATGGCACCAGGAGCCCCGGCACACCGACTACGACCACGCTGGAAATGCGCAATACATCAACTATCCGTCAACACTGCAAACATCAGCCACCAGCACTTCGATATCCCGACAGCCCATACTTTCGGAATTATTGACGCTGGCGTCAGAAATCCCGAAAGTTATGGATGATTGTTGTGACGAACGCTGGGCTTGGGCAGGGACAGTTGCGCGGGTTCGACAGCCCAACCCAATCAGGCCGTTCCGACCACAACGCAGTGCCAGCCGGATCACCGGACCGGCCCTGCCCGATTTCACACCAGCCCGGCCCAACCAGCACAGCCGCCACTGTTCAAACCACCGCACGGTTCGACTTAATCCGGCCAGCTCAATCAGCACTGCGCCAGCCGGTCCGCTGTACAGCCGGCTTAATCCAGCCCGATCCAACCAGCATTGCCGCCATCCGGCCTACCGTTCGGCCCGGCTCTAGCCGACTCCGGTAAGCTTCGCAACAGCCCCGTCAGCCCCGGCCCGTCAGCCCAGCTCCAGCCGACTCCGGCAAGCTTCACAACAGCCCCGTCAGTCTGGCCCGTCTGAGCCCAGTCCAGCTCAGCCCTCCATCGCCTCGCGCGCGGCCTGGTACATCATGCGCACGGTCGCTTCGCGCCAATGCGACCAGCCGTACTGCTTGGTGATCGCCTCGCCGGAGGTGGCGCCCAGCGACGAGCCGTCCGCTCGCGTCAGGTCGAAGAGCATGTCCAGCAGCACCGGGTCGTTCTCGACACGCCCGGCGAGTTCGCGGCCAACCGCGGGATCCTCCGGATCCTTGCCCGTGGCGAATTGCGAGAGCGTCAGATGCTCGCGCACCAGCAGCGTCGCCTGGGCGACCACCTGGCCATCGAAGCCCATACGCCCTAGAATGACCGGCACATGCCTTGCGCCCTCGGCCGCATGGTCGCGCACGCCCGGCCGCTTGCCGATGTCGTGCAGCAGCCCCGCCAGCAGCAGTGTCGCGTATTGTGTGTCGTCGTAGCGCATGCCGCTCGGCGCCTCACGTCCAAGCCGTGAGACGACTTCGATCATATGGCGGTCAATCGTATAGCGGTGCGCCGCAGACGCGGACGGCCGGTTGCGCACGCCCAGCCACTCTGGCATCCACCTGCCCGGCAAATCAACGAAATCAAGCTCCTCCCACACCGGTGGCAGTGCCTGACCCGTGGCCAGGAACCGGATGAACAGTTCGCGCGTCTCGTGGCCCCAGCTTTTATCGGTGACCGGGCAATGCTTGAGATTCAGCAGGGTTGACGGGTTAATCGGCAGGCCGTATTCCGCGGCCGCCACCCCGACACGCAACGGGAGGGTCGCGTCCCGGCTCGGCTCGACACCCACGGCAAGGGCTACCTCCTGCTCATGCTCGACGACGCCGGGCGCGATGGCTTTGAAGGTCGGCGCCTCACGTTTGCCGCCCGCCCGGGGCTGGAACATCTGGAAGAACGCGAACCGCGGTTTTTCATGGGTGAGCGTGTGCCGTGCATGCGAAGCCGTGGAATCCAGCGAGAACGCGATGCGGCGGCCCAGCGTGGCCAGCAGGGTTTGCAATCCTTCAACCGCATCCGTCTCGCGCTCGCCTTCCGGCAGGGTCGGGTCGGCCAAGCCGAGCATCGCGGCGACTTTCGGCTGGTAGGCAGGCAGCAGCAAGTTAGTTTCCTTGCCTGCGACCACGTGCAGGCAGTCGCGCACATCCAGCAGCCGTTCGACCGCCTCATCATACGAGCCGTGGGGCCGGTCGGCGAGCCATGATGCAGCAAGCGCCGACACCAGCACGGTGTCGCGCAATCCACCGCGCGCCTCCTTGATATCCGGCTGATTGAGGTAGGGCAGCCTGCCGAACTCCTCAAGCCGCGACGACGCCGAATCAAGCAACTCCTGCAATCGTTTGCGCGCCGCTTTGCGCCAGCGTTCGAGAATGGATTTCGCCGTTTTCTCGATGAGTTCGGTATCCCCGGCGACCGGCTGCACGAACAACCAACCCATCGCCGCCGGCAAATCATGGTCGGTCACCGACTCGCACTGCTGCCGGGTGCGGACCGCATGGTCGAGGTCGAGACCACTGTCCCACAGGGGATACCACAGTTTGTTCGCCAGCTGGTTGAGCTGGTCGTCTTTCAACGTGTGCGGCTCGACCATGAGCACGACGTCAATGTCAGAGCTCGGGCCGATCTGCCCGCGTGCAAGAGAGCCGACCGCGGCAAGACCCACGCCATGTTCGGGCACGTCGAAGGGCACGGATTCGACCGCTTCCTTCCACAGTTCGCGCAGGCTGGTCATCGCGATTTGCGTACGCTGCTTGCGTTTATCCTTGCCGTGACGGTAGACGCCGTCGGCGTCCGGCTTGCTGACGTCCATGAAGCGTTGTTTCAATCCATCAACCGCAGAAGCCATATCCCCTCCAAACGAGCCATATTCCCCGCGATTTGGGCGGACCGCGCATCAGACGCGACCCACCCCCGCACGGGTGATGAAAGTCCAGCGCACCGCCCGCCAACAGTCCGCTTGAACCTCGATACGGGCGTATAAAGAATCCCCGCACTGCGCCAGCACGTGCGGGGACCCGTCTTATCAATACCCGACCGTCAGCGCCGCGGCAAACAGACGAAACCGCGGCACCGGGGACGGCAGCTTTCAGATGGCGGCCGAACCGGTTTCGCCGGTACGGACGCGGGTGACGGAGTCAAGAGGCGTGACCCACACCTTGCCGTCGCCGATGGTTCCGGTGCCCGCGGACTTCACGATCACACCGACCAGCGTTTCCGCGTCGGCATCGTCGGAGAGCACTTCCACGCGAATCTTCGGGATGAGATCCACCGTGTACTCGGCGCCGCGGTAAACCTCGGTGTGGCCGCGCTGACGACCATATCCATTGGCTTCCGAGACGGTCAGGCCATGCACGCCCGCAGCAGCGAGCGCTTCCTTGACATCATCAAGCTTATGGGGCTGAATAATAGCGGTAATAAGCTTCATCTCACTTCACCTCCTTGAGGACGGAGCTGGCAGTGCCAGCGAAATCATATGCACGCTCGCCCTGGTCGGCCATATCGATGCCTGAAACCTCCTGGGCTTCGGTGACGCGCCAGCCCATCGTCTTCTCAAGCGCGAAGACGATGATCGAGGTCACTACAGCGGAGTAGAGGACGGCAATCAGGGCCACCAGGATCTGGACGACCAGCTGACGCCAACTGCCACCGGTGAACAGACCGGTGCCGACACCGAAGAAACCGATGAGCACGGTACCGATCAAGCCGCCAACGCCGTGAACGCCGACCACATCGAGCGAATCGTCATAACTAAACTTGAATTTCAGACCGCACGCCAGGCAGGTGACCACACCGGCGATTGCACCGATCACCATGGCCCACAGTGGGGAGACCACATCGGCCGCAGGGGTGATGGCGACCAGACCGGCCACCATACCGGATGCCGCGCCGACCGCGGTGTAATGGCCGGAGCGCACCTTCTCGGTGAAGCCCCAGGCGAGCATTGCGGCGGCCGCAGCGGCGGTCGTGCTGACCCACGCGTAGCCGGCGGTGCCGTTCGCGCCGAACGCAGAACCTGCGTTGAAGCCGAACCAACCGAACCACAGCAGGAACGCGCCGAGCATGACGAACGGAACGTTGTGCGGGCGGATTGGCTGCGTGCCGAAGCCCTTGCGCTTGCCGATAATGAGTACGGTGACAAGAGCCGCGGTGGCCGCGTTGATGTGGACGACCGTACCACCTGCGAAATCATGCGCGGCGGCGCCGAGAGCCTGAGAGATGGCACCCGTCGGGGACAGCAGGCCGCCGTTCCAGACCATGTGCGCCATCGGGGCGTAGTCGAAGGTGATCCACAGCGCCACGAACAGCATCCAGGTGCTGTACTTCACGCGCTCAGCGATCGCGCCGGTAATCAGTGCGACGGTAATCATCGCGAAGGTGGCCTGGAATGCCACATCAATGCTGCCCGGATAATCACCGGACGTGTTGGCGGCGGTGAACACGCCGTCCTTGGCGACCATGGAGTCCTTGAGCAGGAAGCCGGTGGCCGGATCGCCGAAGATCCCGCCGATATCCTTGCCTGCGTAAGCGATCGACCAGCCCCAGAACGTCCAGATGATTGCGGTGACCGAAATCGCGGCCGCCGACAGCATCAACATGTTCAGGACGGCCTTCGCGCGGACCATGCCGCCGTAGAAGAACGCCACACCAGGCGTCATCAAGAAGACCAGAGCTGCGGATGTCAACATCCACGCTGCATTTCCGGTGTCCATACATTACCTCCCTCTCCGGCGCCCGCCTTGGACGAGGCGGGCGGGCGAGCGAACCACTCACTTGTAATCCCCATGTGGGAACTGACACGGTTATGGAACGCCCGCCGGGTTTTCGAAACGTTACGGAATGTTACGCCAACGTTACAGCGCTTGTACAATTATCCGCGACTTGTCCCGAATTCCGCGCTTCGCGGGGAACCATGGACAGGAATTCCTGCCGAGTTTGATGACCACATTGTGGGCATTGTCCAACGGCGTGCCACAGGTTGGCGGGCCACAGGACGGCTGCCTCTTGTTACTTGGCGGCGGCGGCCTCCTTCGCCGGTGCGCCAGCGGCACCAGCCGCACCAGCGGCCTCGGCTTCAGCTTCGCGGGCGATACGGGCCTCATAGGCGTCCTCGCTCTTGGTGAGCACGCTCGGCTCGAAATCAGCGTAGGCGGCAATCAGGCCGTGTTCAGGCAGATCAAGGCCGGACAGCTCCTCCTTGGCGGAGACGCGCAGGCCGATCGTGTGCTTGATGCCCCAGAAGATGATGATCATCGTGACCGTGGTCCATGCCGCGACCGCGACCACACCGAGCAGTTCGACGCCCAGCAGCTTCAAGCCGCCGCCGTAGAACAGGCCGCCGTCCTTCGCGAACAGGCCGACCAGCAGGGTGCCACCGGCACCGCAGCAACCGTGGGCGGCGAATGCGCCGACCGGGTCGTCGATCTTGAACTTGTTCTCGACGATGGATGCGGCGTACACGTAGATGAACGCGCAGATCAGGCCGATGAAGAAGGCGCCGACCGGGCTGACCACATCGCAGCCCGCGGTGATGCCGATCAGGCCGGCGAGCGCGCCGTTGATGGTCAGGCCGACATCCGGCTTGCCGTACTTCTTCCAGGCGAGGAACATCGCGGTGAGCGCGCCGACAGCAGCCGCCAGGTTCGTGGTGATGAAGATGCTGCCCATCTCCACCCAGGTGTCCTTGCCGTCAGCGGTAATCGTGGAGCCGGGGTTGAAACCGAACCAGCCGATCCACAGCAGGAAGATGCCGAGCATGGCGAGTGTCATGCTGTGGCCCGGGATTGCGCGGGCCTTGCCGTTCTTATCGAACTTGCCGATACGCGGGCCCAAGAAAATCGCGCCGACCAGCGCGGAAATGCCGCCGACCATGTGCACCACGGTGGAACCGGCGAAATCATGGAAGCCGAGCTGGGCGAGCCAGCCGTCCGAATTCCAGCACCAGTGGCCGGAAATCGGGTAGACGATGGCGGAGATCAAGGCGCTGTACAGCAGGTAGGCTGAGAACTTCGTGCGTTCCGCCATGGCGCCGGAGACGATGGTCGCGGATGTCGCGCAGAACACGGTCTGGAACATCAGGTACACCATCGTCGGAACGTATTGGTTGTACTGGTAGCTGCTTGTCACGAAGAAATCAGGCTTGCCGATGATGCCGCCGATGGACGGGCCGAACATGATGCCGAAACCGAAAATCCAGAACAGGACCGTGCCGATACAGTAGTCCATCAGGTTCTTCATGGCGATATTGCCGGCGTTCTTCGCTCGCGTGAAGCCTGTCTCAAGCATCGCGAAGCCGGCTTGCATCATGAACACCAGCGTCGCGGCGAGCAATGTCCAGATGACATTGGTCGATGACATGGCACCCACTTCCCTTCCTCTCTTGGGGATGGCTGTCTGAATCCAAAGGACGTGGACGGTGTGTCCGAAGGGCGTGAACGCCGTGTCCGAAGAACCGGCCTCAACCCGTCTCTTGTGCGTCCCGGATTCTGGCAACCATGCTAAACAAACGGATTTCGGGGGAACGCACGCCTTGTTACGGGCAGGTCATGTAGATTGCGCTCGTGTAACAGTCGATACCGTGGCGAGATTACAGTGAATCCGTAAGTGAATCCATATATATGATGTCGGTTTGCGGGCGATTGACGGCAGGCGGGCTGAATGTATGCGTGCCGCGCGCGTCATGTATGTCATGCGCATCATATGCGCGAAATGCGATATGTGTGCACGCTGGGAGTGACGGGGCGCCGACGGTCGAAATGTCCAAGGCGTTCGGGAAGGAAGGTTCCGATGGCGGTGTTCGTCGCAACGTTATGCGCGATCTTGGTGCTGACCATGCTGTCCGGTGCGATTTGCCGGAAAACCGGGCTGCCTGAGGTCGTCGGGCAGATCGTGGTGGGCATCGTCTGTGGCCCGGCCGTGCTCGGAGTGATGCAGCCGAGCGACTCCACCGAATTGTTCAGCAATATCGGCATCATCGTGCTCATGTTCCTCGGCGGCGTGGGGTGCGACCTGGGGCTGCTCAAACGCTACTCCAAGGCGGCGCTCATCGTGGCGTGCATGGGCGTGATCGCGCCGGTGCTCATCATGGGCGGGGCGAGCATGGCGTTCGGCTTCGACCTCATGTCATCGCTGTTCATCGACGTGGTGTTCTCCGCGACGTCGGTGTCTATCTCAGTGGCCGTGCTCAAAGAAGCGGGGCGGCTGGACACGAAGGAAGGCGCGTCGATTCTGGGCGCTGCCGTTGCGGACGACGTGATCGGCGTGATCCTGCTGAGCATCATGAGCACGCTGATCAGCACCGGCAGCGTGTCGATTCAGCAACTTGGGTTGATTGCGCTCAAGCAGGTCGCGTTCTTCGCGGGGACGGTGGTCGTGGTGTTGTGGGTGGCGCCTTGGCTGATGACTTTGGCCGCGCTCATCAAAGCGCCGAGCGGCATCGCGATCATGGCGACGATCATCTGCCTGGCGATGGCTTGGTGCTCGGAGCTGGTGGGATTGAGCTACGCGGTGGGCGCATTCTTCGCGGGCATCGCCGTAAGCCGCAGCGACTACCGCGAGCAAGTGGACCGCGACATTGAGCCGATTGGCGACTGCTTCTTCGTGCCACTGTTCTTCGTGAGCATCGGTTTGGACACTGAAGCGGTGCACGACATGCACCTGGTGTGGTTCATCGTGGCGATGACATTGCTGGGCGTCATCACGAAGATCGTCGGATGCGGGCTGGGCGCACGGATGGCCGGATTCAACGGACGCAGCTCCCTAGTGATCGGCACGGGTATGATTCCGCGCGGCGAAATGGCGCTGATCACCGCGCAAATCGGCTTCTCGCAACATATTCTGTCGGACAACTACTATTCGACGATTATTTTCACGATTTCACTGGTGACACTCATCGCGCCGCTGTTCCTGAAGGCTGCGCTGCGAGGCGCGCCGGCGAAAGGCGAGGCGGCTGGGGCCGAGGCTGCAGACGAGGCCGAAGCTGCAAACGGGATCGGTGCTGCGGCGACAGTCGCCTGATTCCTTGCTGGTCGGGCGGCCCTCATATGGCGGGGCTCAGCAGCGGGTCCCGATGGTGGATGTAATCAGCGAGTCCCATCAGCGAATCTCGTCGCGGCCACGAAATCTCAATATCTCAATCCTGTGCCCCGAAATCACGAGATATTGAGATTTCGAATCGCGAGGAAACACGACACAGTAGATGAGGATGCCGCCGATGCGCTCCGTTGCGCACGGCGGCACCACTCCGCACCGCCCAGTGTCAGGCGAGAATGCCGTCGACGAAGTCCTCCGGATTGAAGGGCGCCAGATCGTCCGGGCCTTCACCCAGACCGACCAGCTTGACAGGCACGCCAAGCTCCTTCTGCACGGAAATCACGATGCCGCCCTTCGCGGAACCGTCCAGCTTGGACAGCACGACACCGGTGATGCCGATTGCCTGGGCGAATACCTTCGCCTGTTCCATGCCGTTCTGGCCGGTGGTCGCGTCAAGGACGAGCAGCACCTCATCGACCGGCAGGTTCTTTTCGGTGACGCGGCGGATCTTGCCGAGCTCATCCATGAGGTTCGCCTTGTTCTGTAGGCGGCCCGCGGTATCGATGATCAGCACGTCCGTGTTCTCGTCCTTCGCGCGCTGCGATGCCTCGAACGCGACGGATGCCGGGTCGGCGCCATCCTTGTCGGAACGCACGACCGGCACATTGACCTTTGCGCCCCAGGTTTCCAGCTGGTCGGCCGCCGCCGCGCGGAAAGTATCCGCCGCGCCGAGCATCACGCTCTTGCCGTCGGCGACGAACAGGCGCGCGAGCTTGCCCGCGGTCGTGGTCTTGCCGGTGCCGTTGACACCGACCATGATGATGACGCTCGGCTTGTGCGCTTCGGGCTTGTCAGCGTTCAGGCGACGGTCGGTATCCGTACCGACCATCGCGAGCAGCTTGGAACGTAAGGCCTCGCGCACTTGGGCGGGGTCATGCGTGCCGGTGATGCGGGCGTCGTTGCGCAGCTCATCGACCAGCTGCTCGGAAGCATCCGCGCCGACATCAGCCATGAGCAGCGTATCCTCGACATCCTCCCAATCAGCCTCGGACAGGTGGTCCTTGGCGAGAATGTTGAACAGGGCCTTGCCGAAGGGGTTCGCGCTGTTCGCCAGGCGCGCCTTCAGACGGGTCATGCGGGAGGTCGCGGATTCCGGCGTTTGCGGCTGGGATTCAGCGGTCTGAGAGGTCTGGCTCTCAGGTTGGGCGGATTGGGCCGAACCGGCGGATTCGGTTGACGAAGCCGCTGATTGCGCTGATTCGGCTTGTTTCATCGATTCAGCCGATTCAGCTCCCGACTTCTGGTCGGACGGCGTCGATGCAGTCCCGGCGGCGGATCCGGCTTCGGAACCGGCAGCCTGTTTCGCCGCAATCGCCTTGTCGGCGGCCGCTTTCGCCGCGGCCTCACGGTCTTCACGAGCCTGCTCCGCCGCATCGATGCGCTTCTTGCGCGAACGGTCAGCAAGCACGCCGGCGACAATCAGCGCGATGGCGATAACCGCCACCACAACAATCGCGATAATCTGTTGAGTATCCATACCCCCAGCCTATGGTTTTCAAGGGACAGACCGGACTGGACGCATCCGTCGCCCCCACCCGCCGATCCCACCCGGCACAACGTCTTCGACTCGCCTTGATACACCGGGTTAAGCGGAAGGCACATCGTTGTATTCCGCATCGCTGTATTTCCATGCTGCTGCGTTTCGTCGGCTCCCGTATCCACACAGCCGCATGTGACGCGAGATATAGACCATCGACGGCAGGACATGATATGAACACCAAACATTCGCTCACCGCGCTGACCGCGTTCGAAGCCGCGCAACCCTACCTGTTCTGGCTGTTGGTGTTGTTCCCCGAAATGAACTTGGATGAGGGCGGCAGATTCCTCGACGCGATTCCGTGGGTTTCGGTCTGTTGGGTTGTCGCGACCGTCATCGTGGGCGGGGTATACGTGTGGCTCAGCCGCGGCGGGGAATTCCGTACGCTTGCTCGGAATGCGATGATCATCAAACTGGTGCATATCCCCTACTATCTGCTGGTGTTCGCCTTGGCCGTGGTATCGATTGTGCTCTCGCTGAAGATACCGTTCATCACGCTGACCGTGTGGGCATTCTGCTTCGTCGCCGATGCGACGCTGATTGTGACGAGCGGACTGTATGAACTTGCAGCGGTGATTGCCGGGGTGCGGTGCAAACGTATGACAGGCGGGCAAGGCGTGGTGTTCGCGATTGCCGGTTTCCTGTTCTGCGTGGATGTGGTCATCGCGGTGGTGACGTATGTGAAATCGCGCGAGGTGGTGACGGTTGTTTAAGGCCAGGAAGCTGGCCGAGCGAACCGGTCGTCCGCCGATGCTGAAGACATCTGCGGACGGCCACGTCACCCGCCGATCACCACGCCTCCCCACAGCTGAAATCCACAAGGGGTGGGAAACTAGACACTATGGCAAGTAGTTCGAGGATGACGTCGTATCAGCGGCGCGAGCAGCTTATCGAGATAGGGCGGGCACTGTTTGCGTCCAAAGGGTTCGAAGCGGTGAGCGTCGAGGAAATCGCCGCGAGCGCTAAAGTCAGCAAGCCCATCGTCTACGAGCATTTCGGCGGCAAGGAAGGCCTGTACGCCGTGGTCGTCGACCGCGAAATGCGCGCGCTGACCGACGCGCTCATCGGTTCACTCAGCGACACGGACGCCCATCCCCGGCAGATTGTGGAACGCGCGGCCCTCGCGCTCCTCACCTACATCGAGGAGAATCCGGAGGGATTCCAAGTGCTGGTGCGGGATTCCCCGAGCACCGACCCAACCGGCTCGTTCAGCTCACTGCTCGGCGATGTGAGCTCAAAAGTCGAGCAGATTCTCGTCGAATGGTTCAAACGCCAGCATCTTCCCGTCAAAAGCGCGCCGTACTACGCGCAAATGCTTGTCGGCATGACCGTGTTCACCGGCCAGTATTGGGCCGACCGACCCAAGCTCGGCAAGGAACAGCTCGCCGCGCTCATCGTCAACCTCGCCTGGCACGGTCTGTCCCACCTCGAAGCCAAGCCGGAACTGCGCTATGAGGGCACGAAAGCCAAGCGTGCGCGCGAAGCGGCCGAGAAAGCCGAGCAGAAGGCTGAACAAAAGGCGAAACGCGACCGAGACGATGGCGAGGAACAGCGTAATTCTTCCGCCGCCGGCGCTGATACCGACACCAACGATACCGATGCCAACGCCACCGCCGAATCAACCCCGGCAGACCATACAAACCCCGCAAACCCCGCGAATCCCAAGTCTCCGGAAGACGCGGCGTAATCCGCGGGAACTTGCCGCGTTCTGAACCCGCGGTAACGCCTTTGTGAAATCATCATGCAAATTATGGTGATTTCACAGCAAATGGGTCAATTCCGGCATCGCGTCGTTCCGCCTCGTGATAGCCTTGCACGGGACATACAGAAGGTGGAACAATGACCAATTTTACGGGCACCACGACGCAGCCTCAGCCTGATCTTCAACGAGGAACGATTCCGCAGACGCACGGCGAGGGCGGCAAACTGCCACAGGAACGCACGCTGGTCGATACGCAGGAGAACACACAAGGCGACACGGCCGACAACACGGCGGACAGCACGACTGACAACACACCCGGCACCACACCCGCCAACACGACCGCCAAAACATTGACGTTCGTCGTACCCGCCTACAACATGGAGCAGTATCTCGAACGTTGCGTCGCTTCGTTGATTGACACGCCCGATACCGGCGACATCGAGGTGCTCATTGTCGACGACGGGTCATCCGACACGACTCCAGAGCTCGCCGACCGGCTCCAGGCAGCGCATCCGGGCGTGGTCAGGGCGATCCACCAGCCGAACAAGGGGCACGGCGGCGCGGTCAATACCGGCATTCGTGAGGCCGCCGGCATGTACGTCAAGGTCGTGGACGCTGACGACTGGGTCGGCAAGGCTTCATTCGGCCAAGTCATGGAAACCCTGCGCGCGCAACGCCTCGAACGGGAGCCCATCGACCTGCTGGTCACCGATTACGTCTATGACAAGGTTGGCAAACGCAACAAGCATGTTGTGCATTTCAGCAACGTCATGGATGCGAACCGTAGGCTCGGCTGGGACGATTTGCGGCATTTCGGCATCGCGCAGTACATGATCATGCATGCGCTGACCTTCCGTACCTCGGTCATGCGCGAATCAGGCATGATTTTGCCGGAGCATACCTTCTATGTCGATTTCATTTACTCGTATCAGCCGTTCCCGTGGGTGCGCAGGCTCATGTACCTGGATACGCCGTTCTACCACTACTTCATCGGGCGCGAAGGCCAGTCTGTGCAGACCGATGTGATGATCCGGCGCGTGCGGCAGTTGCAACTCGTCAACCATCTCATGCTTGAGGCGACGCCGGAACGCGGCACCGTGCCGGACGGGCTGTACCGGTACATGATCCACTTCCTGTCGATCAACAGCGTGGTGACCAGCGTGTTCCTGATTCTGTCGCGCGACCGTGAAAATTACCGCCAGAAGGACCGGCTGTGGCACGACATCGATGTTACTTCGCCGCAAATCGGGCATGATGTGCGGCATAAACTCGTCTCACGCGCAATCAACCTGCACGGGCAGACCGGGCGATTCATCATCCGGCACGGCTACAACATCGCCGAACACGTCGTTGGTTTCAACTGACGACCGTTGTCCCGGACCGGCTACACCGCAACGAGTTTCGGACAGTAGCCGGTCCGAGAGCCTGGGATGCTCAGCGGTCGGACATAGCAAAGGAATTGCGCATCAGGTTGCTGGACGTGTACAACACCTTGCTGAGCAGCTCCTGGGTTTGCGAGCGCAAGTAATCCGCCATCTGCTGGTTCGCCTGCTCGAGGGCGTCGCACGCAGTACGGCAATCGGCGGATTCTCCGGAAGCAGCATCGTCGGCCGCCCCGACGGCAGCATCCACGCGCACCCCGCTATGCTTGATGCCTTCGACATCCTCGATATCGGCGCAACTCACGGCATGCCCGGCCCCGGCGCCAGCACCAACACCCGTCGCACCCCGCAGCGAGGCATCGACGCGAGCGATATGCGCATGCCCATGCGACATGACGTTCTCACGGTAATGCTCGATCGCGTTGCTGTTCGACACATAATGCGGGTCGGCGAGCGCCGCGATAATCCGGCTCGTCCAGTAGAACGAGTTCGTCGACACCTCCGCGCCCGTATCACGCAAATACGCAGGCGTGTCGCGCACATTCGTGTAGAACGGTGTGAGCGTGGTGAACGGGCCGGACCCGTATTGCAGCCACATCACCGACCGGTTCACTTCCAGCTCGTATGGGCGAATCTGCAGCAATCCCATCTGCCCGGTGCGGTTGATGCCGATCGGACGATACCGATGCCGCGTCTCATCCGTGCCGCGCGTACCATATGGGTCGTACGGCGTGTCCTCGAAATGCGAAGCCATCAGAAACGCGACATCCTCGACCGTCACGCGGTTCTCCGGCCGGCGGCACCACGGAATGTCATCGGATATCGGCGTGTACCGAGCAGCAGGCGAATCCCAATCCTCGCTCGGGTTCAGATAACGCTCCATATACCAAGCGCGCGGGGTGTTGTAAATATGGTCTTTTGTCGTGCGCGTGCCGAACAGCGTGCGTGGGTTGAACTTCTCCGCGAACCGCACGCCATTGCCCATGCCGTTGCCCATGCCGCGGTCAAGATGATTCTCGCGGATGAACTCCACCAGATCGGCGCTGCACATATGATCGCGGGCATCGCCAAACGCATCCTCTATATCAAAATCGTCAAGCCCCAGCTGGTTGGGAATCGCGGCATAGCAGTCATCCGGCACACGCTTGGCAATCCAATGGTGTCCGCCAATCGTCTCCACATACCACACGTCGTCCACATCCGAAATGGCGATGCCGTTCGCCTCATACGTGCCGAACCGTTCCAACAGCTCGCCCAGCCGACGCACGCCTTCACGCGCGGAATGCACGTACGGCAGCACCAACGTGATGAAATCCTCCTCGCCGATACCACCGGGGATTTCCGGCCGGTAATCATCATCGCCGGGATTGCCGTGGGCCGGCTGCAATTCGACCATCGGATCAGCACCGAGCACCCGCTCGTTCACCGCGATCGTCTCGGTCGCGCTCATCGCGATATTGCGCTCGCTGATCCCGCATTCCGCGAGGATTCCGCGGCCGGGCAACGCGTTCGGGACAATGCTGTAGCGGCATGGGTCGCCCGGCAGGTCGATGCTCACGTGGCTCAGTTCGCTGCGGTAATGCCGCGGCTGGTCGCACGGATTGACGGCGATGAAGCGTTTCGGGTCGTAGCGGCCAGAACCGGAATCGTCGTTGCGGGCGATCATGGTCGAGCCGTCGATAGTGGCGGATTTTCCGACAAGAAGCGTAGTACAAGACATGATTCCACTGTAGGACGGCATCGGGATGAGCTGGCGTGGGCGGGCGCTGATAGCCTGCGATAGGCGATTGGTATAGCCGCGCCGAAAACGGTCACCGGCCCGGCCTATACAGTTGATAGATACAAGTCCGCCATATAGGTCCCGTGAAAGGAGCGTCAATGATCACCATCCGCGACGTGCATAAACGTTTCGGCGAGCATGATGTGCTCACCGGTATCGATCTTGATATTCCGCACGCGGCGACGGTCACCGTCATCGGTCCGTCCGGATCTGGCAAATCCACGCTGCTGCGTGTCATCGACGTGCTCGAACATGCCGATAGCGGCACCATTGATTTCGGCGACGGCCCGGTCGATTTAGCGACCCGCGACAAGGCGACGATCCGCGCAATCCGTTCACGCATCGGCTTCGTGTTCCAGAACTACAATCTGTTCGCCAACAAAACGGCGTTGCAGAACGTGACCGAGCCGTTGATCTACGCGCAAGGCAAGTCACGCAAGGCGGCCGAAGCCATCGGGCGTGAACAGCTTGACCGCGTGGGGCTCGCCGACTTCGCCGACCGCTACCCCAGCACCCTGTCCGGCGGGCAACAGCAGCGCGTGGGCATCGCACGGGCCATCGCCGCGAAACCTGAGCTTCTGCTGCTTGACGAGCCCACCTCCGCCCTCGACCCGGAGATGGTCGGCGGCGTGCTCGAAGTCATCCGGCAGCTTGCCTCGGACGGCATGACCATGCTCATGGTCACCCACGAGATGCGGTTCGCCCGGGAGGCTTCCGACCATGTCGTGTTCTTCGAGCACGGCGGCATTGTGGAGCAAGGCACAGCAAGCGACATTTTCGACCATCCGTCGCAGCCGAGGACCGCGGAATTCCTGCAATCCTTCGCTTCCTGACCCTCGTTTCAGGCCGCATGCAATCGACTGTCTGCCAGCGCAGTCCCCGCAATCGGCACGTCTCTGCCATATGCCAAACGTCATACGTCATACGTCATCGTCGGCAATCAATCACCATCAATCACATACAAGGAGAGCAACCATGACCACACGCACACGCCATACCCTGCGGCTCGCCGCCGCGGCCCTAGCCGCCATCACCCTGATCGCGCCGCTGGGCGCTTGCGGCTCCTCCAGCTCGTCCACGAGCGCGCTGCAGGAAGTCAAGAACAAGGGAACGCTGGTCTTCGGCACCGAAGGCACATACGCGCCCTACAGCTACCATGATTCGAAAACCAACGAGCTCACCGGCTACGACGTGGATGTCGCCACTGCCGTCGCCAAAGACCTCGGCGTGAAAGCCGAATTCTCCGAAGCGAACTTCGATTCGCTGCTCGCCAGCGTGGATTCGAAGAAAACTGACAGCGTGGCCAACGAGATCACCACCACTGCCGAACGCAAGGCGAAATACGATTTCACCGAACCGTACGCCTACTCCTATGGCGTGGTCGTCACCCGCAAGAACGACAATTCCATCAAATCCTTCGACGACATCAAAGGCAAGAAAGACGCCGGGCAGAACGGCAGCAACTGGGCGAAAGTCGCGCAAGATAAAGGCGCGACGCTCGTGCAGGTCAACGATTTCTCGCAGGCCGTGGAAACCCTGACCTCCGGACGTGCCGACGTGATTGTCAACGACGGGCTCGCTGTGCTCGACTACCTCAAGCAGAAGCCGAACGCCGACATCAAAATCGCCGTGAAAAGCGAGAAAACCCCTGCCGCGCACTTCCCGCTGCGCAAGGGCAGCGACGACCTGACCGAAGCGATTAACAAGTCCATCGCCAAGCTGCGCAAGGACGGGACGCTCAAGAAGATCTCTGAGAAGTACTTCGGCGAGGACATCTCAACCAAGTAACCCTCGGTTGCGCTGGAAACTGAAATCCGGCATAGATTACGAAAGGAGCCGCAATGGACGGCAGGGTCTGGCAGATAGTCGTCGATTCATTCGGCAAACTACTGATTCCAGGAATCACGGTGACGATTCCACTCACCCTGGTCTCCTTCGCCATTGGCTTGGCGCTGGCGATCATCGTGGCGCTCACCCGCGTGGCACGTACGCCGGTGCTCACGCAAATCGCGCAGTTCTACGTGTGGGTGTTCCGCGGGACGCCGCTGCTCGTGCAGCTGTTCGTGATCTTCTTCGGCCTACCGTCCATCGGCGTGACCATTCCGGCGATTCCGTCCGCCATCATCGCGTTCTCGCTCAACGTGGGCGCCTACGCGTCCGAGACCTTGCGCGGGGCGATTGAAGCGGTGCCGCGCGGACAGTTCGAGGCCGGGTACGCGACGAATATGTCGTACGTGACGATCATGCGCCGCATCGTGCTGCCGCAGGCGTTCCGGTCGGCGTTCCCCGCGCTGTTCAACACGCTCATCTCACTGGTCAAGGACACGTCGCTCGCCGCGAATATCACCGTCGTCGAGATGTTCATGACCGCGCAGCGCATCACCGCCGTGTATTACGAGCCGCTCGCGCTGTACCTTGAGGTAGGGGTCATCTACCTGCTGTTCTGCACGGTGCTCACCTGGGTGCAGCACTGGTGCGAACGGCGGCTGGCGGCGCACAGCTGATTGCGGGGCGCGGCTGAGCTGCGAGCCGTGAAGCGCGGAAGGCTGTCGCGGGGCCGGGCGGGCGCGGGGCTACGCTGTCTGTTTTGCGCGGACTGCGAATCCTGATGCCGGACAGCTGCATCCGCCATCGTCTTGCCTTAGCATAGGCAACCAACGCGCGGGGTGAACGGACGGGAGCCCCGCCGGCAACCATCAACGAAAGAAGGAACCATGAGCGATATCAACGTGTACGGCGCAAGCTGGTGCGGCGGCTGCAAGCGGGCCAAGGAGGCGCTGAACCGGTTCGGAGCGGCGTTCGACTGGCACGATATCGAGCAGGAGGACGGCGCCGCCGACAAGGCCGTGGAAATCAGCGGGCAGAAGCACATCCCGGTTGTCCAGTATTCGGACGGATCATTCCAAGTCGAGCCGTCGGCCAACGATATCAAGGCGAAACTGCAGGAGCTGGGTGCGCTGCCGGCAGAGGTATGAAGCGTAGCTGAACGAAAACATGGCTGAACGAAAACATGGCTGGGACTCGCGCAGGCCTGGCCTAGACCGTTAAACGGTGCAAGTGTGCCAGCGGCTCATTCCCGCGAATCCCAGCCACTCACACGCTTCATCGGCGATGGCCGGCATGCCGGTCGAGCCATGGTGTACAATACCGTTTGTTGCCCCTCTAGCTCAATTGGTTAGAGCAGCGTCCTTTTAAGTCGTGGGTTGTGGGTTCGAGTCCCACGGGGGGCACCACCTAAGCCCTTGGAACCCAGAAGTTTCAAGGGCTTTGTTTTTCAAAGCATTCCATCTGTCTGGTTGCGAATGCCACGTTTTCCCTTATGCGTGGTAGATTTCCGACGATTTTGCGGGGTATCCGGCTTATGCGCGGCGGATTTGTGCCGCTCGTAGGGCCGCTAGGACCGCCCGGACCGCCGACCCGGCGTTTTGGGCGGCGAGGGTCATGTCCGACTGGTGACGGTTGAGGTCTTCGTAAGCCTCGCCGCAGCGGTTGCTCATCGCGCGCACGGCCAGGAAGGGCACGCGGTTCTTGGCACACACGTGGGCGGCCGCCGCGCCTTCCATCTCCTCGCAGTCGCCATGCCAGACGCGGCGGGTGTGCTCGAGTACGTCGGGATCGGTGTTGAACTGGTCACTGGTCGCAATCGTGCCGAGCGTGTACCGGCGGTTGGAATCGTTGTCAGTGACGGCAACAGCAGCGGCGGTACCGTCCATTTCAGCCAATGACGGCGCGCGACGATACCCCTGTTCGTCCAGAACCTGGCAGGCGAGCGCAGAAAGACGGTCATCGGACGCATACGTGTGCAGGAAGGGGTCGCATTCGGCGATGATGTCGTTGTTGGTCTCCAGATACACCAGCGAACGGCCGACCACAATATCCCCGACCTCCAGCAACGGGTTGAGACTGCCCGCAATACCGCTGAATATCAGGGCATCCGGATGATATTCGCAGATCAGCATTTGGGCGGCGGCACCTGCGGCGACCTTCCCCATACCGCCCACGCACACGACGACAGACGCCTCGCCAAGCTGCCCGGTGACCAAATCAGTGCCGTACCGGCTGCTGCGCTCGATTCCATGCAAGCCCTCGATGATGGGTTCAGCTTCCTGCGGCAGCGCACACAGCACCGCAACGCGATGATGAGTCTCCATACTCCGATCGTCGGGCACGGTTGCGACATTCGACGGGCGGCAGACGGACGGCGGCGGGCGGATGGCGTACGATACCCGGCCGTTGTACGACGCGGCAGTCGCGTGCTGGGCAGATAGCCTGATGGCAGAACCGTGGCCCGGTGATATCCGGCGCCATCTGACAGCCGTGCGATCGGGCAGTCACAACAACGGAGCGATATCCCACCGCCGCCCCACAACCGGCCTGTTTGGCGCGATACGCCAGTCGTGAAATCGGCACCGCAGCGCGGACGGCCCGAAACCAAACACCTCCCCCACACGTATGATGGCCATTATGAGTAACACACCAACCTGGACCAACCCGCTGCGCGACCCGCGCGACCTGCGTCTTCCGCGCATCGCCGGCCCGTGCAGTCTGGTGATTTTCGGCGTGACCGGTGATTTGGCTCAGAAGAAGCTCCTGCCAGCCGTCTATGATCTGGCGAATCGCGGTCTGCTGCCGCCTAGCTTCGGCCTGACCGGCTTCGCCCGCCGCGACTGGACCAACGAACATTTCATCGAATTCGTCAAACAGGCAGTCAAGGCCCGTTGCCGCACCCCGTTCAAGGAATCCACGTGGGAGAACCTTGCCAAGGGCATCCGCTTCGTACAGGGCACCTTCGACGATCCCGCGGCGTTCGAACGGCTGAGCAACACCGTGCAGGAGCTTGACCGAGACCGCGGCACGCAAGGCAATCACGCTTTCTACATGTCAGTCCCACCGCGCGCGTTCCCGCTGGTGTCCAAGCAACTCGCCGCATCCGGCCTGTCACGCTCCACCGAAGGCGCGTGGCGCCGCGTGATCATCGAGAAGCCGTTCGGCCATGACCTGGAAAGCGCCCGCGAGCTTGACCGCGTGGTGTCCGAGGTTTTCGACCCGAGCTCGGTGTTCCGCATCGACCATTATCTCGGCAAGGAAACCGTGCAGAACATCCTCGCGCTGCGATTCGCGAACGAGATGTACGAGCCGATCTGGAATTCGAACTACGTCGATCATGTGCAGATTACGATGGCCGAGGATATCGGCATCGGCGGTCGCGCCGGCTACTATGACGGTATCGGCGCCGCACGCGATGTCATCCAGAACCATCTGCTGCAGCTCATGGCGCTCACCGCGATGGAGGAGCCGGTGAGCTTCTCCGCACAGGATCTGACGGCCGAGAAAACCAAGGTGCTGTCCGCTGTCCGCCTGCCGAAGGACTTGCGCGCCCACACCGCCCGCGGCCAGTACGCCCGCGGCTGGCAGGGTTCGCACGAAGTGGTCGGTTATCTGGACGAAAAAGGCATCGACAAGTCAAGCACCACCGAAACGTATGCTGCGATTCGCCTCGACGTGGACACCCGCCGCTGGGCCGGCGTCCCGTTCTACCTGCGCACCGGCAAGCGTCTGGGCAAGCGCGTCACCGAAATCGCCGTCGTGTTCAAGCGCGCCCCACACCTGCCGTTCGAGCAGACCGCGGTTCGCGAACTCGGCAGCAATGCGGTCGTGATTCGTGTGCAGCCGGACGAGGGCGTGACCATGCGGTTCGGGGCGAAAGTCCCCGGCGGCTCCGCGATGGAAGTGCGTGACGTGTCCATGGACTTCAGCTATGGCCGTTCCTTCACTGAAAGTTCCCCGGAAGCCTATGAACGCCTGATTCTTGACGTGCTGCTCGGCGATCCGCCGCTGTTCCCGACCACTGAGGAAGTGGATCTGAGCTGGAAAATCCTCGACCCGATCGAACAGTTCTGGTCAACGCTCGGGCAGCCGCAGCCCTATCGTTCCGGCACGTGGGGCCCGGCGGAAGCCGACGAGATGCTGGCCCGTGACGGCCGCCATTGGAGGATGCCATGATTATCGACCTGCCTAATACACGAACCCGCGAAATCTCTGCGAAAATCGACGAACTGCATGAGGAGCGCGGCGAGTCGGCGACCGGGCGCGTACTCACGCTGCTGATTCGTACCGACGATGCTGAGCTTGAGAACTCGCTGGAAGTCGCGAATGCGGCGAGCCGTGAGCATCCTTGCCGCGTGATTGCGATTGTGCCGAACACGCACGCCACCATCGCTTCTGGTGCGGTGTCAGCTGAAGGTGAGGATGGCACTGACGGCGAAGGCTCCAGCACCAAGACTGCCGACGAATCTAATCTCGACGCGCAAGTGCGATTCGGCGCGGACGCAGGCGCTGGCGAAGTGATTGTGCTCCGCCCGCGCAACGGCCTGGTCGACCATCTCGACACGCTGGTCATCCCGCTGCTCGTGCCGGATGCGCCGGTCGTGGCCTGGTGGCCGACGAATCCGCCGTCCAACCCGTCGAAGGACCTGTTGGGCGCCATGGCGTCGAGCCGTATCACCGACGCGATGCGTTCCAGCAACCCGGAAGCCACCATCGAACGGCTCCGTCGCAACTGGTCCGCCCAAGATGTGGACCTGTCGTGGACGCGTCTGACCGTATGGCGCGCCATGCTCGCCTCCATGGTCGATCAGCCGCCGCACATCCCGATTGTGCGCGCCCGCGTCACCGCGCCGAACGACTTCCTGCCTGCGGACCTGCTGTGCGCGTGGCTGCGGCTCAAGCTCAACGTGCCGGTTGATTTCGAAGCCGACGAGCATGCCGAGGCGGTCACCGGCGTGTATCTGACCCGTCAGGACGGCGGCGTGCTGTCGCTGGAACGCCCGCACGAGGACCAGTCGATCATCAGCGTCCCCGGGCAGACGCCGCAGCCGATCAGCGTGCCGGTGCGTACGCTCGAAGACTGCCTGACCGAGGAGCTGCGCCGCATGGACCCCGACGAGGTTTACGCGGACGTCATCAACAAGGGCTGGGATTTGATCTGGCACTGAGCCGGACAGGATTTCTGCCGCGTAAGACATGCTGGCTCAGGAACGCCCGGTCGTATAGCACTGATGAGCAAGTGTTGTATGACCGGGCGTTCTTGGTATGTAGCGGCATAATCAATCCGCTCTCCCATCGCCAATCAGTGGGCGAACGCCTCGCGGATTACGAATTCGGCGGGTTTGTTGTAGAACTCGTAGTAGCGGTCGGAGGCTGCAGCGTCGGCGCTGTACAGGACGGGCGGCCAGCTCCACAGCACGCAGCCGCGGATCCAGTCGCGCGAGCCCATCGCGTCGAACAGGCTGCGATACCAGTCCGCCTGCGCTTGCAGATCGACCGGTCCTTCGAGCGTCCAGCTGTTGGGGATGTGCTGCGAACCGGCGGTGGACATGCAGCCGGCTTCCGCGAAGAAGAACGGCTTGCTGAAGCGCTTCACCACCTGTTCGATGCGGTCAAGCTGCCGTGTCCAATCCTCAATCGGATAGTAGCCGCTCGATGAAATCATGTCGCACGCGTCCCACCAGCGCACGTTGTGTTCCTGGTATTTGTCGGTGTTGTAGCTGACCGGGCCGTCGTAGCATTCACGTACGGCGGCGATGACCTGCCGCCACTGTTGTTCGCGATGCTCGCTCATCACCATTTCGCAGCCGGGGATGAACAGGTCGACACCCTCCCGCTGGGCAAGTTGCGCATAATGCCGCTGAAACTCTTCATACTGTGCGAACCATACGCTCCACTTCGGCTCGCACACCACGTCCTCATCAAAGAAGCTGATGTAGGCGCGCCAGGTGCCGTCGGTGCAGTTCACCGTGGGTTTGAGGCCGACCGCCATGCCGAGGCTGCGGGCGAAGTGCATCATGTTGATGAGTTCGGCGTCGGACATCGTGGCGTCCGTGGTGTAGTCGATGCGCTGGCTTTGCGGGTGCTCCTGGGCGCCGAGCGGCACGAACACGACCATATTGGCGCCGGTGCGTTCCTTCATGGTGCGCAGGCTTTCTCGGGCTTCATCAGTAGCGAGTTCGCCGCGGCGGGCGAAGGGGGCGAAGGTGATGCCGTGGATTTGTTCGGGCAGCATGAGGTTCTCCTTTTGACTGCTGGCGCTTGTCATGCATCGGCGAGTCACCGTCGGTTGTCGTCGGATTGATGCATGCGGATTCATTGCATTCTCAGCATAATCGCTTAAGTTCCGACGACAGGCCGAAAACGGCAATCAATAACACGTACGGTGCCGTGGCCGGACGCCGAAGGGCATCACCAGGCGCGATGCCACACTACTGGTTACCCAGCCATGACTATGCTGGCAAGAAGATCGAAAACATGCCCGCCGAACGTAACCGTTAGTATGAGGCACGCAGAATCAGGAGGAATCATGGCTCAACGCTCACTCGTGGTATATCCGACCAAAGACGCGGTCGCCCAAGCCGGTGCGCAACGTCTGCTGCTCGCCATCGCCGATCTGCTCGGCGAACGGCTCGCCGGCGGCAAGACACGCACCCGCGTGGATGCGGCGCTCACCGGCGGTTCGGACACCATCAAAGCATTGGAATACATGGCATCCAACCCGTTGACCGACACCATCGACTGGACGCGCGTGCACCTGTGGTGGGCGGACGAGCGTTTCGTCGCCGCCGACAACGGCGACCGCAACGCGCTGCAGGCCCGCCGCATGCTGCTCGACCGGCTGGTCGCCGAAGGGAGGCTCCCCGAGTCCAATATCCACGAAATGGCTGCGGATACCCGGAATGCTGCGGATATCGCGGCGGCAGACGACACGACGGCCAATGCGCTGCTCGATGAAGCGGCACGCGCGTACGAGCACGAACTGGTCCGCGAACTGGGCGCTGTACCGGTGATGGATATCGCCGTGATGGGCATGGGCCCGGACGGCCATTACGCGTCACTGTTCCCCGGGCATGCCGAGGTGTCGGTCACCGACCGGCTGGTCGTCGGCGTGAATCACTCCCCCAAGATGCCGCCGCTGCGTCTGAGCATGACCGCGCCGCTGCTCGCGCAAACACGACGCATGTGGTTCCTGACCGCCGGCGCCGGAAAGGCCGACGCGCTGGCCCACGTATTCGCCACACGCAACGACCCAGCATGGCCGTCATCCTTCGCGGACGCCACCGGCGAGCTCGTCTGGTTCACCACCCCTGACGCCGCCGCGCAGCTGTGAAGCGCCAGATGCGTGTGCAACAGGCAGGTCGTCAGTCCGCTCCTGCGCACGAACGTAGGCTGTGGGATATCCCGGGTTACGTGCCATGGTTCACGGCGGACACTGCAACGGCCGTCGGCGTAGCCCTGCGGTTTCTGGCGGTCTCCCTGATCGGCTACAAGCTCACCGAATCAACCACGGCCGCAGGTTGGTTGGGCTCGCTGGCCGCAATCGCGCAGCAGGTGACCGCCGTGTTCGGAGGCACATTCGCCGACCGTCACGACCGCAAAACGCTAATCATCGTGAACGCGACCATGGGCGTCATCTGCTGGGGGTCGGTCGCCGCGCTCCTCATGGCCGGCGGACTGGTCTTCCCCGTGCTGCTCGCCATCGCGGTGTTCGAATCCGCGGTCAACGGGTTTCTCGGTCCCGCGTCGGATGCGATGTTGAAATCCATCGTCGATATTCGCTCATATCCGAAAGCACGCAGTCTCAACGAAGGTCGTGACGCGACCATCAATATGGCGGGCAGCCCCGTCGGCGGCCTGCTGTACGGCATCGCCCCGTGGCTGCCGTTCCTGTCGGCTGCGGTCATGTATCTGCTGGCAGGCGTGGCTGCGACACGTATCCGGGTTATCGGGAATCCGCGGAACGGTAGCGATAGCGGCAACGGCAATAGCGACGGTGGCGGCAACAGCGAAAATGCAAGCGGTGCATCGTTCTTCCGTGATTTCGCCGAAGGGTGGTCATGGTCGCTGCACCGCAGGATGCTGGTGTTGACGATGGTGTCGTCCGCACTGGCGAATTTCGGGGTCAATGGCTTCCAATATGCGATTCAGCTGCATCTGATGCGCACCGGCGTGAACGCGACGCTCATCGGTTTCGTGAATACGGGCGTATTCCTCGCGATGCTGGCGGGTGCGTTCATCGCTGGGTGGATCAGCGATACTGCGCCGGTCGGGCCGGTGACATGCTGCGGATTCGTGTTCATCTGCATCGCTTCGCTGCCGATGCTGCTGACCGACAACTACTGGGTGTTGCTTATCGCCAACGCCGTGATGTGCCTGCCGTTCCCGATCATCAACGCGCTGCAACTCGGATTCATCTTCGGCAAGACGCCCGACACGATGCAGGGGCGTATCACCGTGACGTTTACCGTGCCGGCCCAGGCACTGTCCGCGTTCTGCTCGGCGACGGCCGGAAGCCTGCTGCCCGCGCTCGGATTCGGCGGGACGATGCTGGTGTTCTGGGCGGTGATGCTCATCATCACGCTGCTGATCATCAGTTCGCGCAGCCTGCGCACCATTCCACGCGCCGACCAGTGGGATCGCACACCGCTGGAGTAGCCGCGGAGGGCCACACAACAAACCGGACTGTGCACCGATGCGCTGCTCTTCGCACACGTCCCCCATTCCACAAACTGGCCACGCATGCAGGCCGCGCGCGAATCCACTCGCATCTCTATACATCGTATCTCCGCCTCGCAATCCTCGTGCCTTTCCCGCGCCCTCGCTTCGCAATCCTCACTTCGCCAATCCTCACTTCGCCAATCCCCGCGCCCTCGCTCCGCAATCACTGCGCCCCTTCTTGCGTTCCCTACGCAATCCCCATCTCCTCTCCTTTGCGAACCGCCGTATCGCAGTCCCCATATCCCCTCTCTCTCACAAACTGGCTACGCTGAGTGGGAGATGAGCGTAACCAAGTTTGTGAGGAATCTCAAAATCTCGATTCAGACGGCTCGATTTACGATTTTTGGAGACTTCAATCTGAAAATCTCCGCGGGAAAGGCCGATTCCGAGAGAAATTGAGAGATCGGGATGGCCGCCTGCGCGATCGATTCTATGAAAACCGCGGAATTCCAACGATTTTGGGACAGGCGCTTGAGACATCATGGGCGTGGAATCTGCAAAAGTCCGTCGGATGGCGTTCAGACGCGAGATGTATAGACTTTTCTCTAAACATCTCGCGGCGAGGGGGCGGAATCGAAAGATATTGGGATGATTGAGATCGGCGGCTGGACATCGAGTGCCCTGTACCGGAACGGGATGCGACCGAGTGAATACCGAGACCGATGCGGGAGTTCTGTTATGAATCGGCTCGAAGACAGCAAACTCCCGGGTGCGCGCGGGAGTTTACAGCGAAAGCATAAATCCGGCGGAGTTCTCCCGGGGACGGCTTTGAGACCGTTTTTTAAGAATCGCGGAATTCCAACGTTCCTGTTGGGAGATTATCCGTGAGAGCGCCGGATTTTCATGAACTCCCGCAGCGGATGCGGGAGATTAGCGACGAATTCCGGAAATCTGCGAAAACTCCCGCAGATTCTGGGAGATTACAGCCCGACGAGGCCTATCAGCATGAACTCCCGGATTGGCCGCCAACACGGCGACCCGATTACACAAACTGGTTACACTAAGAGGCCGGTGAGCGTAGCTAGTTTGTGAGGGACTAAGAAGTCTCAATTCGGAACGACAAATCGGAATTGGCCGCCGCCCAACAGACGGAGACGACCAGCACTGGCGGAATCGTAGAATCAAGCACCACACCGATACCTCCGCGCGCGACCCAACTACACAAACTGGTTACGCTGACGAATCCCTCAGCGTAACCAGTTTGGAAAAGCAGCAAGCCTCTTGGTCTTGCAGGGCGCGATACGGCGTAACTACCACGCGCGCGCAGCCAAACCCTAGGCACGACCCACCGGGGGGCACGTCTACCGGAACACGCCCCACCGCTCCGAAATCACGCAGTGATTTCAGGACGCCCCGGCTCGCCTCCGGCCCTGCAATTATTGACCGGCCTACGGCCGGACCCAATATCTACTGCGGCGCGCGATACGGCGCGCCGCAGCCGAGCCTTGCGACAGCCCCACTGGGGCTGTCGCAGGCGTCGTGAAATCACGCAGTGATTTCAGGACGCCCCGGCTCGGCCCACAACGTGTGGAAGGCGCCGGGCTGGTCGATACGGCCGTAGGTGTGCGCGCCGAAGTAGTCGCGCTGGCCCTGGATCAGGGCAGCGGGCAGACGGTCGGAGCGCAGACCGTCGTAGTAGGACAGCGAGCTGGCGAACGCCGGGGTCGGCATGCCGTTCAGCGCAGCCTGGGCGACCACGCGACGCCAGGAATCCTGCGCCTTGGCGATCGCATCCTTGAAATACGAGGCGAACAGCAGCGACACGTTCGCTTCGCCGGATTCGAAGGCCTCGGCCACGCGGTTCAGGAACTGCGCGCGAATGATGCAGCCGCCACGCCAGATGCGCGCCACCGCAGCAAGATCAATATTCCAGCCGTACTCCTTGGCACCGGCCTGAATCTCATCGAAGCCCTGCGCGTAGGCGACGATCTTCGAGGCGTACAGCGCGTGGCGGATATCCTCGATGAACGCGGCACGTTCAGCCGGCGCGACATCAAGCTTCTGCTCAGGGCCAGCAAGATGCTGCTTCTGCGCTTCGGCACGCTGCTCGGTCATGCCGGACAGGCCACGCGCGAACACCGCTTCGGCGATGCCGGTCACCGGAATCGCCAGCGACAGCGCGGTCTGCACGGTCCACGTGCCGGTGCCCTTCATACCTGCACGATCGACGATCACGTCCACCAGCGCCTTGCCGGTCTTCGCGTCCACCTGATGCAGCACTTCGGCGGTGATCTCAATCAGATACGAGTTCAGTTCGGTCTTGTTCCACTCCTCGAACACGTCACCGATTTCGGCGGCATCCATGCCGAGCCCGCGGTGCATGAGATCGTAGCTTTCCGCGATAAGCTGCATATCCGCGTATTCGATGCCGTTGTGGACCATCTTGACGAAGTGCCCGGCGCCGTTCTCACCGATATGCGTGACACACGGCTCACCTTCGGCGACCGCAGCGATGGACTTGAGGATCGGGCCAAGGGTCTTCCAGGATTCCTCAGTGCCGCCGGGCATGAGGGACGGGCCGTTGAGCGCGCCTTCCTCGCCTCCGGACACGCCGCAGCCGACGAAATGCAAGCCACGAGCGCGGATGTCCTTCTCGCGGCGAATAGTGTCCTCGAAGTAAGAGTTGCCGCCGTCGACGATGATGTCGCCCGGCTCCATGGCGTCGGCGAGCTCGTTGATCACCGCGTCGGTCGGGGCGCCGGCCTTGACCATGATGATCGCGGTGCGCGGGCGCTTGAGCGAGGCGACGAACTCCTCAACAGTTTTCGCGGGCACGAACTTGCCTTCGCTGCCGTGCTCGTTGATGAGCTTTTCCGTACGCTCGTAATGCCGGTTGTACACGGCTACGGTGTTCCCGTGATGCGCCAGGTTGCGGGCGAGGTTGGAGCCCATTGCCGCCAGTCCGACGACGCCGATGTTTGCAGTAGCTTCTACGGCCATTACGTTACCTTTCCCGAGTCCGATGACAGGTTCGATGACACGTTCATACGCGTTCATTCGCAGGCGCGGCTGTTCGCCGCGTACATCAGCTGTCAGTCTATCGCGAGCCTTGGGCGGAGTACCCGCTGCGTTCCACGAATACGCCCTGAGCAGCACCACGGATGGCTCCGACGACGGCGAACACGAGATGCACTCGCGATACCCGCACTCGTGCACACGGACATGTCAAGTCCGAACCACGGATTTGTCGGATACCTCACATTTCGATTGCCGGTCGGCATCGTCGCCATCCCGAACGCACACACCCCGGAATCGTTCTCCCGACTATGATGAACAGCTCCCGGAAATCACTAGATGTAGTGGCGACACGCTCGACACGCCACTAGCGATGGTGGTTTTTTGTTCCTGCCCAGTCGTGTAGCGTAACAGTTCCGACACCGCCACGACAGCTTCCGTCATGACGCTTTCGACCAAGGAGGACAGTTGACCATCACCGTGTTCACCAAACCGCAATGCCAACAGTGCGAGGCGACCAAACGCCGCCTGCGCGACCGCGGGATCACCTTCGAAACCGTCGATTTGAGCGAGAACCCCGCGACGCTGACGCAGCTGGTCCAAGCCGGATACCGCCAAGCGCCCGTCGTGATTACGCCGGACGCGGCGTGGTCGGGATACCGGCCGGACCTCATAGACCAGCTCGCCGGAGCGCTCGCGACCGCAGACACAGCAACAGACACGACCGCGAACGCAAACGCAGACACGCAATCTGCCCTAGCGACCGACGGGAACCGGGCATGACCGACGCAACCGCACGCATGACGGGCGACTTGGGTTCCAGCGTCGCGGCACCCGGCAGCACGACATCCAACAGCACGACATCCAACAGCACGACGTCCAACTGTCCAACGCCTGGCAGTCCGACACCCGGCATCCAAGATTCCAACGCCCCAGCACCCGGCGCACCAAGCGCAGGCGCCCCGGAATCCGCAGCAACCGCCGCCCACATCGGCGCGGTCGTGTACTTCTCCTCCGCGTCGGAAAACACCGCGAGATTCATCGCGAATTGCCACCTGCCCGAAGCCGGACTCAACGTCTATCGCATCCCCTTGCGTCCGAAGGACGGCCCGCTGATCGTCAACGAACCGTTCGTGATCGTCGTGCCGACGTATGGCGGCGGTGACATTGCGAAAGCCCTGCCGCCGCAGGTTCGCCGTTTTCTCAACGACCGCGGCAATCGCAGCCTGCTGCGCGGAGTCATCGCGTCCGGCAACACGAATTTCGGCGATGCGTTCTGCGCGGCGGGCGACGTGATTGCCGCGAAATGCCACGTGCCGTTCCTGTATTCCTTCGAGCTGACCGGCACGCCTGAGGACATGCGCAAGGTCCGCGAGGGACTGCGCGGCTTCTTCCTGCGGCTCGCGGCGGCCGAAACCGACCGGTCCGATTGAAACCCTTGAAAGCTCCGCGACCAATCAACCATCCCCACCATCACTCATCTCCCCCACCTCACCCACAATCACCGCACCAACCAGAAAGGCCAACCATGACCGCAACCGCCACATCGCCCCAATTCACCATTCCGCAGGCGGCTCCCGACTATCACGCCCTCAACGCGATGCTCAACCTATACGACGACAACGGCCGCATCCGCTTCGATGCCGACCATCAGGCCGTCGACGCGTATATGCAAGACCAAGTCGAGCCGCGCACCATGCGGTTCGCCTCCACCCGCGAGCGCCTCGCCTACCTGCTGGATCAGGGATATTACGACCGTCGCGTCTTTGACCAGTATTCGGACGATTTTCTGGACAACTTCTATGACCATGTAGAACGCCAAGGTTTCAGATTCGAGACTTTCCTCGGCGCGTTCAAGTTCTACGCATCCTACGCACTCAAGACGTTTGACGGCTCGCAGTATCTGGAGGATTTCCCACAGCGCTGTGCCGCCGTCGCTCTGGAGCTTGCGGACGGTGACGAGCAGCATGCGATCGAGTATGCGGACGCCATCATTTCCGGCCGCTACCAGCCCGCCACGCCGACCTTCCTGAATCTCGGCAAGGCGCAGCGCGGCGAGGCGGTGAGCTGCTTCCTGCTGCGTATCGAAGACAATATGGAGTCGATTTCGCGCGGTATCAACGCGGCTCTGCAACTGTCCAAGCGCGGCGGCGGCGTAGCGCTCCTGCTGACGAATCTGCGCGAGGCGGGCGCCCCGATCAAGCGCATCGAACACCAGTCAAGCGGCGTGGTCCCGGTCATGAAACTGCTCGAGGATTCGTTCAGCTATGCGAACCAGCTGGGGGCGCGCCAAGGCGCCGGAGCGGTGTATCTCAACGCGCATCACCCTGATATCATGCGCTTCCTCGACACCAAGCGCGAGAACGCAGACGAGAAAATCCGCATCAAATCGCTGGCCCTCGGCGTGGTGATTCCGGACATCACCTTCGAGCTGGCCAAGCGTCGCGAGCGCATGGCCCTGTTCAGCCCGTACGACGTGGAGCGTGTCTATGGTGTACCCTTCGCTGATATCTCGGTCACGGAACGCTATGACGAGATGCTGGCGGATGACCGCATCCGCAAGACGTATATCGATGCGCGCGAATTCTTCATGACGCTCGCCGAATTGCAATTCGAATCCGGCTACCCGTACATGCTGTTCGAGGACACCGTGAACCGCGCGAACCCTCTCAAGGGCCGCGTGACCATGAGCAACCTGTGCTCCGAAATCCTGCAGGTGCAGGAGCCAAGCACCTACCGCGAGGACCTCGGCTACGAGCATGTAGGCCGTGATATCTCCTGCAATCTGGGGTCACTCAATATCGCGAAGGCGATGGACGGGGGTCTTGCCGCGAGTGTCGAAACCGCCGTCCGCGCGCTCACCTCGGTCAGCGACCACACGCGACTGGATTGCGTGCCGTCCATCCGGCGCGGCAACGAGGAAAGCCACGCGATCGGCCTGGGGCAGATGAACCTGCACGGGTTCCTCGGCCGCGAAGGCCTGCGGTACGGCAGTGATGAAGCGCTTGATTTCACGGATATGTATTTCATGACGGTCGCCTACCACGCGTACCGCACCTCGCATGCGATCGCTACCGAACGCGGTACCCGTTTCGCTGGGTTCGACGACAGCGCGTATGCCAAACCGACCGGCAAAGGCAACTATTTCGACAAATACATCGACGGCACATACCACACCGAACCGCGGACCGACACCGTACGCGACCTGTTCAATCGTTTCGGCGTGACCATCCCTTCAGCCGACGATTGGCGCGAGTTGCAAGCCCAAGTGCTGCGCGACGGCATCTACAACGCCTACTTGCAGGCCGTGCCGCCGACCGGGTCGATTTCGTACATCAACCATTCCACGAGCTCGATCCACCCGATCGCCGCGCGCATCGAAATCCGCAAGGAAGGCAAAACGGGCCGCGTGTATTACCCGGCGCCCTACATGACCAACGAGAATCTCGACATGTTCGAGGACGCGTACACCATCGGCTGGAAGGCGATCATCGACACTTACGCCGAAGCCACGAAGCACGTGGACCAAGGCCTGTCGCTCACGCTGTTCTTCCCCGATACCGCCACGACGCGTGATCTCAACAAGGCGCAGATCTACGCGTGGCGCAAGGGCATCAAGACGCTGTATTACATCCGCATCCGCCAGCAGGCGCTCGAAGGCACCGATGTCGAGGGCTGCGTCAGCTGCATGCTGTGAGCGGCGTCATTCCGCCAATCCTTGTCCCATGAACCAATGAACCATTGAACCGACCGAAGGAACATCATGACCACCACCCCCGCCACACCCCGCACTGTCCGCATCGCCGATGACGCGATGATGACCGCGTCCATCACCCCGGCGCAATACCGCTATCATCACGGTTCGCGCGTGCGGCCGATTAACTGGAACCGCATCACGGACGACAAGGACCTCGAGGTGTGGAACCGTCTCGTCGCCAACTTCTGGCTGCCCGAGAAAGTGCCGCTATCGAACGACGTACCCGACTGGCGAGCGCTGAGCGAGCGCGAACGTACCACCACCGTGCGCGTGTTCACGGGGCTCACGCTGCTCGACACCACGCAGGCGACCATCGGCGAAATCTGCCAGATCGAGCATGCGCGCACCGAACACGAGCAGGCCGTGTACACGAATATCGCGTTCATGCAGTCCATTCACGCGCGCTCGTACTCGTCAATCTTCTCCACGCTGTGTTCCAGCGAGCAGATCGATGAGGCGTACCGCTGGGCCGTGGGCAACGACATTCTGCAGGAGCGCGTCGATACGGTGCTCGAACAGTATGAGAGCGACGACCCGCTCAAACGCAAGGTCGCCGCCACACTGCTCTCGTCGCTGCTGCTGTACGCGGGCTTCTACCTGCCGCTGTATTTCGCAGCCCGCGGCACCATGATGAACACCGCTGATATGATTCGTCTCATCCTTCGAGACAAGGCGATCCACGGGTATTATTCAGGCTACAAGTTCCAGCGCGGACTTGAGACCCGCAGCGCCGACGACCAGCAGATGCTGCACGACTTCACCATGGACCTGCTCGAGCGCCTGTACGAGCTGGAAATCGAGTATTCCAAGGACGTGTACGCGGGCTTCAACTTCCTGCCCGACGTGCTCGCGTTCGTGCGATATAACGCGAACAAGGCACTCATGAACCTCGGCTACCCCACGCGCTTCACCGCCGAGGAAACCCAGGTGAGCCCGGAAATCCTGGCCGCGCTGTCACCTTCGGCGAACGAGAACCACGATTTCTTCTCCGGTTCTGGCTCGTCCTATGTGATGGGCAAGGCCGAGGAAACCGACGACGACGATTGGGATTTCTAGGCCGGAACCCGAAAGTCAGCATCCGAAAGTCGGAATTCGTCTCGTCAGCCCTCACCCGATGGCGCGTCCGGAGCAATCGTGCTCCCGGACGCGCCATCGGCTTCTTTGGACACACCTTGGACACACCTTCAAGAATCCTAGACACGCCCAGAACACATGTGCTAGCGTTCACGCCGCGATCCGCGAACACAGAACGCGCAAGCAGGCATATAATTATCTTCAGTATTGATATCTTCCGGTCAAAGTATCCGACTGCGAGATGTCACAACCCGCCGACAGATATATTGAAGTATCCCGGCATATGAAGAGAGACAGCCTCCGCAGGCGGAAGCTGATAACAGAAGAAAGAGAACAGCGCGACATGAGCAGTATCACCGTCATTCACCGAGGTTCAGGCACGCCCAGAACCTACCGAAACACTCACTCGCAACTGGGGCACACCCTGATTGAGCTTCTGACCGTCGTCATTGTCATCGGCATTCTCGCCGCCATCGCAGTGCCGGTCTACATGGGCTCCCGCAAAGCAGCGTGGAACGCCGCAACCCTATCTGATGTGAAAAACGCGTCAAGCGTCATCGAAACCTACAGCTCGGAACTCGACGGAAAACTGCCTCCAAGCTTTGAACGCAAGGCAAGCCCCAATGGCCGCGTCTACACGTTGAAAACATTCGATGAGGAAGCCGGCACCAATACCACCTCGGATATCCAGCTCACCATGTCGCCCAACATCTCGCTGTGCTACACGCCCGGAACCGCTTTCGTAGACAAGGACGGCAACACCATCCCATACACGCCCGATACGCAGACTGGCGATTACGGCGTCTACAACGGCCAGAACTACCGCATCTACGCCACGAACAGCAACAATCTCGACGTGTATTATGTCTATGATTCCTCGACCGGGCAACTTACCAAGGAACAGAACCCGGACCACATACCGGCGTCATCCCAGGACACCGAGGGCTCAACGTCCAAAACAACCACGAAGACGAACGGATCCAACGGCTGGTGGCGCTACGGGACCTTCGGAACAATGATGCTGCCCCACCCGACGCTGTGGGGAGGCCCCTTCGGCTGGGACGGGGACTGGGACTGGTGGCCGTGGAATACCGGCAATCAGAATCACGGAAAGAACAAAGGCAAGAATCCGGGCAGAGGCGGCTCCGGCGGCGGCACCACCACCGAGAAGAAGACAGGAATCACCTACTGCGATCTTGAGCTGTATTACCATCTGTACGGCAACTGACCGCCAACCGCGGTAGTCGTTAACAGCAGCTTGCCGACAACTGCGGTTGACCGCAACAGCTACCAACTCCACCAACGGCGGCCGACTGTTAGCTGCGGCACCGCACGCCATCGGTTGCATCGGTTGTCTTCGGATATGTTCTAGGCACGCGCAAACGCCCATCGCATGGTTCACGGGAAACGCAGTTCCAAATCCGTCGGAGTCACGCCATACGCCCAGACTTCGACGGGTCGATGGTCATCGTCTGGAACCGATGCTGCATATACGCGTCATTGAAATGCTCGGCGAAGAACTGCGTGACCGGGGCATTCTGTGGCACGCCAGAAACGCGGCTGTACCAGCAGTCCAGCGCCATCAGCGTCATCACGATGTCAACCAGCATCAACACCGTGCACACCGCGGTCAACGAATACCTAATCTTCCACGGAATCCTATTGATCAGGCGCAACAGATACGGCAGCACGAACTTGATCCACGCGAGCCCGAGCAAACCCCAGAACACCATGTACTTACCAGACGTACGACCACCAATCGACAGCCATTGACCGGTGTAGTCCCAAGCGGTGATGCCGAACGCCGCCTCCATGAACCAGCTGACGAAGAATTCGAACGCACCGCCGATCGCCGCGCTCGCCAAGAAAATCAACACCGCGTTTTTGCGCCACAACCGGTTCAAGCACACCGTCAAAATCACCGCACCGCAACCATAAATCGGAGAGAACGGCCCCCACAGCAGGCCTGCACGATCCTGATATTCGTGGACGAGTACGAAGTGATACACGGTCTCGATAGCCAGCCCCACCACGCAGCCGACGACGAACAGCCAGAAAATATTGAAGAAATCAAGAGAAATGTAGCCCTTGCCGCTCTGGTCGCGTCCGAGCATATCCTCACTTACGGCCTTGGTGTAGGCATCATGGTCGTCCATGCGCTTGAGATGCCACTGCAGTTGGCGTTCCTGGAGCAGCGTCGGATCAAGCGTGACTGACAAGGCGATCAGGATAATCATCTGCACGAACGGTCCGAGCAAATTCGTGCCGAAACCTTCCAGCGCAAGCGACAGCATGCCATGCGCGAGCGTGAGCGGCATCAGCGCGTACGCCCACCGGGCGGCATGCCGGCGGTGGCTGCGCAACAGTTGCACGCCGAACACCGCCATGCACGCGGCGTTGGCGATCAGCACCACCACTTCGACGCAGGAGAGGATGAACGGCAGGGCGAGCGCGTCGATCGTGACTTTGCCGTCAAGGACCTGGCGAATTTCATACGTGAGTTCGTAGATGATCAGCGGGATGGTGCACACGCCGAGCAGCATGACCAAGCCGCCGTAGAGACGGGTGATGAACGGGAGCGTGTGTTTGCCGTCGTCAAGCAGGGAGGATGATTCCTCGTCGGTACTCAATTGGTTGGCTGTCGCCTCGCGGGTCGCGTCGGAGATCGTGAGCGCGGCGATGGCGCCGGATACCGCGGACAGGGTTGCAGGGGCGGCGGTTGCAGAAGTGCCAGTCGAGCTGGGGGCGTTGTCAGCAGCTGCTCCATCATCGCCCTTGCCGGCGGTATCACATACGTTTGCAGTGTTGTCGGAGCCGCTCACCGACGACGCCCCATCCGCGCCCGCCATTGGAAGACCAGCGTTGTCAGTTCCTGCCATATGCTGCTCCTATCCAGCCAATCGTCCAACCGAAATCCGCAAGGACCCCACGCGTCGCCACGATGCATCTGTTGCCAGCGTACCTAGTTGTTGTAACCGTTTCCAAAGTAACATCATCCCGGCCCTTACTGTGCGACGCATGCGCGACCAGCCAGACAGACGTGGAATTCTCAATATCTTGCAAAATCGGCCGGCGAACAGAGATTTTCAGAAAAATCTCTAAACAACTCTCCGCAGAGACGAAATCCGCGATTTTTGCAGACTTTTCAACGCGTGCAGCCGACACCGTCAACCCTGGAATCGTTGATATTCCGCGCTTTCCCTGATTCCGCACATCGACGATGACGCGTGACAATCTCAATATCTCTCAATCACGCATCGGACACGAGATTTTCAGACTTTGTTCTCAACATCTCGCGAAATCAGGACGGAGCCGAAAGATTTTCAGATTTCAAGACTCGGAGATTTCTTTGGTACTCGGTCGGCGGCTATCGGGAGTCGAGCTTCGAAAGAATCAGAGGCCTAGAACAATCGCGGCGTGGAACGGGTGACCCGAAATTGCAGATGTAGAGCCGACAATCTGAGACCGCGCGCGAAGCCGGAGCCAGAGAAACGGAAGTGAAGAACCAGCAACAGCCCCAGCGTAGACAGTTTGTATCGGTGCGCACACTGGTTTCGCAGCGCGCACCGCCGGCTCTGGTGATCTCGCGCTTTCAGGTTTCATCCATGATTTTGGCAGACCACCGTGTGCGACTTTTGGGATGCTCATACGCCGATTGGCAGTGCATCCAAGGGTTGATGAGGTTAGCTGAAATCAATAAGGAAGCCGGGCAACATGGCTCGGCGGTCCGAGACAAGTCGCGACTACCGCGGCACGGCGAGGACAGCGAACCGACATTGAAGGGAGCATGGCATGAGCGCAAATCAGCAGAATCCGCAAGACCGGCAGAATCAAGACGCACAGGAAACCCAGCAGATTCAGGACGTGCAGCAGACACAGCCGATCACCGACGCGAAGGCATCTGTAACGGGCGGGAAAACCAACGGCGGCAAGGCATCCGTCGTGAATGTGCCCGCAGGCGAAGCGTCCAACAGCAAGACGACGAATACCGATGTTACGGCAAACGGCGACACCGCAGAAGCCCCGGGCATCGACGGGGTTTCCTGGAACTGGGCTGCCACGCATCGCGGCGAAGCGCAACCGGCAGATGCCGTCGCCAAAGCCTCGGCGCAGGCACGGCAGGCTCCGGAAGGGCAGCCTCATCAGTCATCACCAGCGCCAGAGCAGAACAGACAAGTGAGCGGCGCCGGCCAAGCGGCTAGGGCGGGTCAAGCAGCCGGTGCAGGTCAGGCGCAGGTCCCGCCGCAAGCATCACCGTACGGGTATGCATCCCAGCCGTATGCGCAACAGCCCTACGCACAGCAGCCGCAATATCAGTCGCCGTACGGGGTTCCCGGAGCGTATCCTGCACCGACGGGTACCCAGAAGAAGCCGAAAAAGCCGTCAAAAATCCGCGCCTTCTTCGCCAGTCTCAACACCGGCACCATCGTGTTCGCGGCCGTGGCGGCACTGATCTGCGGACTACTCGGCGGCGTTGCAGGCGGATTCATCGTGCGCGCGGCCACGCCCAGTCGGCAGCAGCAAATCGTGCAGCCGTACAGCTACGGGCGCATGATGCCGGGCAGCTCGAACGGCTCCGGGTCCGGGTCGAGCAGCGGATCAAGCGACGGATCCGAAAGCGACGGCTCAAGCTCGTCCAGCGATGACAGCAGCCTTGGACTCGGACTTGGCGGAAGCAGCATCTTCAACGACACCGGCAGCATGTGAGTGAGCGGGCGGCCGCAAGTGAGCGGTCGGGCTATGCGAGCCACGCGGTCCCTTGGAATACACGGCTGCGCGGGTCCACACGATTGCGCGCCGCAGCTGCGTGATTTGCGCGGCTGCATGATTTGCATGACTGTGCAATCTGCATGTCCGCATAGACCGCACGACTATGTGATTTCAGCGGCTGCAAATCCACACGGCTGCGGCAGTTCTCAAGGCCGCCGACCTTCGCTGCGACACCGAAGCTCAGATGCATCAACATCTGTCGCACTCCTGTCGTGGACTGGATCGGGTTTCAACGTTTGATTCCCGATCCAGTCCGTACGGCTGTCCGTCGCAGCATGCGCCCGTAAACCATACCCAGCCGAAAACGGCGGAATACCAAGGTTCTTTGATTATCGCCGATCAGCCGCACAGTCGTGCACCCATCGATCCCAGTGTTCTCCTTGGCCCGATTCCGATTTCGATGTCCGATTTCCGGATCAGTCCACGGAAACAAGCAATCCGGCAGACGGACGCAAACCGCACTCATCCGGAAACGGCGGAACACCAAGGTTCTTTGATTATCGCCGATCAGTTGCACAGTCGGGCACACATCGATTCCAGTGTTCTCCTCGACCCGAATCCGATTTCGGTGTTCGATTTCCGGATCAATCCGCGGAAACAGGCGGTCCGGCAGACGGACGCAAACCGCACTCATCCGGAAACGGCGGAACACCAAGGTTCTTTGATTATCGCCGATCAGTTGCACAGTCGGGCACACATCGATTCCAGTGTTCTCCTCGACCCGAATCCGATTTCGGTGTTCGATTTCCGGATCAATCCGCGGAAACAGGCGGTCCGGCAGACGGCCTCAATCCGTACTCATCCAAGAACGGCTAAATCCCGCGGTTCCCAGACCATGACCAGCCAGCCGCCAAACCGGCCACGGCTCCGAATCCGGACCCAATCCAATCCCGACGGCCAATCTCCGAACTGGTCCACGACGGTGGTCCCCACGGCAGACGATCAACACCTGCATCCAGCCGGAAACAGCGGAATCCCAATGCTTTCGGAATCCGGTCAATCAGGAACACAGCCGATTCCGCAGCCACGCTAGGATCGAATCCGATTTCAGCGTCCGATTCCCGAACCAGTCCGTGGAAACAGGCAGTCCGGCAGGCGACCGCAATCCGCAATCATCTAAAAACAGTGGAATACCGCGGATACCGAAACCAATACCAGCCACCACGCCGCCCGCCACAACACACCACACGGACCAAATCCAATCTCGACGGCCAATCTCCGAACCAGTCCACGGAGAAGGCCGGCACGGCATGTGGTCGCAATCTGCAATCATGCGTGAGCCGCGAAATACCAAAGCTCCCGCAATACAGCACACCGAACAGGTCGATAATCCCACCGCCGCCCGCGAACCGCATCGGGTTTCGGCATCCGATTCCCGAATCAGTCCGCGGGTACGCCAAAAAATGCGTCGACAGATTCAAAGCTCGGCAGTCCGCCGGCCACAAGAGCAACAATCCTGTTTATCTCACAGAAGGATGCCATTCTCATTAACCGTATAGGTACCATCTTCGAGCCGCCCAATCTCCTGGCGGACGAAGTCCAATACCGTCCGCGAGCTCGGATTGACATACCCGTAGTCGCATGACAATACGAGGGAATCCTTGGCATCGGGATCATGACAATCAATGACTGTTTGCGGCAAATCACCGTCGTAGACGACGAGAGGGACATCCCACAGGCACATCGCGCTGGTTCCGCCGTTGAAATCCTTGACATCATTCTTATTCATATGATGTGTCGGATAGCCGCCATCACCCTCGCCCCATTCCCAAAGCGCGCACATCCGCTCGGCAAGCTGGAATGCAACGGACAGCGGCGGGAATCCAGCTCCTGCGAAGATCCCTGGCGTGCTTTCCGTTTTGCCCCGATATCCCGGGCAGTAGGGGACGGTGCCTTCGCCGTCATGCCACATCCACACGGCGAGCGCGTCCTCGGTCAGTGTGACGTCATACCCGGCGGCGATCCGCTGCGCATCCTCACGAGTGAGCCCGGGACGGAGCCGGCGTGGTGCGGTGCCGCCTTTCTCTGCGACCTTGGCCTCATACTCGCGCAATGCCTCGGTGACTTCACTGAACGCCATGACCGTCTCCTTCCCGAGCATCGTCAGCATTCCCGTCCGCCGACGCATCTGTCTCAGCCTCGTACTCCTGCGCAGCCTTGATGAAGTCGGCAATGCCGCTGAGCAGACCCTGCCGCTGCTCAGGCGTCAACTTATCCAGATATGACCTGCCACGTTTGGCAGAAGGCTTCTTCTTGGATTTCTTCGCCCGTTGACGGTAGTCCTCGATCTGCCACTGCCGATCACAACGTATCTGCCCATCCGGGTAGATACGCCAAATGCCGGACTTGATGCACTGCTCGCACATGGCGACGAACTCCGGGATAGTCCAGCAATCCCCGCTTTCCAGCGCATAGGTATCGTTGCCGCTGCCGGGGAACACGATCGCCGTTTCTCCATCAGGGCAGACAAGCGACATTCTCGGTTCGCCGAGATAGTAGGCAATCGGAGGAATGCTGCGGAGCGGTACCTGGGATTCTGTGCCATCGTCGAGGGAAATATCGACTTGCAGTCCCGGATTCGGATACGCCTTTTCCAGCATGGTGAGTGTGGATTCGAGGCTGGGGAAGGAATACCAGGCGACGATGCCGGGCTGGCCGGTCCACCCGTTGTCCTCCCACGGGCCGGCGGCATCACCGTCATGCCACATCCACAACGCGCGCGCATCCTGCGGCAATACCGCGTTATGCTGCCGGCACAGGTCGTCGATCCGCCGCCCGTCCAACCCCGGACGCAGCCTGCGTACCACATCAGCGCCATGCGAGGCGAGGAAATCCTCATACCCGCGCAACGCATCCAACGATTCACTCATCGACATCACACACACCTCCCCGCGCGCCTGGCGCCGATACCGCCATCACATGTTTGAACCGTGTCCACGCCCCCAGTGTCCGGGCGGAACCATTGTGCCGCATCATCGCCCCCGATCCGCAACCGCGCGTCGCGACGCCGAACACTCCCGACCCCGACCCCGGGGTCACGCCGTGCCAGCCGCCACCGCGCGACCTTCTCTTACCGCCAACGGCATACCGGCCGCCGAGAACGCGCACGGGGCGCACAGGCGGTTCCCGGGATGACGCAAGGCTGGTCCCAGTCTACGCCCGGAACACCACGACACCGGCAGCGACACGCACCGAAACCAACAATCCACACATACGGCATGCCGACGGCCACGCCCGATGCGCGGGGACCGGATCCGATTCCCGCATCCGATTCCCGAACCGGACCACGAAAACAAGCAATCCGGCAGACGGACGCAATCCGCACCCATCCTAAAACGGCTGAATCCTTCGGTTCTCAGACCATGACCAGCCAGCCGCCAAACCGGCCACGGCCCCGAAGCCGGACCAAATCCGATTTCGACGGTCAATCTTCGAATCAGCCCACGGAAACAGGCGGTCCGGCAGGCTGGCACAATCCCCATCAATCCAGAAACGGCGAAATACCGCGGTTCCCGAAACCGATATAAGTCATCACATCGCCAGTCACCAACATCCCACACGGACCAAATCCAATCTCGAGGCCTGATCTCCGAACCGGTCCACGGGACAGCGGCAACTGCGGCAGACAATCACCACCCGTATCCATCCAGAAACGGTGGAATACCGTGGTTCGTTGATGATGACCGGCCGGTCGCACAGCCGGGCACACACTGATTCCAGTGTTCCCCTCGTACTGAATCCGATTTCGGGGTCCGATTCCCGAATCAGTCCACCAAAACAAGCAATCCGGCAGACGGACACAATCCGTATCCATCCGGGAACGGCGGAATCCCAATGCTTTCGGGATCCGGTCAATCAGGAACACAGCCGATTGCGCAGCCATGCAAGGATTGAATCCGATTTCGGCGTTCGATTCCCGAATCAGTCCACGGAAACAGGCGGTCCGGCAGCGGACGCAATCCGTATCAATCCTAAAACGTCGGAATCCCGCGGTTCCCAGACCATGACCAGCTAGCCGCCAAACCGGCCACAGCTCCGAAGCCGGACCAAATCCAATCTCGACGGCCAATCTCCGAACTGGCCACAGGTAGCGGCCACTGCGGCAGACGGTTCCAACCGCGTCCACACGAAAACAGCGGAACACCAAGGCTCTTTGATTACAGCCGACCGGCCGCACGGCCAGGCACACACTGATTCCAGTGTTCCCCTCGGACCAAAACCGATTTCGGAGTCCAATCCCCGAATCAGCCTCACCGAACCCACCCCGGAACAAATCATCACCCCAGAGCCGGACGCAGCATATCTAGACACACCGGCACGACACGCGCAGAAGCCTCAATCCGGCAGCGAACTCTTCCACACCTGCCGTTACGCTACTTATCTCGTAGCGCTACGTGTCGCGTATCGCTTTTACCATTAAGGTATGCACGTCAAACAAGCAAGGGGCCGCCATATGAGGAATGCGTTGAAAATCCTGCGCCGCGATCTGCTGCGCTGGATCAAAGCCCCAACCGCGTGGGTGATTGCTTTCGGATTGTGCCTCATCCCACCGATGTACGCGTGGTTCAACGTGCGCGGTTTTTGGAACCCGTACAACAACACCAACGGCATCAAGGTCGCCGTTGCCAACAAAGACAAAGGCACCACCAGCACGCTGACCGGCGATTTGAACGCGGGCAAGCAGGTCGTGGACGAGCTGAAGAAAAACAAGCAGATCGGCTGGACGTTCATGAATGAGAGCGACGCCTTGGAAAGCGTCGAATCCGAGCGCTGCTATGCGGCGATTATCATCCCGTCCGATTTCAGCGATTCGCTCGTCAACGTGGTCACCGGCGGCGGCGATAGGCCCGAACTGAGCTATTACGTCAACGAAAAAGCCAACTCCGTGGCCACCAAAGTCACCGACACCGGCGCCAATACGCTTGACCAGCAGATCAACAGCAATTTCGTATCCACGGCGAGCAAGGCGATTGTCAATATCGTCAACAAGACCGCCGACACCATTGACGACCAGGCGTCCACCGCAGGCGGGAGCGCGGCCAAAGATCTCAGGACCACGTCCAACAATCTGGCGACCATACGCCAGACCATGACAGACCTTGACACGACACTCGCGCAGGTACCCACGAAAACGTCGGCAGCGCGCGCGTCCTTAAACACCGCAACCCAGCTGGCGGCCCAAGCCGGCAACGGACTGACAGGCACCTCGCAACTACTGAAAACCGCGCAGACCAGCATCAACACCTTCACATCGGAATCCTCAACCACGCTTGACACCAGCTCAAGCTTGCTGTCGCAAGCCAGTTCGCAGACCAGCCTCACCGTCGCCGCCCTCGGCACGGCGCTAACCAAGGCGAACGGCTCGGTCCAGACCGCGCTCGACGCCGCCCAGAACGTCAGCGACACGAACGCCACCATCATCACCGAACTGACAGAGCTCAACACTGAACTCGGCAACGCTGGTATCGCCACCGACGCCGGCACTGCGGCGCTCAAACGCCTCCAACAGCAGAACGACAATCTGCAAGGTTCCATCAGCGACCTGACCACCCTGAACCGCGACATCAACGACACGGTCACCGCCGGCACCACGGCGTCACAATCGCTCAACGACGCCACGCAGAACACGCTGCAATCAACCAACGAAGCCCGCACCACCATCAACACGACGGCACTGCCGAAACTCAACAGCGGGCTAAGCAGCCTCGCCTCGACCAGCGCAACCCTGAGCGCCCTGGTCACCGGGCAGGATTCACTGGTCGCGCAGGTCAACACCGTGCTCGACCAGCTTGACCAGTCCGCAGCCAGCACTCGCAGCGCCATCAACAGCGCCGGCGACAGCCTTGACCGTGTGCAGAGCAAGGTTGACACCCTGGCCACGGATCTGACCGCGCTGAGCACATCCAACGCACTGAGCAACATCCTCGGGGAGAACGGCAAACTCGACGCCAAGAAGATCTCCGACTTCATGCTCTCCCCCACCGTGCTCTCCACAAAAACCCTCTTCCCGGTGAATTCGTACGGTTCCGCGATGGCGCCCCTGTTCACCGCGCTCGCCCTATGGGTGGGGGCTTTCACGCTCACCGTGATTCTGCGCACCGAAGCCGATGACGACGGCATCGAAAACATCACCCCGGGAGAACGCTATTGGGGCCGATGGCTGCTGCTCGCCATCCTCGCCGCCGGGCAAGGCGTCACCACGACAGTCGGTGAAATGCTGCTCGGCGTGCAGGCGGTCAATCCGTTCGCGTTCGTAGGCACCGGCATCATCGTCGCGCTCGTCTACCACAGCATCATCTACGCGCTGGCCACCACCTTCCTCCACATCGGCAAAGGCATCGCCATCGCCTTGGTTATGGTGCAGATTCCGGGCGGAACCGGCTTGTACCCCATTGAAATGATGCCAAGTTTCTTCCGCAAGGTGTATCAGCTGTTCCCGTTCACCTACGGGATCGGTGCACTGCGCGAATGCATCGCCGGCTTCTACGACGGCCAATGGCTCGACGACATTGCCAAACTCATGATCTTCGCCGTCGCGTTCTTCATTCTAGGCCTGTGGTTGCGGCCGAAAACCGCCAATCTCAACCGCCTGTTCACGCGCGAACTTGAGGAAGGCGACATGGTCGTCAGCGAGAAAATGGAAATGCCCGGCCGCACGTATGGCCTGACACAAATCATCCGCGCACTGGCCGGACGGGACGAGTACCGCGAGCGCATCGAACGCAGAGCCGCCCGCTTCACCATGCTGTACCCGAAACTCAGGCGGGCCGCACTCATCATGGGTATCGCCGTGCCGGTGATTCTCGCCGTTGTGCTGTCCATTCTCACGCCGAGCAGCAAGGTCAACGCCATGGTCATCTGGCTGATTTGGATTCTGCTCATCATGGGATTCCTTATGGCCATCGAACTCATCAAAGACAACATCGAACGGCAGACGCGCCTAGGCAATCTTGACGAAGAGGCGATTCAGCAAATCCTGCTCGATGAACAGGACAGCCGCCCAAGCCGCATAGGAAGGCATTCCACATGAAAACAGTGAAAACAGCATGGAAACTTTTCACCGGTGATATGCGGCGCATGTTCAGCAATGTTGTCTCGGTAATCATCGTGATCGGGCTTGTCGTCATCCCCGGCCTGTTCACCTGGTTCAACGTCGCCGCCGCTTGGGACCCGTTCGCCAACCTCAACCAGTTGAAAATCGCCGTCGCCAACACCGACAAGGGATATAAGAGCAGCCTTGTCCCGGTGAAGGTCACTGTCGGTGACAGCGTGGTCAACGCGCTGCGAGCCAACGATCAGCTCGACTGGACCATCACCACCAAGGACGATGCGATTGACGGAGCGAAATCCGGCAAATATTATGCGGCCGTAGTCATCCCCTCCAGTTTCAGTAAGGACATGATGACGTTCTTCTCCGACGACGTGCAGCATGCGAAACTCACCTACTACACGAACGAGAAAATCAACGCCGTCGCCCCGAAAATCACCGGACAGGGTGCCGATCAGGTGGCTGCGCAAGTCAACCAGACCTTCGCCCAGACCATCGCCACGGTCGCGCTGAGCGTCGCCAGCGACCTGTCCGATGAGCTTGGCAGCGAAAAGGCGTCGAAACTGCTCACCACCTTCAACGCGAATGTGGGCGATATGGCGACGCAACTGGGCGACGCCGCATCCATGCTCAACACCTTCGCCGGACTTACCGACACCGCGCAATCCTTGATTTCCAGTTCCGACCAACTCGTGGACAGCGTCTCTGCGAGCGCGAAAAGTGCAAGCAGCTCGCTGAAAGACACCAAGCAGGGCACCAGCGACATCACCAGCGCTCTCAACACGGCGTCGAAAGCCCTGACCACGGCGTTCACCAACTCAAGTTCAAGCTATCAGGCTGTCGCTGATTCCATCGACTCCACGCTCGACAGTGCGGGGACGGGTGCATCGGACGCGTCCGCGGGGCTCAAACGACAGGCGGGCATTGTCGACCAGCAAATCACGGAATTCCAAGCGCTCAGGGACAGTATCGCGGGCATCACCGTGCCCGACATGTCCGACACCGCTGCGCACGATCGACTGGTCACCGCCCGCGACAACATCGTCAAGCAGCTTGACACGGCGATCAGCGCGCAAACCCGGGTGCGCGACGCCATCAATACCGCGGCGACCGCCATCGACACCGGGAAAACCGATGCAGAAGCGAAACGTGCCGAAATCAGCGGACTCGCCAAACAAGCCAAGCAGTCCATCAGCGGCCTGAAAACCAGCTATACCAAGGAAATCAAGCCGCAAATCACGTCAATCAGTGGGTCGATCTCCAGCGTGACATCCACGCTCGCCAGTGGATCGGACACTTTGGACTCCACGCTCAGCGACCTCGATTCCACGTCGAAAACAGCTGGTAAAGCGCTGTCCAACATGCGCAGCGTGCTGACATCCACCGCGCAGCTGCTCGAGAAGAACAGCACCAAACTGAATGATTTGAACAGCAAGCTGGCGCAGGCGCTCAACAGCGGTGATATGAGCGAGGTGCGCAGCGTGCTTGGCAATAATCCGGAAACGCTGGCCGCGTCGCTTGCGGCACCGGTGAAACTCAACCGTAAGGCGCTATTCCCCGTGGAGACCTTCGGCGCTGGACTCACGCCGTTCTACACCTTCCTGCCCCTGTGGGTCGGCGCGCTACTGATGGCGGTGACCCTCAAGACGCAAGTGTCGGCGCGTATCCGCAAAGAGCTTGGCGACCCGAAGCCCAGAGTCCTGTTCTTCGGGCATTACGGAGTGTTCGCGGTGCTGGGGCTGTTGCAAAGTACCTTCTCATGCGGCGGCACGCTATTGTTCCTGCGCGTGCATGCCGTGCACCCACTCCTGTTCATGCTCAGCGGGTGGCTCAGCTCGCTGGTCTACTCGTTCTTCATGTATGCGATGGTCGTGAGCTTCTACAACGTCGGCAAGGCGATCGGCGTCATCATGCTCGCCATGCAGATTTCCGGCTCCGGCGGCGGCTACCCGTTGCAGGTGCTGCCTGATTTCATCACGTGGATCAGCCCGTTCCTGCCGGCCACGCATTCGATTATGGCGATGCGAGCGGCGATTGCAGGCATCTACAACAACGACTATTGGATTGCCATGGGCAAGTTGGCGCTGTTCATCATCCCGGCGCTGCTTGTGGGACTGGTGATCCGCAAGCCGGTCATGCGGTTCAACCGCTGGTACGCGCACACGCTCGAGGCGACCAATGTCATCCAGTAGGTGATGCGCAGTAGGTGATGCGCAGTAGGTGATGCGGCGACCGAGTCCGTACGTGGGGCTCGCGCGGCAGGTCATACGGCAAGTCGCATGGTGGGAGCGTGCGGCAGGCGGACGAGCGAACAGAGAGTAAGAAGAGAGCGGGAGAGAAACATCATGGACGACAATTCGTCAGCATCGAGACGGCTCGACGCCTCAACCACGTTGGAACAGGCGACTGTCACGGCGGTGGCTTCGGCGCAGACCCCGAAACGGGCGGCGCAACGAGCCCAGTCGCGAGCGCATATTCAAGCGCATTTGCAACGCGGCGAACGGCGTCGTGAGGAAACCGACCGGAAAATCCTGCAAGCGACACTGCAAATCGTGGCGTCACAAGGCATCGGGGCGGTGACCATCGAGGAAGTGGCGCGGCGTAGTGGAGTCGCCAAAACCACGATTTACCGCCGGTATCGCAACACCGACGACATGCTGCATCGTCTGCGCACCATGCAATGGCCCGAGAGCATCCTCGATACCGCGGATCTCGAGCCGAATCGTGGCAATCTGCGTCGCATGCTCGAATCCATCACCAGCCAGTTCGATGAGGAAATCGGGTTGAAAGCCGTCGGCGTGGTGCTGTCTGCGAGCAACGGGTATTTTGAGCAGATTGTCGCGCAGGTGATTCAGCCGGTCAAGCAGCACGTCAGCGACTTCTTCATCCGCGGGCAGCAGGCGGGAGTGTTCCGGAGCGGCTTGGATCTGGGCTTCATCTTCGCGACCATCATCGGCTCGATGATGGCGAACCATGCACTCACCGAAGAGACGAGCGCATCCTGGGCGGTGAAGATGACTGACCTGCTGTGGACGATGATCGCGGCGTAGCGGGCGAGGCGGGTGCGGACCGGCGGCTTAGTGGGGCGGTGTCCGGCGGGCTTAGTGGGCCGACGAGCCGAATCACGGCCACACCAGCCCGCCATGCAACCGCCCAGTCACACCACAGGCAGATACCCCGCCAACCACTCCGACAACCAAACCAATCCACCCACCGTACAACCACACAGTCGCACGGCGGGTGGGTATCCAGCATGACGGCACACCAGCACCGCGGCACACCGCCGCGCCTCACTCACGATTCCAGCACAGCCAGCACCTTGTGCTCGTCGTAGAACGCGAAGATGAAGCCGCCGATTGCGCACAACACGGCCGCGCAGATCGCCGCGACACGGTAGCCGGTCCCTGCCGCCGCGCCGATGGTGCTCACGCCGGTGAACAGCAACATCGCCACGCTCTGTCCCATCTTCATGGCGAAGGTGCGAGCAGCATAAAACATGCCCTGACGGTCCTGACCGGTGGTCTTCGCGCTGGCGTCCGCGATGTTCGCGACAATCGCCTGCGGCAGAATACCGAACGCGGCCATCGGCACCGCACCGACCACCGACAGCAGCACGCCCTGCACCATTGGCGGAATCGCACTGATCACGCCGGATCCAAGCAACCCCGCGAAGGCGAACGCAACCGTGAAGATCACGAACGCGATGAGCAGCAGCCGCTTCTTGCCCACCCGGTTCGCGAGCATGTTCACCGGCACGTAGAACAGCACAGATACCGCGGTCATGAGCACGAAGTACACGGTGGTCACGGATTCAGGCAGTTTCAGCAGACTGGTCACGAAGAACGGCAGCCCGGTCTGGAACGTGGTGATCGCAACCCAGTAGATCACGTCAGACCCTACGAAACGGCGGAATTGCACGTCCCCGAAGGTCTGCTTCAACGATTCCAGCGTCGATTCGCTGGTCGGCTGCGAGCGCACGTAGCGTTTCTCGTCAATGGCGAGCGGCGGAACGAGCATGCAGATGAACGCGACGATCGCCATCAATGTGAAGGTGAGCCGAATGGCAGGCACACGGCCCATGGACGGCACGAACGCACCCCAGATGACGGGCGCAACGTAAGCCAGCGCAGTACCAGCGACCCATGTGAACGAGATGGCGGTGGAGATGGCGAGCTGCTGCTTGGAGTTGTGGCCGAGTTCTGCGATCAGCGCGTTGTATGGCGTGCAGTAGAAGGTGAGCGCCACGTAGTAGGCGATGACGGCGACGAACAGGAAGGCCGCGTTCAGCCAGCTGGTGCCGTTGATCGGGCTCCAGAACACGAGCACGGTGATGATGGCGAGCGGTAGCGCGGCGAGACGCAGGAACGGCATACGGCGGCCGCGCGGGGAACGGCAGCGGTCGGACAGGCTGGCGACTGCCGGGTCGACGAACGCGTCGAAGAACCGCGCGAAGGCGGTGATGCCGCCGACCACGGTTACGATGCCGAGAATGGCGAGGCCTTGCGGCACGAAGACGGTTTGGCCTTGGCGGATGGTTTCGGCGTCCGGCTGGTAGAAGTACACGAGCCAGTTGGAGATGATGCCGGACAGGAGCGCCCAGCCGAACTGACCGATGGCGAATGCGCGGATTTTGGAGCCGGGCAGTGATTGCGGTCCGGTTGCAGTCGTGTCTGCCGGGGGTTGTTGTTGTGCGGCCTGGTGCGTGCTTGCCGCCGCCATGACGGTAGCGTCTGATACGTCTGGTGCCGCTGATTCAGCGGTGGTGCGCATTGTCGCGCGTTGTGTCTCATCCATGAGAACGCCTCCGTGTCCGTGCCGGACTTCATTGCCGGTCTCATAGCAGTCTACCGCGCATCCGCGTTCGCTGCTGACGGGTATGGGCATTCGACGGATAAGAATTGGCAGCCGGAGTGCGGTAGGCCGAATGCACCAGAAATGTACTAGGAATGTACCGGCACCCGGAATACCGGCATACTACAAGTGGGCCCGCGCTTTGCAATGCGCGGGCCCACTCGGAATTTGAAATCGGCAGGCTTACTGCCGTTGAGTGCGGAAATCTACTGTGCCTTGCAGACTCAGTTCGTACTCAATGTGCCGTCTGAAGACCTGTAGGTCACATTCGGCTTATCGACGGTTCCACCGAGACTCGAGTTCCAACCGAGAATCCTGTACTCGTTCTTGCCGTCTTGCATAATCTGCAATGTATTATCTTTGGACACTACAATCTTTTGGCCATTATCATGATCGTCTTCAAAGGCATTCAACGTACCGGGGGCTTTTTCATTGACACTGACATAGCACGCGGGAGGGCACGTAAACCCACCACTTGATACGACAATCTCACCATTGTTGTCCTCGGCGATTGTCTCCAGCACCAGCGACGCGTTCTTCACATCAGATTCCACTGACGCGCGCCACGCGGACTTACGCTGGTTCAGGTAGATCGGCACGGCGACAGCGGCCAGGATGCCGATGATGATGACCACGACGAGCAGCTCCACCAACGTGAAGCCCTTCTCACCATTCTTACGACGATTCAGTGCATGTCGAACGCTTGTCATCATACACTCCTTCCTCGGGGTGAAAACTTGATATCTCCTTTTGACTCACTGTGAGTCGCCGAAGATACCACTATCATACACGAATCGTGTGTTTGCCGAAACTGAGGCTACTGCTGTGGACATACCGTCCTGTCACGCATTCAATGACATGTGCAGCCGACCGGAACACTCAGTGAAATGGCGGGATCCAGAATCTCCTGTCATCCGTCGACGTACGCGTACATGGCATACTCGTAAACGACAGCCCCACACCGTACGGAAAGCTGGCTACGCCCGGCTTCGAGAAGACATGAGCATCAACCCAACGCCCCCGATACCCCCGACACGCATACGATTACAACGCCTGCGAAGATTCTCAGCAATAACCTTGGTTCCCAAATGCCGCCTTACTTGGTGGCAGCGTCTGGCAACCGGGTTCAGCGATGACGCCGTCGGCTGCGCAACACAGCTGACTAGATACGGTTTGGCCCCGCACGCCATAACACGTGCGGGGCCAAACCTCGGAATAAGAAGTTCACGATAGAGTAGAGCTACCGTCAACTATCACTTGTTGGTGGTCATGGAACCGGTCGAGGACTCGTAGACGATATTCTCAGTGCCGAGGTTCTCATTTTTGCCAGTAATTTTGTAGGTATTCGCGTTTGATCCTGCTTCAAAGGTCAAGGTGTTACCGTTAGACACGGTAATTTTCTCGCCATCACCAGAAGCATGGAAAGTCAGCGCACCAGTTTTAGCATCAACGGTAACGACGCAGGAAGGATGAGTGCAGTCTTGTTTTCCTGCAATGGAAATCTTTCCATTGTTATTCGTGGAGATGGTCTCCAGTGCCAGCGACGCGTTCTTCACGTCGGACTGGACCGAGGACTTCCACGCGGACTTGCGCTGGTTCAGGTAGATCGGCACGGCGACAGCGGCCAGGATGCCGATGATGATGACCACGACGAGCAGCTCCACCAGGGTGAAGCCCTTCTCGCCCTTCTTACGACGGTTCAGTGCGTTCTGAACACTCTTCATAATCTCTCCTTACAATAAGGTTCTTCGTTCCTTGCCGGTTCACCAACGAACCAGCAAGGTGATTCCATTATACACCCTTTGCATGCAAACGATTGCTTGTACCACCGAAGTCAAACGTTTGACGAATTGGAAATCTTCACAAATAGCGGATTCGCCGGCGTGTCTACAACAACATTCCGTTCACCGCAGCTTTACACGACAGGCCGATTCCCTGTATACAACAGTATGCATGCAAACGGTTGCAGTCACGGGGGTATGCTCGGCCATCGCGCCGCACCCGACCGGCCACACGGCACCGCACAACCACAGACAAGGAGCAGGCATGTCTTTCGACAACGCGCACGATTATTTGGCATCACACGGGTACGGCGACCGAATCATCGTGCTGGAAGCCGCCAGCGGCACCGTCGCCGAAGCGGCACAGGCACTCGGCACGCAACCCGAACGCATCGCGAAATCCTTGTCGTTCCTGCTTGACGGTCAGCCGATCATCATTGTGGCCAAAGGCACCGCGCGCGTCGACAATCGCAAGTACAAGGCCACTTTCCACAGCAAGGCGAGCATGATCCCCTTCGGCGAAGTGGACGCATATATCGGGCACGAGCCGGGCGGCGTGTGCCCATTCGGCATCAAGGACGGCGTGCGCGTGTACCTCGACCGCAGCCTGCGCGAATTCGACACCGTCTACCCCGCGGGCGGCGACGACCACAGCGCGGTCAAGCTCACGCCCGACGAACTCTACGACATCTCCAGCGCCGACGACTGGGTTGACGTGTGCAAGGAGTAGTGCGGTGTGGTGCGACCGGGCAGTCACGCCACGGACAGAATCGGCAACCCCAACCGACCCAAATACCCAAACGACCCTCTAACAACCCCCAAACCCCCAAACAACAGCAAAGGGGAGCGACCGGAACCCACGCTAGGTTCCCGTCACTCCCCCTTCACCCGCCTGCGCCTACCATCAGCGCAACCGGCACTCACGCACCGAGATACGCCTTGCGCACCTTCTCGTCATGAAGCAGATCGCTGGCCTTGCCTTCCATGGTGATGCGGCCGGTTTCCAGCACGTACGCGCGGTCGGCAATCGACAGAGCCATTTTCGCATTCTGCTCGACCAGCAACACGGTGATGCCTTCATCGTGCAGCTTTTCGATGATGCGGAAAATCTCCTTGACCAGCTTCGGCGACAAGCCCATCGACGGTTCGTCCATCAGAATGGTGTTCGGCCGGCTCATCATCGCCCTGCCCATCGCGACCATCTGCTGTTCACCGCCGGAGAGCGTGCCCGCCAGCTGGCGACGACGCTCCTTGAGCCGCGGGAAATACGTGTACACCTTGTCCAGATCCTCAGCCACATGCGAGGTGTCCTTGAGGCTGTACGCGCCCATCTCCAGGTTCTCCTGCACGCTCATGCGGGTGAACACGTGGCGGCCTTCGGGCACGTGCGCCATGCCGAGAGTCACAATCCGGTTCGCCTTGGTTTTCAGCAGGTCCTGGCCGTTGAACATGATGCTGCCGGATTTGGCCGGCACCAGCCCAGTGATGGTGTGCAGGGTCGTGGTCTTGCCGGCGCCATTCGCACCAATCAACGACACGATCTCGCCGTCATCCACGTGCAGGCTGATGTCCTTGACCGCGTCGATGGCACCATAGGATACGCTCAGGTTCTTGATATCAAGCATCGTGCTCCTCCTTGCCATCAGCCACGTTACCGTCCGCAGCCGCATCGCCCTCAGCCTCATCAGCCGCGTCATCCTCATCCTCGTCACTGCCGAGGTAAGCGGAAATCACGCGCGGATTGTGCGCAATCTCCTCAGGCAGGCCGGATGCGATCGTGCGCCCGTAATCAAGCACCTGGATGCGCTGGCACACGTTCATCACGAGGCTCATATCATGCTCGATCAGCAGAATCGCGATGCCGAACCGGTCGCGAATCGTGTTGATGCATTCGAGCAGGTCCTCGGTCTCAGTCGGGTTCATGCCGGCAGCCGGCTCGTCAAGCAGCAGCAGCTTCATGCCGGTCGCAAGTGCACGCGCGATTTCGAGCTTGCGCTGGGCGCCGTACGGCAGGTTCGCCGCCTGCGTCTGGGCGAGGCCCTCGAGCTTGAAAATCCGCAGCAAATCAATGGCTTTCTGGTGCATCTCGCGTTCCTCGCGCCAGAAGCGCGGGGTGCGGAAGATCGCGCCGCCCATGTGGTAGCTGAAGGATTCGTTGAACGCGACAAGCACGTTCTCCTCGACGGTCATCTGCTTGAACAGTCGAATGTTCTGGAAGGTTCGGGCGATGCCGGCACGCACGACCTGGTAGGTCTTCTTGCCGTTCATTTTCTCGCCGTCCAGCCAGAATTCGCCGTCGGTGGGCTTGTACACGCCGGTGAGCAGGTTGAAGACGGTCGTCTTGCCGGCGCCGTTCGGGCCGATCAGGCCAACAAGCTCGCCCTTGTTGATGGTCATGTTGAAATCGTCGACAGCGCGCAGGCCACCGAAGGTGATGCCGAGATGTTCGGCGCGCAGAACCGGTTGTTCAGCCATCTCACGCCTCCTTTCCGGCGGATTCAGCGGTTTCGACTTCGGTCGCGGCCGCGGTTGCAGCGCCCTCCGCCGCGATGGCCGCCTTCGCCGCGCCGCCACGACCGTTGCGGTAGACGATGCGGTTGATGAGCTTCGGCAGCGAGAACTCCCAGGACCCGAAGATGCCTTGCGGGCGGAAGATCATGAACACGACCAGCACCACCGAGTAGGCGAGCATGCGGTAGTCGGAGAACGCGCGCAGCGCCTCCGGCAGAATCGTGAGCACGATGGCCGACAGGATCGAGCCGGTGAGCGAACCCATGCCGCCGAATACGACCATGATCACGTAGTTCGTGGATTGCAGCCAGCCTGCGTACGCCGGGGTGAGCGAACCCATGTACTGTGCGTAAATGCCGCCGGCAAGTCCAGCGAAGAACGCGGAAATCGCGAACACGAGCACCTTCAAGTACGTAACGTTCAATCCGGATGCGCTGGCCGCGATCTCATCGTCACGGATCGCCTTGACCGCACGGCCGTAGCGGGAACGCGCGAACATGAACAGCAGCACGACAGTGATCACGGTGATCCAGAACACCACGTACAGGTTGGCGATACGGTCGATGCCGATAAGCGCCTGACCGGCCTGGCCCTTATCAAGGCCGACACCGCCGGCGGCGGGGATGTTCTGCAGCACGACGCGGATAATCTCGCCGAAGCCGAGGGTGATAATCGCCAGGTAATCGCCATGCAGACGTAGCGCCGGAATACCGACCAGAATGCCGAAAATGCAAGCGATTACAGCGCCCACGAAAATCGTGAGCAAAAAGCGAGCGGTCGGGTCCATCGCGATGCCCTTGGCGACAATCAGCTTGCTGAGCAGGGCTGCGGAGTAGGCGCCGATCATCTCAAAACCGCAGCAGCCGAGTGTCAGCTGGCCGAGCACGCCGACCGTCAGGTTCAGGGACGTGGTCATGATGACCGCGATGCAGCAGGTCATCAGGATGCCCTTGATATACGTGTTCGCGGCCCCGGATTCGCATACCGCCATCAGCAGGCCGAACAGCACGGCGATACCCACAGCGCACACGATATAGGACTGTTTCATGGAAAGCGCGGATTTCTTCATCGTCACACCTTCTCCGTCTCAGGCTCGCCCATCAGGCCGGACGGGCGTACGAGCAGCACGATGATGAGAATCGCAAACACGATCGCGTCAGAGAACGCGGACGTGATCACGCCGCCGGTAATCGTGCCGATATAGGCTTTCGTCAGGCTTTCGATCAGGCCGATCGCCAAACCGCCGACCATAGCGCCAGGAATCGAGCCGATGCCGCCGAGCACAGCCGCCACGAAGGCTTTCAGGCCGAGCATCATGCCCATTGTCGGGGACACCTGCGGGTAGGACACGCAGTACATGAGCGCGGCGATGGCGGCGAGACCCGAGCCGATGGCGAAGGTCAGGGTAATCGTGCCGTTCACGTTAATGCCCATGAGCAGGGATGCTTCCTTGTCTTCGGACACCGCACGCATGGCCTTGCCTTGCTTCGTGCGCTTGACGTACAGCTGCATGGCGACCATCATGATGACGCCGAGCACGATGGATACGATGGTCGCGCCGTCGATCTTCAGCTGGCCGATGGTCAGGGTCGGAATGGAAACGATAGTGGGGACGGTCTTGTAGTCGGCACCGAAAATCGCCTGCGAGCCGTTTTCGAGCAGCAAGCTCATGGCGATGGCGGTGATCAGGGCGGTCATGCTGTTGCCCTTCTCGCGCACCGGCTTGTATGCCAGGCGTTCGACGAGCACGCCGACCAGCGCGCAGACCAAGGTTGCGGGAATGACAGCCGTCCATGCGGGCAAGCCCATGACGGCGAGTGCTGGAATGCTGAGCATCAGCGTATATGCGCCGATCATGATGAAGTCGCCGTGGGCGAAGTTCAGCAGTCGGATGATGCCGTAGACCATCGTGTAGCCGAGCGCCACGAGCGCGTACACGCTGCCGATCTTCAGGCCGTTGAAAATCTGGCTGATGAACATGACGAAACCGCTCATCATTCCTCCTTTCGTGTGTGTGTATGTGGATGTGTGTGAATGCGTACGAAATGTGCGTCAATCGTTGACTCAGTCAATCAGCGAATCAGCGAACGCAAGCGTAAAGCTATATGTATGTAAGCGTGATGTCGCCTGAAAAAGGCGACTAGTACGCGAATGGAGAGGGCCGAAAACGACCCTCTCCTGCGGGATTGGTTGCCTCACCGCGTCGGGTATCCGGCGTGGGCGGCGACCGGCCTCACTTGGTGGACGGCTGGATGGTGGTGCGATACGTCGGCTTGCCGTCCTTGAGCTCAAGAACGATCACGGACTTGTTCGGCGAACCCTTCTTGTCGAGCGTGAACTTGCCGGTCACGCCGCTGAAGGACATGCCGGAAATCGCGTTGCGCACCTGCTCGCGGGTCGCGTTCTTGCCGGCCTTATCGTAGGCCTGCTTGAACATGTACACGGAATCGTAGGCGAGCGCGGTGAAGGTGTTCGGCTCCTGGTTGTTGTTGGCCTTCTTGTAGGACTTTATGAAGTCCTGCACCTTGGTGTTCGACGTGTCGTCAGGCGAATAGTGCGTGGTGTACAGCACCTTGTCGTACTGGGACTTGTCGCCGGTGAGCTTCAGGCCGTCGTAGCCGTCGGGGCCCATGACGTAGCCCTTGTAGCCGAGGGCGCGGGCCTGCGGGATGATGTACGGGCCGGCGACCGAATAGTAGTACGGCGCGTACAGGAACTCGGCGCCGGACGCCTGGATCTTCTGCAGCTGCGAGGAGTACTCGGTGTCGTCGGCGCTGGAGGAGTTCTCCTCGTCGACCACGTCGAGGCCGGCCTTCTTGGCCGCCGCGGCGAAGGCCTTGCCCACGCCGGAGGAGTACGGGTCGCCGGTGCCGTAGAGCACGGCGACCTTCTTGACCTTCAGGGTCTCGGCGGCGAACTTGGCTGCGATCTCACCCTGGTAGGAATCCTTGAAGCAGGTGCGGAACAGGTAGCCGCCGGTGGCGATGGAATCGGAGGTCGCCGCCGGTGCGATGGCCGGGAGCTTCGACTGGTCGGCCAGCGGGGCAACAGCCGCAGTGGTGGAAGAGATCGTCGGGCCGAGCACGGCGAGGACATTGCTGTCGCCGGCCAGCTTGTTGAAGGCGTTCGACGCTTCGGTGGCGTCGCCCTTGTCGTCCATGCTTTCCAGCTTGATCTTCTTGCCGTTCAGGCCGCCCTTGGCGTTAATCTCGCTGATGGCCAGCTTGAAGCCCTTGAGCTCAGCCTCGCCGTACGCTGCGGCGGTGCCGGAATTCGTGGTGATGCTGCCGAGCGTGATCGTGTTGCCGCTGGCTGCGCCGGCGGAGCTGTTGGAATCGTCCATGCTGCCACCGGAGCAGGCCGCCATGGACATCATCATGGCCGCGGCCGCCGCGATGGCGGTCGTTTTGCCGAAGAACTTTGCGTTCATCAGGAATCTTCCTCTCTACAAAAGATTCTGGGGGATAATCGTGAGAATTGGTCAGAATGTCGCATGAAATGCTGATTCTGAATGCCACAGACGTGCGCGACACGTGATCGGGTGAATCCGTCAAACGCCGTCAGGCAAAGGTTCTTCGGGCTTTTGGCCTTACTCGGGTAAACCTCTTCTCAATCTATTGCTGGGTTCCCTTTATACGCGAGAATTGCGGATATGTAAATGGCTTGTCCTTATATTGAACTTTTCGGCGGTCTTATCATGAGATGATTTGTGTCCACATTGTGGACGCGACAGACTGAAATCGGCGGAATTGCGCGGGTTTGCTGGGTTGCTCTGAGGAGGTGCAAAGGTTTCGGGCGCGGGCTCTTCAGTCAATCATCATGTTGCCGGCGTATTGACGCGGGGGTACGTGCGGTTGTCGGCAACGCAGGCGTGGGCGGGGTGCCACAACGACCGTCTCACCGACCAGACCACACGACCCGAACCATCAGCACCGCCACCATGCGAGGAAATCCTCACACGATGACCCCCGACCAAACCAAATCACCAAACCTGAACCGCCCAACCCGTCAGATTGCGAGCCAATCCTCACACAGCGACCCTTGAACCCCTACTACGAACCGACATTGATGGTCAGAAGCGCCACCGTGTGAGCCAATCCTCACATACTGCCCCCGGGCTTATGCTCCGAAGCCGGCATCAATGTCCGGGAGCACCACCGTGCGAGCCAATCCTCACACAGCGACCCCCAATTCGCGCTTATTATCACTTAGCCCGTAACTGATAAGGCCTTTCGCTGTTTGGTGTGGGTGGGCTGGTTATATGGTGACGGTGGCTAGGTCGAGCTTGCCGCGGGTCGGGTGGATCATCGTGGAGAAGTAGTCCATGTCGCGCAAGCCGCGGGCTCGGGTTTCGATGTGTTGGATGATGCCGTTCAATCCCTCGAGGATCGCGTTGGTGCACCGGTGGTCGACATCCTCACGTATGTCGAGGTAGTGCCTGGGTTCTTGCGCACTTTGGGTTTTGTCTCCTGTGTGCGTTTTCAGTTCGCTTCCTGTATGGCGTCGCCGAGTCGGGACATGTCCAGGCAGCGTCGGGTGGACCAGTCGTCGTCGGTGACGTATCGGATCCTAGCGGTGATGAGCATCAACGCGCTCCTACCATCGGGGAAAGCGCCCACGACGCGGGTTCTCCTGCGGATCTCCCGGTTCAACCGTCCGAATCATGTCGGTGGTGCGGATACGCCGACGATGCTCGACGGGATAGTCGTTCAGCAGGTACGTGGTGGTTTCGTTAATGCCCTCGCGCAGGCACGTGGCGGCTTCCCTGAGTTTCCGCTCCTCCATCTCGGAGGCGACCTGTTCGACCTTGGCCGGCGCCGATTCGCGTGACTCCATGGCGAAGATCGCTTTCAGCGCGTCGCCGGCCCATCGGGTGTGCCGTGGGCCGGCCCTGGCGAGCACGCCCGCGCATGGCATGCACCATGCAGCGTTGGTAGCGGGCTTCGGGCGGCAGTTCGCCGACGGTGTCCACCAGTCCGGCGCATCGGTCGCCGGTCACCATCCGCTCGCCTCCCGGACCCCGTGCGATCAGGGAAGCGATGAAGTTCCGCCAGCTGGTCGCGTCCTCCTGTCAATCCCTCCGCCACGCCGATCACCTCGCGGTGCCCGTCCGACCCGACGCCGATAGCAACCAGCACACTCACGTTCTCGACCGCCCCGCCCCACGAACGCTTGTGCCACACGCCGTCCATGAACGCATACGGGTAGGGCTGTTGCAACGGGCGCTGCCGCCACTGGTCGATCCGGACATATACTTTCTTCAACCGGTCCGACAGGGTCTGCGACGGCATCCGCTCGCCCCACAGGGCCTGGCTGATGTCATCGACGCGACGCGTGGACACGCCCGCCGGATACATGTCGATCAGGGCTTCCTCGACCGACTCCTCCCGCCTCCGGTAGCGTTCGATGACCGCCGACTCGAAGACCGCCCCCTTGAGCTTGGGCACCCTCACCGCCATCTTTCCGGCCTTGACCGTCAGTTCACGCTCGTAATGACCGGCCCGATACGCCTTCCTGGAACCGGAGCGCTCGTAGCGTGCGGCACCGGTGATCTCGTCGGCCTCCGCGTCCAGCATCCGGCCCACGGATCTCGTTGACCTTCGCACTGACCATCCGATCCAGCTTGGTCTCGAACATGGCCTGGTTCACCTGTAGAATTTGTTTGGGCATGGTTATCGTCGCATGCTTTCTCATAGCGGTTAATGGTTTGGCGACTGAAATCGTACACAGGCGACAAGCCATGCCCCACTACTTCAACAAGCACCAACCAATCTGCGCAAAAAACCGGACGTTATCTGCCTTTTTCTGCCATTGCCGCGGCCTATAGACTTCTATCGATCTGGCGTCGATTGCGTGCGACCTTGTGGCGTGCGTCGATAAGCATATGCGCTGAAAATATTTAATTCAAACTATTTAGTCATTTTAATAATAGTTTAGTCATTTAATAACATGAAATATAAGAAAGCCCGATGGGGGAAAGGTGAAAATCTCATGAGACGAGGCATCCGGCTGATGCCCGCTGCCCGTCGTTCCTTCGCCGGTATTCATGGTGTCGTCGTGGTGCTGGATTTCTCCATCGTGCCGACGCTCGTCATGTGATTATCGGGATTTTGCTCTTCGCGCTCACGATTCCCGGGATTCCTGGATTGAGGGTTCTCACGACAAGGAAGGATCCGGTCACGTCTCCGGGCATGGTCTGATCCGCAATCCCGCACGACGCGGTTTCGCCGCCCGCCTTCCGTAGCGGCCGATGGCATGACGGGAACGTGGCGTTTGTTCATCGTCCGATTCTGATATGGACTCCACCATTGACCTCTTTCCCCGTTTTCTTTCCCTGCCGCCCCATGACTCGAATGCCGTCTCCGGTTTGGAACCGCCTTGGTCACCGCCGCCTGTCGCGCAGACGCAGCTCGGTGATGTTGCCGTTGCGACGGATCTCCACCTGGCCCTGCCGTGATTCGACGAACTTCGTGAAGGTCGAGTAGCCGAGCGCGGACTCCTGGAAGCCGGGCTCCATGCGCAGGATCTGGTTCTTCACCTTCGAGGCGTTGTGCCATTCCTCCTCGGTCTTCGACGTGAAGTACGTCAGTGCACGCAGCAGCAGCTGCGTGGCGCGCGACTTCGAGACGAGCGCCGTGTTGCCGTTGTCGTCGGGAGCCTTCTTCGGCGTCGCGCTCCTGGATGCCGCATCCCGCGCAGCTGAGACGGCGCCGGTTCCGGACGTCTTCCCCGCTTCGTCGGATGCGGGGGAGGGCTTCGGCCCGTTCCGGCGGGAGACATGCGAGTCGGTCGTCTCCGTGGCCGGGTGCTTCGTCTCCGCGGACTTGCCCGTCATGCTCGCATGGTCGGATCGGCGCAAGTCGTGGTCCACGCACCCCGCCTTGTCGTTTTCTTCAGTCGCCGTCTCCTCGTCTTCACCGCCGTCGGTGTACAGCCCGGGCAGTTCATCGTAGTCGTAGAACTCGTCACAGGCGGCGGCGAGCAGGCGGCTGATGGATCCGGCCACGCCGATGCCGATCACCTTGCGTCCCATGCGGCGCACGCGCTGGGCGAGGGGGATGTAGTCGGAGTCGCCGGCCACGATCACCACGTCGGTGATGTCATGGAGAAGATAGAGGTCCTCGATGACGTCGATGGCGAGTCGGATGTCCGCAGCGTTCTTCACCTTGCCGGAGGTGGTGAACATCTGGATGGTGTCGACCGCCCGGCTGAGCAGGCGCTGGCGGTACGGCCAGGTCTCGGTGCGCGACCAGTCGCCGTATGCGCGGCTCGTGGCGACGATGCCGAACGACGAGCAGAAATCGATGATGGCGTCCAGATCGATGGACGGGTCCATGCCCTGATGCTCCTGCGCCTGGTTACGACGTGAGATGAGGATGTTGTCGAAATCGATGTACACGGCGACGCGATCATCGTCGGCAGGGGAGACTGAGGATTCCACGGATACCGCGGATGATGATGCACTTGTAGTCACTTCTCCAGTCTAGCCGCTATGCGTACTGAGCATGCGTACTGAGCATACGTGCGTCCGATTCCCGTTGCTCAGGGTGCGGGCGATCATAGATCGGGGCGTCGTCGACGGCGTCATCGCCAATTCCCGTATGCATGACGGGAATTGGCGATGACGCGATCTGACGAAGTATCAGGGAACATCGGAGTCGGACGCATTCTCCGCATCCCCTTCCGGCAGCTGGATTCTGAGCCGCCACCGGTGGCGGTTTCTGTCGTCGCTGCTGTTGGGGATATGGGCAAGCATCACCGTGCCATCGGCGGGTAGCTGACCGGAGTGTGTCATCATCTGATGTGCCGAGAGAAAACCCACCTCCTGTCCGTCAAGACGGACGTAGCAGGTCGCCTCCCCGGCATGTGAGCCCGTTCGTATCGCGCCCCGTCGGATGGTCACCCAGAGCCAGGCGTCGTATCCGTAGCGCGACAGGATGCCCTGATGCTCAGGGTCGCCGGTCAGATTCACGTTCACTCCGCAGTCGAACGACCGAAGAACGGGTCCGTTCGGTTGCGGATTCCTTGGGGTCACATCCGATCTGTCGAGATAGCGCGCCTTCGTGAAGATCGTCGCCTTGCGGCGCCTGTCCGCGGCCGCCTCGGACCGCAGTCTGCGTTTTTCGGCGGCATCCGCGAACCCCACAGGGCCTGGCTGATGTCGTCGACCCGACGGGTGGAGACACCCGCCAGATACATGTCGATCAGCGCTTCCTCGACCGACTCCTCCCGGCGACGGTAGCGTTCGATAACCGCCGACTCGAAGACCGCCCCCTTGAGCTTGGGCACCCTCACTGCCATCTTTCCGGCCTTGACGGTCAGATCTCGCTCGTAATGACCGGCACGATACGCCTTCCTGCCACCGGAGCGCTCGTAGCGTGCGGCACCGGTGATCTCGACGGCCTGAAGCGTCCAGCATCCGGTTGAGGATCTCGGTGACCTTCGCACTGACCATCCGATCCAGCTTGGTCTCGAACATGGCCTGGTTCACCTGTAGAATTTGTTTGGGCATGGTTCTGTCGCCTGCTTTTCTAGAGCGGTTAATGGTTTGGCGACCGGAATCGTACACAGGCGACAAGCCATGCCCCACCACTTCAACAAGCACCAGCAAATTTGCGCAAGAAACCGGGCGGTCAGGGGCTGCGGACGTTTTCTTGGAGGTTGAACGGGAGGATTCTATGTTCAGTCAAGAGGAGCGTGGTCGTGCTGTGGAGTTGTATCTCTCCACTAGTATGACGACCCAGCAGGTCGTGGAGTATCTAGGTTATCCCACGCGTCAGTGTTTGGAACGCTGGCTGCACCAGGATCCCCGGTATATGGAGAGAATCCCCAAGCCAATCATCCCGCTCTCCATGCGGGTGAGAGCCGTACGCCGGTGTCTTACCGGCTTGCAACAGCAGGCAGCGGCGGCGCAGTTGGGTGTCAGTGCTGGCGTGGTGAATCATTGGATGGCCTTGTATCGTGAGGGTGGTATGGCAGCATTGCAACCCCAAAGGAGGTCCCCGATGCCCGAAGAAGAGAAACCCGGGGTTCACCCTGTTTCTGATGATGTTGGTGAGCTGCACCGTCGGATCAGAGAACTTGAGCTGGAGCATGCGCTGATGCGCCAGGTGGTCAACGTGGTAAAAAAAGACCCAGGCGCCAGCCTGGGGCGCCTTTCGAACCGGGAGAAGACCAGGCTGATCGACCGGCTTCACCCGACGTTTTCACTGCACTGTTTGGACCGCAGGCTCACGATCCCCTTGAGCAGCTACCATTATCACCACGCTCGAAGAGATGGGGATAAGTACTCGGATATCCGCGTACGCGTGAGAGCATTGTTCAAGGAGTCGTCCTCACGCTACGGCTACCGTAGGCTTCATCACGCTCTGGGTCTGCGGGTATCGGAGAAGGTGGTACGCCGGATCATGAGGCAGGAGGGATTGGTGGCTCGTATCCCCCACCGCAGGCGTTACAGCTCCTACCAGGGTGAGAGCACGCCAGCCCCCGACAACCTGATCCACCGGGATTTCAGTGCCAAAGAACCCAATATGAGGTGGCTGACCGACATCACCGAGATCAAGGCGTGTGACGGCAAAGTGTATGTCTCGCCCATGATCGACTGTTACGACGGCACGATCGTCGCCTACACGAGGGGATTACACCCGAACGCCCGATTGGCCAACACCATGCTCAGAAAGGCGATCGGAACCCTGCCCGATGATACCAGGGTGATCGTGCACTCAGATCGTGGCTGCCACTACCGGTGGCCCGAGTGGATCCGGATCTGCCAGGAGCACGGTATCATCCGCTCCATGAGCAGGAAGGGCTGCTCCCCGGACAACTCCGCCGCCGAGGGATTCTTCGGCCGCATGAAAACCTCAGGCGGTCTACCCCGAATACTGGGAGAAACTGACCTGCGCGCAGGTCGTGGAACACGTCGACACGACCATGCACTGGTACAACCACCAACGCATCAAACAATCCCTGGGATGGAAAAGTCCCGTACACTATAGAATGCAACAAGGGCTAATGGCCTAAACCATCTCCAAGAAAACGTCCGCAGCCCCTTATCTCAGTAGCCTCGTCCACATTGGGCACCGTCAAGCCGAGATGGTTGATGCCGCGAGGCAATGGTCCGAATTCCTCTTCGTTCGTTTTCCTGCCAGGGGTGCGCCTCCGTATGATTGCGTTCGCTGCCGAGCTGTTGCCCTCCTGTTGAGCTTGGCCTGGATTTCGCAACGTATGGGATTCGCCGGCGCGATTGGGTGTTCGCTCGGCCGCTTTGCAAAGCAGGCGGTCTGGGAATACCGGCTAGCCCACATCATGCCATGCGCAACATGGAATCATTGAGAAGAACAGCTGCAAACTATTGGAAACACGAGGAAAACCCAAGAAAAAAAGGACTTCCGGCAACCTACTGAAAACCTTGTTTGTGGAGCTAGGGGGATTCGACAGACATATGCGTGAAATACTGGAAACATTGATGTTCCAGATAGTAACAATCCTACTACCACATCTCATACCACATGAATAATGTCTGCCTGTGCTATATGGCGTTGGGAAAAATCATAGGGATAATCATAGCGTATGAAAAAAGTAGCAGAAGCTTCTAATTTCAAGGTCGTCGGTTCGAATCCGGCCGGGATCACCTACTGCCCGGCCGAAACCGGTATATGGCATATTGCGGTAGGGGTCGATTGTGACCGCCATATGACCGCCATCCTGACGAAGACCAAATCAACGGCATTTCGCGGGGGAGCGGAGCCGGGCGCTGGCACGATTGTTTCATGGTTGAGGATATTCACAAGCTCCTGCGTGACGCTTTCGATGAGGCTGACGCGCGCCCGGATCCGCATTGGCCGCTAAAGCGGTTCGCGCTCGACCTGTGGACGCAGGGGGCATTGGACGGCGAACAGCTCGCACGGCTGACGAGACTAATGCACGAGGACGAATTAGACCATGGGCACACCATTCGGGCGCCATGGTCGAGCATTACCGGCATGCAGACGTCTCGGAGCGGTTCAACGCGATGGAAACCGCTGGACTTGTCGCTGAACCTGTCACAGATCGAGTGAAAGAATGACCAGTCTTAGGCTTTTCTCTCCCAAAGAGCTATGGTTTCAACAACGTTCTTTTCACCAGTTTCGACATTGCGCTGGAAGAGTGCGGCTATGGAGTAATCGCCGAGGTACTCGTATGGCGCACCTTGTCCCGGTCGGACAAATGTATGCCGACGATCACCGATGTTATTCGCATTGCGGCCGCCGTCCCAGTGCTCAAGGATGAAGGATTGCCCATTCGGGGAGATAGAAACCAGATCCAGGTTCTTCGAGTTCTCAGTCAGGAAGACAACCTCAACTGGCGTATCACCATCGTTCTCTCGCAGATTGTATGCTGCATTACCAGGCATAGCCGACTCAGATGTCTCAACCCCCATTCGTCTCAAGCCGTCAGCCTGAGTCCTAGCCTTAAATCCGACCGGTGGGATATTAATTCTTGCAACAAGCCATTTACTCTGCATGATGCTCTCCTCTGAACAAGTTTGAACTCACGCAGCAATTCTACCGCCGCTTCCTGCCCAGGGCCGATGCCGAATCGCCAATGGGTGCGAACAGCACGCTCTTCGATTTTGTCATGAGGAAAAGCGGATGGGGGAATGTCGATCGTTGCGTTAATCGGTCGGGCAAGGAAGACGGGGATAATCTGTTACGAGCAATATCGCAGCGGGAGTCTTCCTCGGGAGCCAACGTGCATCGTTTTATGTTAGATAACAGTTGAAAATGCGAAAATCGCCCTCATCTCCGGTGAGAGAGATGAGGGCTGCTGTGTCTTGATGGCGTTTGCTTGCTAGTTGGTGGTGATTTGTTTGAGGTTGTCGCCGTTGCTGACTTCGGGTATGCCGGCGATGCTGGTGATCAGGCTGATGACGGCGGCCAGTGCTGCGGCTCCGGCTACCATGAGCCAGTCGACGCCGCCGATGGTGAGGGCGGATGCGGGGATGATGCCGAGCGCGGCTTGGGCTGCCGTCTTCACTGCCCGGACGCCGGCGGCCTTGATCCATTGCGTGAGCGTATGAGCGGTCGCGTTCTCGCTCGCGGCAGCGTCTTGCGCGGCGTCGGGTGTTGATTCGGTTGGCGTGGTCATTGTTTTCTCCTTAGAATCTGCCGGCGTTGAGCCGGTTTTGCAGGGCTTTGACGGTGGCGGGGCCGAAGCTGCCGTCGGCCGTGACACCTAGATGTTTCTGGATGGCTTTGATGGTGGCTGGTCCCATGAGCCCGTCTGCCTTAAGGCCGAGGCGGCGTTGCACGGCTCTGATCAGATTCGAGCCGTCTTTGCCGTACTGCACTGAATATAGGTTCGGCCTGGCGCCGCCGTTGTTGATCTGCCCGCTGATGACGCCGTCGATGGTGGTGCCCATGACCTGCTGCCAGCGGCGGATCGTGGCCGGGCCCGCCGAGCCGTCCACCACAAGTCTCGCGACGGCGGCCGTGGTTTTGGCTGCGGGCGCCGCAGGAACTGCCGGGGTTTGCTGCCATGCGACTTGCCCGTAGTCGGCCAGGCTGGTGCGCACGAAGTCGACCTCGCCGCCCGCCAGACGCTGCCCGTTCTTGTACTGGTAGAGCCTGATGCCCTGGGCGATTCGGCCGTGGCTCCACGCGTAGGTCTGCCATGCCGCGTAGCCGCGGCCGATGGCATGGGCGCACGGCCCGTAGCCCGCGTACACGCCCGTATGCGTTTTGCCGATGACGCTGGCCGCGCCGTCCAAATAGGCGTCCAATAGGGCGTATTCGCCCGGCTGCATGTCGTAGTCCACGGCGAAATACACGAGGCCGGCCGGCAGACCGAGCGCGGTCATCGCGCCGCGGGCAGCCGCGGCATCAGAGACGCCCGCCTGCCGGCCGCCTTTGACAGTGGTGCCGGTGGTCTCATACACGAGCGTCAATGTCAGTCCCGCCGTCTTGATCCGCGCGATCTCGTCCTTGGACAGGGCTTTGCCCCCGCTGCCGGTCAGATAGCGGATCACGCCAGCGCGCCCCGATGCCTTGACTTGCGCGAGATCGGGGTGGCCCCACGCGTAATCGATGAGTTCACTAGCCATATGATGGTCTCCATTCAGTCGGTTTCGGATATGACGAAGCCCCCGTCGCTTTGGCGGGGGCTTGGGGGAATGGGACGGTGTTTGTGTTCACTTAGATGTGGACGGTTTCGTCACTTTTTCTGGACAGCCGTGGCGTTCATTTTGGACGGTGTGGTCGGTTGCGGAATAGGGCACCGATGCCGTCCGGTTTCCCGGTGGATTCCCGGGTGCCGGTAACCGTTTTCGAGGTTCCCCGGGGGAAAAAGGATCGGTGACATCGATGCCTGTGCGACAGCGTACCGGGCAGTTGGAGGGACAGGGCACGGGCCACGCGCGGATCGCGCGCGGGCTGCATGTGTCCCGAACGACGGTGGCGGAGTTACGCCTCGAGGGAGGATTTCTCCCCGCGGCCGGCGGGCGGGGCGGACTCTGATCGATTCGTGGTATGCCGAGATCGTCGAGGGGTGGTCGGCCGCTGATCCCGGGTTCCCGCGCAAGCAGCGGCATACCGCCATGCGGGTGTGGCAGCGGTTGCGCGAGCCGCGGGTTCGAGGGCTCGTATCCGTCGGAGCGGCGTTGGGTCAAGCGGTGGCGGGAGCGGCATCGCGCGGAGTCGGAGGGGTACGCGCGGCTCGCGTGGGCGCCGGGGACCGCGCAGGCTGGTTTCCGGCCAGGCGCGCGCGTCGATCGCGGGCGTGGAGCGTGTGGTGCATTTCCTGGTGGTCTCGTGCCCGTATTCGAACATGCGGTATGTCGCGGCGTTGCCGGGCGAGACGTCGGGGTGTGTGCCGCGGACTGGGCGAGGTGTTCGCGCGTGTCGGGATGGCGCCGCGCGTGGTGGCGTCCGGGCAACGCCACGGGCGTTGGCCACCGCAACGCGGACGGCACGGTCACGCAGACCGTGATGTTCCAGCGGTTCTGCGCGCAGTACGGGTTCGAGGCGAGGTTCTGCAACCCGTACCCGGGCAACGAGAAGGGCAGCGTGGAGAACGCGGTCGGGTTCGTGCGCCGCAACCCGGTGGTGCCGGTCCCGTCGGCGGAGGGGTACCAGGCGTCGGCGACGCGCGTGGTTCGACGCGTGCGAACGGCTCGCGCAGGCCGACCATTACCGGCTCGGCGTGCCCGTCGCCGGCCTGTTCGAATCGGAGAAGGAGCATATGCTCCCGCTGCCGTCCGCCGCGTTCGACCCGGTCGAGTGGCGTTCGGTGAAGGCGGACCGCACCGGGACCGTGCCGGTCTACTCGAACCGGTACCTCGCCGGCCCGAAATGGCATTCCATGCGCCTGCACGCCGGCGCGGGGGTCTTCCAGATCGAGTTGCGCGACCCCGACGGCGGGCACACCGCCACCCTGGAACGCGTGTGGGGACGCTCGCCGGAAACGCAGGCCGACCCCGCGGCCCCGCTCGCGGTCATCGCGCGCAAGCCCCGGTCATGGGGCGAGAGCCCGATCCGCGGGGATTTCCCCGAACCCGTACGCGACCTGCTCGACCGCATGGACGCGCCGGAACGCTCCTCGCTGATCTCGGACATCCGGCACGCCGGCGAGACATACGGCTTCCCGGCCGCGGCCGGCGCCGTCGCCGCGACCGTCAAGGCCGGGCGCACCGTCGACCGGGCGACCATCGAGACCACCGCGGCACGCATCCTGCAAGGCGATGACACGCCCGGCGGCCAGGACCCGGCCAGATACGACAAATACATGGAGGAACGATGACCGACACCACCACGACCGATACCCCCGTCACGACGGCGCCCACCGGCAGACGGCGATGGCCGAAGGCCACACCCGGGCAGGTCATGGAACTCGCCCGGACGCTGCCGCCGGCACGGGACGTGCTCCGCCGGGCATGCGGCGAGGCCACCCCCGGGCAGCTCGGCTTCCTCGCCGGCCTGTCCAGGGATGGAGAACGCCAGCAGGGCCGAATCCAAACGCGCCCGCCTGCTCCGGCAGGCCGGCTTCCCTCAATCCAAGACACTCGACGGATACGACCGGGGGGGCATGGCCTCGTTCCCCGCCGACTGGGGACGCGAACAGCCCGCCAGCCTCCAGTTCGTGGACAGGGCCGAGGACCTCGTGCTCTACGGGGACGTCGGATGCGGCAAGACACACCTGGCCATCGCGATCGGGAGGACCGGCCTGCAAACACATGATACCGGCCGGGTTCTTCACGGCCTCGTCCCTGGTCATGCGCCTGCGCAAGGCCAAACACGACAACCGCCTCGACACCGAGCCCGAGGCGATCGGCAAGGCCGAACCGCCGGTCATCGACGAACTGGGCTACCTGCCCATCGACATCGAGGGCGCGCGCCTCCTGTTCCAGGTCATAGCCGACAGCTACGAGACCAGGAGCGTGGTGTTCACCTCGAACCTGGAATCCGGCAGGTGGGGCGACGTGTTCGGCGACGGCGACATGGCCGCCGCGGCCGGCGGCCACATCGTCCACCACGGGCGCACCGTCAGGTTCCACGGCGAATCCTACAGGAACACCCACTCACCGGTGAAACAGCCAAACAACACCAATAGGAAACCGGACAGCCCAAACCGTCCAGAATGAACGACGAACTGTCCGGAAAAGTGACGACACCGTACAAGTCAACTTGACAAAATACACCCGCCGCCCGGACGGGCCCACGGCACCCGCACCGCACGCACGCCGTGCCCGGGGCATGATACGCGCGGCACGCCCGCGTGGATGAACGCCTCGTACCGGAAGAAGTTCAAGTGCCGCCACACCCGGCCCCTGACATCATGCATCGGGCACGCCCCCCGCCCGCACCCCGCATGCGGGCAAGAAAAACGCGGGCCGGGCCCGAAGCCGATCGTGATGCGCAATTCGCGCCTGCCGCCCTCCCCGTCACGCAACTCCACACCCGAAACCCTCCAGGGATCAGGCAACTGCAAGGCGGCGGTGAACAACAACGTGGTATCCATACCCCCAAACTACCCGACCAGCCACCTCCACCCGACCAGCCCACCCACACCAAACAGCGAAAAGCCACTGATAATAACATCGTCCCTTATTATCACTTAGCGGCTAAGTGATAATAAGGGACGATGAAAACAACGCTAAACGCGAGACGCCAGGCGAAACGTCAAACGCAAGACGCGGGTGAGCGGCGAGACGCAGAACGAAACGCAAAACTTCAAACGCGAGACGCGAGACTCAGCGCTGGCTTAATTCGTGTCGCAGATAGTCTCATCCGCGCCAGCCCCGTGCCCAGCCGCACCCCGCCCTGCACCTCACGCGACGAGCGAGGCGAACTGGCTGTTGTACAGGTCGGCGTAGAAGCCGCCCTTATCGAGCAGTTCCTGATGCGTACCGCGTTCGATGATGTCGCCGTGGTTCATGACGAGAATCATGTCCGCGTTGCGAATCGTGCTCAGGCGGTGCGCGATTACGAAGCTCGTGCGGCCGACAGCCAGCTGGTCCATGGCCTTCTGGATGAGCTCCTCGGTGCGCGTATCCACCGACGATGTCGCCTCGTCGAGAATCAGAATCGGCGCGTCCTGCACCATCGCGCGGGCGATGGTGAGCAGCTGCTTCTGCCCAGCGGACAGCGCGGCCTTGTCGTCAAGCACGGTGTCATAGCCTTGCGGCAGCGATTCGATGAACCGGTCGAGGCCCACGGCCTTCGCGGCGGCCCGCACCTGCTCGTCGGTCACGCCCTGCTTGTCGTACACGATGTTGTCGCACACAGTGCCTTGGAACACCCAGGTGTCCTGCAGCACCATGGAGAACTGGCGGTGCACCTCGGAGCGCGGGATGGACGCCGTTGGCACGCCGTCGATGCGGATTTCGCCGCCATCCAGCTCGTAGAAGCGCATAAGCAGGTTGACCATCGTGGTCTTGCCGGCGCCCGTTGGCCCGACGATCGCGACTTTCTGCCCGGCTTTCACGGACGCGCTGAAATCATGGATGACCGGTTTACCGGGCTCGTAGCCAAAGCGCACGTGCTCGAAGTCCACGTCGCCGCGAGCACGGTCACCCAACGCATCGCTCATATGCGCATGACCTTGTGCCGCCTCGATCTGGGCACGATGCTCGGCGAAGCTGCCGGTCGCGTCGACAACCATTTCCGGCTCCTCGAGGAAGCCGAACACGCGCTCCGACGCCGCACCGCACCGCTGCAGGTTCTGCATGGCCTGCGCGAACTGGGCGAGCGGCTGCGTGAACAGGCGGATGTACATCATGAACGCCACGATGACGCCGAATTCGATACGCCCATCCATCGCGAGGGCGGCACCCACCACACACACGGCCACGTAGCCGAGATTGCCGACGAAGTTCATGAGCGGCATCATGAGGCCCGACAGGAACTGCGACTTCCAGCCGGATTCGTACAGGCTGTCGTTGTAGCGTTCGAACTGCCGGATCGAATCCGCCTCACCCGAATACGCCTTGACGATCACATGGCCGGCGTACATCTCCTCCACGTGCCCGTTGGTCTGGCCGAGCGCGAGCTGCTGCTGGGCGAAGTACTGCTGCGAGAAGCGCATGATGAGCATCATGAGCACGAGACCGATGATGCTCACGCCGATGGCGGTCAGCGTCAGCGTGACGTTGTTGGCGAACATCATGACGAGCGCGCCGACGAACAGCGTGATCGACGTGACGAGCGCGCCGAGGCTCTGCCCCAGCGTCTGACCGATGGCGTCGACATCGTTGGTGATGCGGCTGAGCACGTCGCCGTAGCTCGTGTTGTCGAAGTAACGCAGCGGCAGGCGGTTGATCTTCTTGGAGATGTCGTCGCGCAGGCTTTGCGCGGTCCGCTGGCTGATGGTCGCCATAATCCAGCTTTGCGCGTAGCTGAGCAGCGCGTACCCGACGTACAGCGCGACCAGGGTGAACCCGATATGAGTGACGGCGTCCAGGTCGATGCTGTTGAGCACCGGCCTGCCGTGCACGATGGCGGGCAGGCCCTTGGTGATCTCGTTGGTGATGTCCTTGAGCTTGTCCGGTCCGACGATCTGGCAGACCGTGCCGAACGCGCCCAGAACGAGCGCGATGATGATGGCGGGCAGGTAGCGTTTGCTGTAGTGCGCGAGCTTGCCCATGACGGCATTGAAATCCTGCGGCTTTTCGGCCGCGCCCCGGGCTCCCGGCCCGTGACCCATTGGTCCTGGCATATGAATGTTCCTTTCAGGAAAGCTAAGAAAGATAGAAGCTCCGGCGATTCGCGCCGGTTGTGCCACGCGCCGGCGGCGTCAGGAGGCGAGTTCGGCTTCGCTCAGCTGGCTTTCGGCGATCTGGCGGTAGACTTCGCAGTCACGCAGCAGTTCCTTGTGCGTGCCTTGGCCCACGACACGCCCCTGGTCGAGCACGATGATCCGGTCGGCGTCCATAATCGTGCCGATGCGCTGGGCGACGATGAGTTTCGTCGCATCCCCGGCCTCGCGGGCGAGCGCCTCGCGCACATCGTGGTCGGTGCGGAAGTCAAGCGCGGAGAAGGAATCATCGAAGACGAGGATTTCAGGGCGCCGCCATACGGCCCGCGCGATCGACAGGCGCTGCTTCTGCCCGCCGGACACGTTCGTGCCGCCCTGGGCGATCGGCGCCTCGTAGGTGCCGTCCATGCGGGTGACGAATTCATCGGCCTTCGCGACGGCCACGGCCTGGCGTACGTCTTCCATCTGCGCCTCGCTCAGCGTAGTGCCGTGCTCGGATTCCGCGAGCAGCGCCTTTTCGCGTGCACGCCCCTGCGGGGTGGAGGTGTCGGCGATCTCGACGTCCGCCATGCTCTCGCCCGCCGGCAGTACGCCGGCCTGGCTTTTGTCGCCGAACGCCACGTTCGAGGCGACGGTTCCCTTGAACATCACGGACTGCTGCGGCACATAGCCGATCTTGTCGCGTAGCGACTGCAAGGTGTAGTCCTTCACGTCCACGCCGTCGACGAGCACCTGGCCGCCGGTGGCGTCGTAGAAGCGCGGCACGAGGTTCACAAGCGTGGTCTTGCCGGAGCCGGTGGAGCCGATGAAGGCGACGGTCTGGCCGGGCTGTGCGGTGAAGCTCACGTGTTCGAGCATGGGTTCGCGCGCATCAGGGTAGGTGAAGCTCACGTCGCGGAATTCCACACGTCCGCGCACCGGCGTGCCGTCCGCGTTCTTCGCACCCTCCGTGCGTGTGCCGTCGGTGACATGCGGCTCGGTGTCGAGCACCTCGAGGATGCGCTTGGCCGAGACATCCGCGCGCGGCCACAGCACGAACACCATGCTCATCATGAGGAAGCTCATGATGACCTGGATGGCGTAGCTGGAGAACACGACCATGTTTGAAAACAGCGTGAGCTTGTCCATGAGGCCGGCCGCATCGATGAGATACGCGCCGATCCAGTACACGGCGAGGGTCAGGCCGTTCATGACGGTATTCATGAGCGGCATCATGACGGACATCGCGCGGTTGGTGAACAGCTGGGTTTCGGTCAGGTCGCGGTTCGCCTTGTCGAACTTGCCTTGCTGGTAGTCCTCGGCGTTGTAGGCGCGCACCACGCGCAGGCCGGTGAGGTTCTCGCGGGCCACGCGGTTGATGTTGTCGGTCAGGGCCTGCATGCTGCGGAATTTCGGCATGACCATGGCCATGATGATGGCGACGGCGCCCATGACCAGCACGAGCGACACGCCTGTCGCGGCCGTCCATTCGACACCTTTGCCGGCGATCTTGGCGATTGCCCACACGGCCATGATCGGCGCCTGCACGAGCATGAGCAGGCCCATGGTGAGGAACATCTGGATCTGGGTGACATCATTGGTGGAGCGGGTGATAAGGCTCGCAGTGGAGAAGCGGTTCAGCTCCTCGGGGCCGAAGGATTCCACGCGGCGGAACTGCATGGAGCGCAGCCGCTGTGTGAAGGATGCGGATACGCGCGCGGTGATGAAACCGACGGCGACGGTCGTGAGCATGGCGCCGAGCGCCACGGCGAGCATCTTGCCGCCAGCGACCCACACGTCGTGCATTTCGCTGTTCGGGGTTTCCACAAGCCGGGTGATGTCGGCCATGTAATCGGGCAGCTTGAGCTGGAGCCAGACGCCGGCGACGATGAACAGCAGGCCGACGAACAGCTGGAACCATTCGGCCTTGGAGAGGTATTTGCAGATTCGTATCACGATGTGTCCTTTCGGGGACGTTGGTTGGGAAACGGGTGTTATGTGGGACGGCTGTTGCGCCGGTTGATGGCTAAGCCGCGGGATGTGTCGGCGACGGGGTATCGTCTGGCATGCCGCCCGGGTGCCGCCCACCGGACGTATTGTGCGCGGTTATTGGGGTGACGTTCACGCGGTCCGCCGCAGGGTCATAGGGGATGCCGGTGCGCTCGAAGGCTTTTGCGATGGCGGCCTCGTCTGGGACAGGATCGTCCGGCCCGCACAGGCTCATGTAGGTGATGAACCGTGCCAGCAGGTCAAGGAACTGCTCAGTACGCCGTTCCCCCATCTGCCCGAACACCCAGCGCATGCGGTCGTCCATGGCTTGTTTGTGCAGTTTGACGAGCCGTTTGCCTTCCGGTGTGATGCGTACGATGACGTGTCTGCGGTTCTCCGGGTCGATGGTGCGCGTGGCCCAGCCTTTTTTCTCCAGCGCGGACAGAATCGCGGAGATGCGGCCCGGACTGTTGCCGGTCGCATCGGCGAGCTGGCTGGGTGTGCGCTCCCCTTTGACGGCGAGTTCGCGCATCACTGCCGGTTCACCACGATGGACACGGTTCATGTTTTCCATCATGGCTGATCTGCCGTCGGTCATGATCTTGTGCATTCGCTCGAATGCGTCATCTTCGAATGCCATCCGGTCTCCTTTCTGGCGTTGACGCGGGTGTCTTTGCATTGACGCGGACACTATTGCGTGGGCAGGAGCGTCTCGACATCAATCTGGATCATTTATACCCTTCATATTTTACGGTGTCAAATATTGACGATGGCAACTATGCCATGAGAGAAGCTGGGTGCGCCATTCGGCCGGGCGTATGCAAGGTGGGCAGTGCGCAGACAAGGAACGAATCAAGCCCAAGCTGCAGTATGTGAGGATTCGCTCACACAGTGACGGCACAAGCGGCCCCGGGAGCGCGATTCGTGCGGGAAAGTCGCCATCATGTGTGGATCGGCTCACACGACGGCGGGTCAAGTGGCCCAGAGATAGAGAGCCGGCCGCGAAGGTGGTCGCAGTGTGAGAATCCACTCACACGACGACGCCGGCAATCATGGAATCAACTAGCCGCACCAGCGGGCGCCCCAGCCGCACCGCTCCCTGTCTGCTGCGCATTGACGATTTCATCAAGCGCGAGATACAGACTGTCGAACAATTCCAAGCTCTGCCGGGCAATCTGACGCCCAGGCTCGGTCAGCGCATACGTTCCGTCGGCGTCATCCTTGACAATCAACCGGTCTTCTGCGAGCGCACCCAACGTCGCGGATAACATGCGGTCGCTGATGCCATCAACCCGCTCACGAATCTGCCCGAAGCGCAACGCCCCGTCCAGCAGGGTGGCGAGCACGAGGATGCTCCAGCGGCGCGTGACGTCATTCAATAGTTTGCGCGACGGGCACGCCGCAGCAAAAACGTTGAAATGATGCGGATTCTTCGGATTCTCGGAGGAAGTCATGCCATCCATTGTACCGACGACACGCCGGATGTGCTAACAAAACGTTAGTGGTAGTATCGTCTCAGCGCTAACAGATTGTTAGTTGTTCCGCAGCATCACACACACGGACGCGACTGACACAAGCAACAACAAGCAAGCACAAGCAACGCGGCCGACACAGTGGACGCAAGACCACCGCGAACACACCGCAACCAGAAACACAGCGGGGCGGCACACATCCGCCGACACGAAAGGAACCACCATGGCAACTATCACGATTTTCGGCACCGGCAACATGGGCACCGCAATCAAGAGCGTCTTCGAGGACGCCGGCGCAACCGTCCAGTCGCTCGATTCGCACTCCGAGAACCCGACCATCGAGGGCGACATCGTCGTGCTCGCCGTCCCCTACCCGGCCCTCGCATCCATCGCCGAGCAGTACGGCGACCAGCTGGAAGGCAAGACCGTGGTCGATATCACCAACCCGCTGGACTTCTCCACCTTCGATTCGCTCGTCGTGCCGGCCGACAGCTCCGCAGCCGCCGAATTGCAGGCCAAACTCCCCAAGTCGCACGTGCTCAAGGCGTTCAACACCGTGTTCGCCGCGAACATCGCCTCCAAGAAGACCGGCGACGCCCAGTCCACCGTGCTGGTCGCCGGTGATGACGATGCCGCCAAGGCCGCGTTCATCGACCTGGTGAAGGCGGGCGGTCTCGACGCCATCGACGCGGGTGCTCTGAAGCGTGCGCGCGAGCTTGAAGCCTTCGGATTCCTGCAGCTGGTCCTCGCCGTGCAGAAGAAGATCAGCTTCACCGCCGGTTTCGCGGTGTACCGCTGACGTCGCTTGTGGTTTTCGCAGCCCAGACAGCGCGCGGAAATCGCGTCACATATTCGACAGGCCGTCTGCATCCCGCAAAGTACGGGGTACAGACGGCCTGTCAGTTGTTACCGGGCGAGCGCCGACGACCGCGAGCGGCCACCGGCGCCAGTTCAGGGTCGTTATCGGGGCCATTAGTCAACTTGTGCGTCTGGTAATGGGGTGCGCGGGAGCCTCAATCATCGTTCTGGCCCATGCGCGCACGTCCTGTATGCCATGGCATGCGAACCCGAACAGATATCGACGAAATACGGTAGCGCCGGGCCGTGCTCTGCGTGTTGCGCATGCCAGGACATACGCAACTCGGCATTTTGGCCTCCGGACAGTACGAGACGCCCCCATCCGGCAGGAAAAGTATGCCGCAGCATACACAACCCGACATTTTGACCTCCGGGCAGTGCAGGGCACCTCCCATCCGACAGGAAACGTATGCCGTGACATACGCGGCCCGGCATATTCGAACCGCCAACGCACCCTGCGCCGCGACGAGCTCGCGCGGGCTTCGGACACACATTCCGTCCGGACTCGAAAGTGGCGGCAGGGGATCCAACACCTTGGCACGCCCGACGCGCAACCCCTCACACCCGATTCCGGGCACCCAGGTTGGCTAATGCCCCCTTCGGACATTCACGACATTCACGGCATTCACGGCATTCACACCGCAACGTTCACGACATCGCGCTCATCCGCGGACTTGCGATCACGCATGGCCAACAGGATCGCCACCAATGCGACCGCATACAACACGGCAAGCACCGGAATCAGGCCGGCGTAGCGGTGCGATTGGTCGGCGGCATGCGTCACCACGAAGGACGCCAGCTGATTGCCGGACAATCCGGCGAACGCCCATGCGCTCAACGCGAGCCCGTGCACCGTCGAAACCGAAGACATGCCGAAATGCTGCTCCAACAGCACCGGCAGCGTGGAGAAACCGCCGCCGTAGCCCGCGTTGACTAGGAACAGCATCACGAGAATCATCCACAACGTGCCGTTGTCAATCGAATGGAACACCACCTGCAGCAGGCAGACGACGACCGACATCACGAAAATCACCACGTAGCTGGTTTCACGGCGACGGCAGTGGTCGGACAGCGTGGAGAAGCCCAGTCGGCCGACCGCGTTGAACACCGCGTCAACCGCCAGCACCGTGCTGATTACGCCGGCGGTCGCAGTCGCAAACGCAGCAGCATCAAGCCCGGCGAAGCGCGGCATCACCGCAAGCGCATCATGCAGAATGTCCTTTTCCTGCGAAATCAGCGCGAGGCCGCACGTAATATTGAGATAGAAGGCAAGCCAAATCGCCCAGAACACGGGTCGACGCATCACCGTGCGACGCCTGACACGAGCAACGGCCGAGTACACGTAGCCCGCGGGGCGGCGAATCAGCAGGAATCCGGCGAACATCATAATCGCGTACACCACGGCAAGCACGTAGAACATGCTCACGAGACCTACGGAGGCGATGAGCCAGGTCATCACCGGGCTGGCGATCGCCTTGGCGAGGCCGAAGCCCGCGACCGCGATGCCCGTGGCCAGGCCTTTGTTGTCGGAGAACCAGAGCATGAGGTTCTTGACCGGCGTGAGATAGCCGACGCCCAGACCGACGCCCATAATCGCGCCATAGCAGATGAACACGCCGGGAAGCCAGCCGGCGGCGATACTTGCGCCTGTGCCGGCGAATCCGGCGACGAAGCAGACCAGGCTGATCAGCGCGGAGCGGCGGATGTCCTTTTCCACGACCGGCCCCAAGAACGCGGCGGACATGCCAAGGAAGAAGATCGCAAGCGAGAAGCCCCATTCGATGGTGCTCGGCGCGACGTGCATCTGGTCGGCGATAAGCTGTTTGAACACGCTCCAGCAGTAGACCGTGCCGATGGAGATGTGGATGAGCAGCGCGGGGACGACCGCGCGCATCCAACGATTGTCAAGGCGGCTCGGGGTGCGGACCGCAGGATTTGGCGCGACGGGTGCAGCGCCGGACGGACGGGTGGATGATGTTGAAATCGGCTGGGTGGTGATTGCCATAGCTTCCTCTCCGCAGCGAGCGCAGAGATGTTCGGTTAACACCTCCGCATCCCTGCCCGCACGACTGTATCAGGCTTTTTCCGCGGGCGCAGGAATGTGAGTGGCGTCACATGCAAACAATCAAAATGTTCGTTTCCGTGATGATTTCCGGGCTGATTGTGCGGTGCTGCGCGGTTCCGACGAGCGATGATGTTCAGTTGCGATTGGAGGGGGTAAGGGGCGACGTACCCAGCAAACTGGTGGCAAGCGGACAGGAAATCCCGATTTATACAGGCTTATACACCGCTATACAGCACTATACATTGCTATACATCGTTATACTTTTCTATATTTTGGCGATATAGCGGGTACATCCCTCGCGGCAAAGTCGCTTTTACTGTGCCGGATATGGGTGAGTTCATTCTTCGCGTGTCGTCTGCGGCGGGGGCAGACGTATGACGGGAAGCGGTGATTCAATCGCCTTGCCGGTCAGGCCTTGTATCACTAGAGCGCAGCGGCCATCGTCTGCCGGCGGGCGGCGACGGAAGCGTTGAGGCAGGCGAGGTCGTCCGGGGTGAGTTCGAGCCGCGTGGCGGCGAAGGAATCGTGGATTTCCTGCGGATTGCGGGCGCTGGGGATGGTGAACAGACGCGGGTATTGCGCCAGCTCCCAGGCGAGCGTCACCCGCTGGTGGGAGACACCGAGTTCCGCGGCGACCTCGCGGAACGGGTCGTACGCATGCTGATCAACCGGGTCAAGAAACCCACCGAGCGGGCTCCAGCACACGAACGACAACCCCAACTGTTCGCAGTATTCCAACGTATGTTCCGGGTCGGGGTGTGACGGCGAGAACTGATTTTGCACGGCGATCAGCTTGTCGCCAAGTATGCCCCGCGCGATATCAATCTGCTCGCGGTTCACGCGCGAGATTCCGGCATATCGGATGACGCCCGCATCCAGCAAATCGCGCAGCGCTCCAACCTGGTCGGCGTACGGCACCGCCGGGTCCGGACCGTGCGAATACAACAGATCAAGCGCCTCTACACCGAGATGCGCCGCCGATTCCTTCGCGTCGCGAATCATGGTTTCCGGCCGCGAATCCGCCATCCAACCGTAGCGACTGCCGACAGCCTGCAAATGCTGGCGGGCCGACTCCGCGGTGTTCTTCGCGTCGGGTGTTTCACGGGAAACATCAACCGCGGAGGCCCCAGAAGCACCGGAAGCCCCAGCATTCCCGCCGGCCGCAACCGCCTCGCAGGTGCGTCGATACCCAGTTTTTGTGGCGACCAGAACGCGTTCACGCGGGCCATCCCACGAGGCGAGCGCGTCGCTAACCAACCGCTCGCCATACCCGAGGTCTTCCGGCTCGCCGGTTCCCGGACGGCTGGGCAGATAATAAGACCACGCCGTGTCCAAATACCGGACACCTTCATCAAGCGCCGCATGGATTGTCTCAATGGCGGTCTCACGATCCGGACGCCCCTCGATCGCGAGCGCCATCGTCCCCATACCAATGCGCGGAATCTCGAATCCTGCAAGCCGCCCGTCGCGTACGCTGCGCAGATCGCGGCCGACATTCGCGTCACGTTCACCCTTCGCGTTACGCACGCCGTCCACCGCACTCAAATCGCCAGTATCGCCCGAATCGCTCCGATTATCCATCTCGCCCATTCGCCTCACCTCGCCGTTCTTCCGCTGTTTCCGCGCCGCCTCCAAGCGCCGCCTCCAAGCGCCGCCCGATGCCTCCCGGCGCCACGGCATTCCGCCGCCGTACGTTCCGCCCCGCTCAGGCGCTCGGGAAATCACCAAGCTCAATCGTCGGGGTCTGCATGCCCAGCGCCCGCATCTCGACAATCGGGTTCATGAACTCACGCTCGCGGTAAATCAGCCCGTCTCGCATTTCGAACGAATAAATGAAATGGTTGCGGTAGAACACCAGGTCATGGCCAGGCGGATTGATATTGCCCTCGCCATCGCACTCCGCCCACACACGGTCGGGATCATCGGTTGTCCAAATAGTGATATTGCTCCATGCCCAATCGGGGAAATGCTCCGATGACCACACGTCATATTTCGCGATATTCTCGCGCCCTTGGGCGAAAACCGGCTCCCGGGAATCCGATGTCCACAATCCGGAAATTCCGTCCTCGCAGAACAGCTCATGCCGGCGCAGCAGCGCGTCACCATGCCCGGAATGCAGGTACTTGTCCACCACCGCGCGGTTGCGCTCGCGCCGGGTCTGATCGTCTTCGAAAGTCATACCACCACTGTCCACACCGCGCCGGACAAGCTGTTCCGCCTTTGCCTGCCCCGGCCATCGCTTGTCCGGGGGCGTTGCCTAGGATGGCCTCACAACCGAACGGGAGCCCGCAAGGGCTGAGAGGAAGCCACGACTTCGACCGTCAACTTGATGCGGGTAATGCCGCCGTAAGTATGCGATTGTTCGTTCCGTGATTCCCCTTGGCGTTTGCCCAATCCCCGATGATTCGACCGACGGTCGGACGGCGTGCATGCGCTTCCTTCCCCGTCGCGAGTGCGGCGCCATCATCATCGTGCCGAACACGAATCAGACGGATTCTGTTCGTGAAACAACCGAATAACAGAACAAGCATGACCGGGTCATGAAGGAGCGCACCGCCCAATAGGTACGATTTCTTCAGTGACCCGTTTTTTGTTGCCTTTCGAGGCCAGGATGCCGGTTTGCGGACGCGCTTGCGCCCGGTCGGCGGGCGGCCACGGACGAGCAGCACCAACGGGAAGGATCATCATGATCGTCAACGGACAGCAGGAGACGCTCGGCACGCCAATCAGCGTCACCGAGCTCATCGAGCAGCGCGGACTGCGCCCCGAGCGCGTGGCCATCGAACTTAACGGCGATATCGTGCCACGCAACAAGCGCAGCGAAGTCATGCTGCACGACGGCGACACCGTCGAAATCGTCACCTTCGTGCAAGGCGGCTGAGCGGGTCGGGCGCCAACTAGCCGTCAAACCAGCCGTCGGGTTTGTCGCCAGACTTGACGCCGGACTTGTCGCCAAGCGGGTTACCAAGCCAATCGCAAGCTGTGGCTACGGCCAGTCATCAAATCCGGCAGCCACAGACCGCGGCAACCGCAACCACCGCTCCCAAATCACCATCGCCAATTCCAAACCAAAATCACCCCAATCACACAGCCAAACCACCAGACCACCAGAGCACACCATGACATTCACACCATCAGCAACCCCCGAACAAACCGCCGCACGACAGCAAGCCTTCGATGGCCTGCCCGACCCGACCACGCTCGTCAGCCGCGAGGAGATTCGCGCGGCCCTGCTCGACCGGCACACCGCCGCCACGCAAGACAAGCTCGACGCCGCGCATGTGGCGATTTGCGGGCTCGGCGGGCTCGGCTCGACCATCGCCGTCGCCCTGACGCGCATCGGCGTCGGACACCTGCACCTCATTGATTTCGACCGCGTCGACATGACCAACCTCAACCGCCAGCAGTACTTCCTCAAGGACCTCGGCCAGTACAAAACCGAAGCGCTGCGAGCAAACCTCAAGCAGATCAACCCATTCACCGACATCACCATCGACACCGTGAAAGTCACCGACGAGAACGTGCCGACGCTGTTCGAGCACGAGGACATCATCTGCGAGGCGTTCGACGTGCCGGAAAACAAAACTCTGCTCGTCAACGCGGTGCTCGAAAATCTGCCGGACAAGAAACTCGTGTCCGCAAGCGGCATGGCAGGTTACCGCAGCTCGAACCTCGTGCGCACCAAGCGGGTGTCCAGGAACTTCTACTTCTGCGGTGACGGCGAAACCGCGCCCAAACCGGGGGCCGGACTCATGGCACCGCGCGTCGGCGTGGTCGCCTGCCATGAGGCCAACATGATCACGCGGCTGATCCTCGGCGAAGAGGACGCATAATCGCGGCCTGTACGCGTGTCTGCCGGTTCGTCACAAACGGCACACCGACGGGCACGCATACACCACCAACTCACACACAGGAGCACACTCATGAGTACTACAACCGACAACGCAACAGCGCAAAACAACGCCGAGCCCAGCCTCGACGAACTGGTCGGAACCGCGACCAACACCGCGATTCTGCCCGAGCCGGACGCGCACGCCTATGATTCCATCGCCACCGGCGAATCCGACCCGCTGATCCTCGGCGGGCACAAGTTCACCAGCCGGTTCATTCTGGGATCGGGACGGTACGATCTGAATCTCATCAAGGCGACCATCGAGAACGCAGGCACGCAGATTGTCACCATGGCGTTGCGCCGCTGCCGCACCACCGACAACAACCTGCTCGACTACATTCCCAAGGGCATCACGATGCTGCCGAACACATCCGGCGCGCGCAACGCAAAAGACGCGGTGCGCATCGCCCGGCTCGCCCGCGAAGTATGCCAGACGGATTTCGTGAAAATCGAAATCGAACATGAGACGAAATACCTGCTGCCGGACAACCGCGAAACCATCAAGGCCACGGAGATCCTCGCCAATGAGGGATTCGTCGTCATGCCGTACATGTTCCCCGACCCCATCGCCGCACGGCAGCTCGAGGAGGCGGGCGCCGCGTGCGTCATGCCACTCGGCTCGCTGATCGGCTCGAACAAAGGGCTGCGGATGCGCGATTTCATCGAAGTGATCATCGCCAACGCGCATGTGCCGGTAATCATCGACGCCGGCATCGGCCGGCCAAGCCAGGCCGCCGAAGCGATGGAAATGGGTGCGGACGCGGTGATGGCGTACACGGCCATCGCGAGCGCCGGCAACATCCCGCTCATGGCAAGGGCGTTCAAGCATGCGATCGAGGCGGGGCGTGAAGCGTACCTGTCCGGGCTGGGCACGGTGACCGAGGGTCATGCCGTGCCGTCGAGCCCGACGAATGCGGCGGATTACCTGCACTGAGCGCGCCCCAGGCATGTGGCGGTGGCGGTCACTCAACGCTGATTGCCGCCACCGCCGCATGCTGAATCATGCCCTTGCCCATCCGGTTCAGGAAGATGCGCTTCACGGGCACCGCAGATACGCGAGATACCCGTCGATCACTGAGTGCATTTATGCAAATCATGGGTTAGGACTTATGCAAATCGTTGGTTAGGGTTTATGTAAATCGTGGGTTAGAGTTTATGCAAATCACAGATTAGGGTTCATGCAAATCGTGGGTTAGAGTTTATGCAAATCGTGGGTTAAGGTTAACGCAGATTGCCGGCTGGGACCGCCGACCGCGTACATTCCGCTCGACACAGCCGGTAAGTCGCAGTACGTTTCTCATCGATTGCCGATTCACAACAGCGAGAACAGACCAGGCTGACAGACGTCAGCAGACAAGAAATTCCCGCACGAAGCATACACGACGTCATCGGGCCACATGCCCGACTGAACTCACACGGACTGCGGGAGACCGTCTACCAGCCTGTCGCCAGAAGAAGAACTCCCGGTTTTTCGTGGGAGATTATCACGAATATGCGAATCCGATGATGTTCTCCCAAATAGCTATTTCGGGGCAAATTCAAGAACCGCGGAATTCCAACATTCTCATTTGGGAGATATTGTCCAGAAGCACGCAATACTCACAAACTCCCAGATTCGAGTGGGAGAACATCGGCGAATCCAACTTCTCCCGGGAGAACACCACCCAAAGGGCTGGATTGGATTAAACTCCCAAATTCCAGCGGAAAACATCATTCAGCCGACCAATCAGCCCGCCGACACCGCCCGCAAGCCGCACCGCAGCGCACCGGCCTACCTCAGCGCAGCGCCTCCTGCAAGTCGCGGTTCTGATAGCGCTCGTGCAGCAGGCAGTATCCGCCGAACACCAGCAGCCACACCAGTCCGGCGATGGCCGGGCCGCGCGTGTCCGCAGCGAGGAACAGCGTCACATACACGAACACGAAGAACGCAATCGCGAGCGCATCGGTGAACCGGTAGGCGGGCATCAGGAAGCCGTCGGCGATGAAGTCCGGCGAGCGACGATACCGTTCGTGCGCGATCATCGTGAGGATGTAGATGAAGATGATCACCGCGCTGGAGGCGCTGGCGAACAGCACGAACGCACTGGACATCTTCGGGAACGCGTTGATGATCGGCGACAGGAGAATCAGCGCGGCGGATACCAGGATCGCCCGGGCGGGCACACGGCGGCTTGAGACGACACCAAGCTTGTTGCGCTGTGGCGACGGCGAGTCCACGGCAAGCTGGTACAGGTGGCGTCCGGCCGAGTAGAGCAGCGAGTTGAGCGCACTGGACGCGGCGGTGATCACGACGAAGAACACGAGCGCGGCGGCCCAGTCGAGGCCCGCGTAGCGGAACACCATGATGAACGGCGAGGCGAAGGAGCCGTCGGCGTTGGGCTTGAAGCTGCGCCACGGCACGATGACCATGATCGCCAGCAGCGCGCCCACGTAGAAGATAAGCACGCGCATGATGATCTCGTTGATTGCCTTCGGCAGCACTTTACGCGGGTTCTGGGTTTCGGAAACGGTGACGCCGACAAATTCGATCATTTCGTAGGCGAAGAACACCATCTGGAAGCTCATGAGGAAGGCCAGCCAGCCGTTGGGCGCGAAGGAGAAGCCGTTCCACAGGTTGTCGAAGCCGGCGTGCCCGGCGGGGCTGACGCCGTCCGAACCGGGGATGTGGACGGACGGGTAATGGTAGTGGATGACCACCATGACGACGGCGGTGACGATCATCGCCACGATAAGCGTGATTTTGATCATCGAGAACCAGAATTCCGCTTCGCCGAACGCTTTGACGGCGATGAGGTTGATGGTGGTGAGCGCGGCGAGGAAACACAGCTCAATCAGCCATTTCCAAGCGCCCAGCTCGATGCCGAAGGTGCGGAAGAAGGTGACGAAATACGTGCTGACCGCGGTGATTTCGGTCATGCCGATGAGCACGAGAACGATCCAGTACGACCAGCCGGCGAATCTGCCCCAGCCGCGGCCGAGATACCGGTCGATGAAGTTGATGAAGGTGTGCTGGCTGGGGTCGCGGTACATCATTTCGCCGATGGCGCGCATGAGCAGGAACATGATCGCGCCGACTGCGATATACACGAGGACGATGCTCGGGCCGGTGAGTGCGATGGACTTGCCGGAGCCGAGGAACAGACCCGTGCCGATGGTGCCGCCAATGGCGATGAACTGCACGTGGCGGTTGGTCAGCCCGCGCTCCATCTCGTTGCCCTTGTCCAGGCTTTCGACGGATGCGGCGGTTGCGCGCCCTGGCGCGGCCTCCGGACGCCTTGGCGCGGCGGATGTGCCGGATGTCTTGGACGAGACGGAAGAAACGGACGAGACGGATGCGGAACAGGAGGCGTCACGGGATTCGGCGGCAGGCGTGGTGTCCGGCGTTGTGCTCGACGTGACGCCAGACGTGGCACCGGGCGTCTGACCGCCCGTGATATCGGAATGTTCAGAAAAAGTCATAATGTTCCCTACCCTACTCCTGTCCAACGGCAACCATACGCGCAACGATGCGTAACGGCGAATAATCGCATATACAACAGCAAGCGCGCCATCGTGCATCATTACACAACGCTGCGGCGGTGCGGCTTTCCCTGGCGCATACCGCCGCGCAGCTGTGCGAAGGTCTGCTCAAGCTCGATAATGCGCCTGGCCTGACGCGCGATAACCTGACTGGAAACATCCGTGTGATGCGAAGCTTCATCGTCCTGTTGGGACGCCGGAGCGGCGCCATCGTGTTCATCCGCCGATGCCGTGTCAGCGGGCTGTTTCACCCCGAGTGTGTCAGCAAGTTGGCTGAGATTACGGTCAAGCCGTTGCCGGACGACCAGCGCGCGCTCGTACCGTTCGACAAGGCAGACGATGATATCACGGTCGCTCATACGTTTGCCCGCTTGCGCCGATTTCATGGCGTCCGCTTTCCATCGGGCAACGCAACGCTCGTGGCTTGGGCATCTGGGGCGGTGGGCGGCCGTCTGCCGGACGCGGTGCACGTCGGCGATGGCGATGCGCTCGCCCATGCACAGGTGTCCGGCGTCGGTCCGCCTGGGTCTGTCCATGCCGCCACGGCACCGGTCCACGAGCGGCCGCCCGTTGCGGCCGGTGGAACGTGTCCTGCCGTTGCGCCAGACCTTCCCGGTGCGTTTGGATACACCGACCGCGTGGGCGGCCTGGGTGAAATTCATGCCGCCGCGCACCAGATCCAGGTACTTCGCGCGTCTCGCCGCCCGCATGTCCCGCAGCTTCTCGTACTTGGTCCCGTCGAACTCGTACACCATGTTTCGATTCCTTCCGAATCCAAGGTGTTGCGACGTTCACTAGAACTCGCCAGGCTCTGATCAACTGCGCGGGGGGGGGCGCTGGGCAAGGATCCCGTGGCGACGGCGGATCTTGACGACTGGCGTTCGATGTATGAGCTCAACGTGTTGGGAACCCTGCGGATCACCCAGAAGCTGCTTCCGGTACTGAAACGGGCGGCCGGAGGCGGCACGGTTCTGTTCATCTCGTCCACCGCGGGGATCAAACCGTATGAGGGCGGAGGCGGCTACTGCGCGTCGAAATTCGCCGAACGGGTCATGGCCAGGGTGCTCAGGCTCGAGCAGATCGGCGAGCCCGTTCGCATCGTTGACATATTGCCTGGCATGGTTCGTACCGAGGAGTTCTCGCTGAAGCGTTTCCATGGTGATGCCGAGCGCGCGGCAAGCGTCTACGACGGTGTTCCGGATCCGCTGGAGGCCGAGGACATCGCCGAATGCGTGCGCTGGGCTCTGGACCAGCCGGACACGGTGGATGTGGACTCGATCGTGGTCCGTCCTCGTGCCGAAGGCTCGTATACGAAGGTTTTCCGCCGGTAGTCGATAGCCGCCAGACTCCAGCCGGGTAGATGACACAGGCAGCACCACCGTGATGGGTGGTGCCGCCTGATGGATTCACGCAAGCGGACCGCGCCTTGCATCAGCGCGATTCGCGGCTTAGTCCGAGGGCTAGGGCTTACTCCAGATGGCTCCGCATGAACCACTGGAACTTCTCGAGCTCCTGGACGTGGTCCTGGATGATGTTGGAGCTGATGACGTCCAGCTCGTCCAGCTCGGCGATGGCCTTGCGGTCGTCGGCGATGAAAACGTCGTAATAGTCGATCAGGGCCTTGAGATAGTCGGCGGTGGGTCTGTGCCCTGTCAGATCGACGCCCTTCCATGTGCGCTGACGGACGATCGCGTCGGGGCGTCCGTCAGGTGATCCGCCCAGAGTGGAGATGCGTTCGGCGGTTTCGTCGGCCTGCGCAAGCACGGCATCGACCTCGGGGTCGATCATCTCATGAACGGCGATGAAGTTGGGGCCGGTGACGTTCCAATGCGCGTGCTTGAGGACCAGCGCCGCCTCCTGCTCCTGGGCCAAGCGGTTCGAGAGAATGGCGATGATCTTTTCCGATGCGGCTTCATCAAGACCGGGTACCACGAATGAGAGTGTCATGATCCGTCCTTTCCTAATATGAAACGGTGCTCGTTATTGTAGCGGCTGAGTCCTATTCGCGTGAGTTTTCCGGAAGGTTAATCTGACGGCGAACCTCCACGGTGTCGATTCGTCGACCATCCACCTTGGTGATGACCATGTCGTAGCCGTCATCCGTGTGAAGAACATCGCCCACTTCGCCCATTTTGCCTGTATGCGCAAGGAAATATCCAGCCACGGTCTCGTATGGACCGTCATCCAGCACTATGCCGGTCAGATCCGCGAAGTCCTCAAGTGTGGTGCCGCCGTCGACGGTCGCGACTCCGTTGACGAACGCGCTTGCTCCCTCCGCTGACGAGTTGTCGCCCGGTAGGTCGTATTCATCGCGAATGTCGCCGACCAGCTCTTCGGTCATGTCCTCGAGCGTCACGATGCCATCGGTTCCGCCGTATTCGTCGATAACGACCGCCAGATGGATTCCCCGCTTGCGCAGCAGCTCCAGACTGGGAAGGAGCTTGGAGGTGCCGGGCAGCGATATGCCTTCGCGCGTCACGTCCGCCACGGTTTTGGCGTTGGGATCGCGCACGTCAAGAAGGTCGCGCACGTGGACGAACCCCAGCACGTCGTCGAAGTCCTTGCCGGTCACGGGATATCGCGAATAGGGCATATTCCGCACGTAGGTGGCGGCGTCCGACAGCGACTGGTTGCCGTCCAGGAACACCACGTCCGCTCGGGGGCGCATGACCTCGGCCACAATCGTTTCGGATGCGTCGAATACGTCGTCGAGGATGGTCCGCTCATCCTTGCTCAGCCGTGAGTTGGTGTTCACCAGAACGCGAAGCTCGTCGCCGGATACCTCGCTTTCCGTTTCGTTCGGGTCGAATCCCATGAGCCGGACGATGCCATCGGTGTTTCTTGCCGATAAGCCAGATGATCGGTCGGCAGATCGTGGCGAAGACGTCAATGGCGGGCACCACGGCTCGTGCTATCTGCTCTGTGCGCTGCATGGCGATGCGTTTGGGGACCATTTCGGAGAGGACGATCGGGCAGTAGGAGATGATGAGGGTGAGAGCGACCGTGGTGAGGGGATTCGCGACATGGGCAGGAACACCCCAGCTTTCGACCACGGGCACGAGTGATGGTGAGATGGCGGATTCGCCGAAGGACGCCGACAGGAAACCCGACAGCGTCACGCCGATCTGAACGGTGGACAGAAAGGTGTTGGGGTCGCGCGCGATGGCTGCCACGCGCGCCCCACGCGCATCCTCCTGCTCCATCTGGTCGATCTGGGATCCACGGAGGCTCACCAGTGCGAGCTCGGTTCCGGAGAACACGGAACCGAGGAGGAGGAAGACGAAAACCAGCAGAATGTTCAGACCCAGCGACATATTCCCAACTCTAGCGTCATCCCGGGTGCACCCTGTCTTATATCGCTTATTCGCTTATATCGCTTGTTCGCTTGTTCGGAAATCATGCCTGATTCGGGTAAACGGGATGTGGCGCAGGGCGGCGAGATCATGCGCTGGGTGACGCGGGGGTACGCGGAGCAGCGCAGGTGAGACACGTGGGCCATGCTGGTGAGACGCATGGAGACGGAACAGGGATTCCACGGAGCATACGGGGGTTCCGATACTCGCAAGCACGTGGATGCCGGCATGGGCTAGAACGACAGCACCTCCACCACGCCATCAGACACGCGGTATCGTGCCCCCACGATGCGCAACCGTCCCTCACCCAAAGCCGCACTGATGGATTCCGACTCCGTGACCAACCGTTCGATGGTCCGGGCGATGTGGACGCGTTCGAAGTCATCCGTATCGTCAAGCCCCGCCCGCCGTGATTCGAGGACGGAGCCTCCCACGGATCTGATGATGGGCGAAGGGGAATCCGTCACCAGACGATCCAGCTCGTCAAGACGCTCCTCATCCAAGGGACTCAGCGCGGCAACGGCGCTTTGGATGGCGCCACAGTGCTCATGCCCCAATACGACCACAAGACTGGTGTGAAGGGTGTCGACGGCGAACTCAAGCGATGAGACCACTGCGGAATCGAGAACCTCCCCCGCCGTCCGCACCACGAACATGTCGCCCAACCCCTGATCGAAGATGATCTCCGGAGGGACGCGTGAATCGCCGCAGCTCAGAACCGCGGCGTCCGGGTGTTGGGCGTCGATGAGGGACTCGCGTGTTGCCGGATCCTGCCAGGGATGCTCGGGCTGACCCTGTGCGAACCGTCTGTTTCCGGCAAGAAGACGGCTCCACATCGCGTTGGCGGTGGACTCATGCTCCGAGGATCCGCCGCCGGCCTCGGTAGCCGAGAGTGGCGTGCGTCTGGTGGGATCCGCGCCGTCTGAATTCTCGTGTGAACCAGCACTGTTGGTCGTTTCCCCGCTCATCATGCTCTCCATCCGGTCCAATCATGCGCTTTTGCATCGGGACCCGAATTGTGAGGCCCGAATCGTTGGAACCCCATTCGTTGAGATCCTAGTGACATCCTAGAGCCTCAGTCTTCCAAACTGATTGCGCGGGTTCGATCGCGCGGGATCCGCCTGCCGGGGAATTGTGCCGCAGCTGTGCCTGCTGTGCCGGACGTATTCGTCGAACTCCGTGTTTCATGTGAAACGTCCTTAACCGATACGACCATGCGTCCGTGATTGTGACCCTTCCCACAGTTTTCCCCCTGACGTAACCCTGTCCGCGGCGATAGCATGGAGCTACGGACGTCTTACGGAAAACGGCGCGATGGCGTGTTTCCCGATCGGTTGTTTCCGTCTGGCGTCGATGGCACAAAGGCCGGCGCTTCGGCCTCACAGAACAAGGTAATGAGGATTATCATGACGATGCTTCAGCATGAACTGACGGATTTCACGGTCAACGCCTTCCAGAACGACGACTTCCATGAGGTCAGCAAGAAGGATGTCCTGGGCCACTGGTCGGTGTTCTTCTTCTATCCCGCGGACTTCTCGTTTGTTTGTACTACGGAGCTTGAGGATCTGGCCGACAAGTACGAGGACTTCAAGAAGATAGGCTGCGAGATTTACTCGGTCTCGCACGACACCCATTTCGTGCATAAGGCGTGGCACGACGCCAAAGAGAAAATCGCGAAGATTCAATACCCCATGCTCGCCGACCCCACGGCTCTGCTGGCTCGTGACCTCGACACCTACAACGAGGAGCTGGGACAGGCCGAGCGTGGCGACTTCATCATCAACCCCGAGGGCAAGGTCGTTGCGTACGAGGTCATTTCGTCCAACGTCGGACGGAACGCGGAGGAGCTGCTGCGCCGGGTGCAGGCAAGCCAGTTCGTCTATGAGCACGGCGATCAGGTCTGCCCGGCCAAGTGGACCCCCGGCGAGGACACCATCGCCCCCAGCCTCGATCTCGTTGGGCAGCTCTGATATGGGTTCGTCTGAAACGGCATCGTCTGAAACGGCATCGTCTGGTGTGGACACGTCGCGTCCCGCGGACGTGTACGACGTCGTCGTCATCGGTGGAGGTCCGGCCGGACTGACGGCGGGCCTTTATCTGGCGAGGGCGCGGTACCGTGTGCTCATCCTCGAACGGGCGGATTATGGCGGGCAGATAGCCATCACGGCTGATGTGGTGAACTATCCCGGCATCATCAGTACCGACGGTGCGAAGCTCACCGATACCATGCGGCGTCAGGCGGAGAATTTCGGGGCGGAGTTCCGAGCGGCCGAGGCCACCGGTCTGGATGTGGACGGCGATATCAAAACCGTGCACACGTCGCGTGGCGACGTCAGGGCCTTTGGTGTGCTGGTGGCGACCGGCGCGAGCCCCCGCAAAATCGGCTTCGCGGGGGAGGAGGAATACGCAGGCCGTGGTGTGGCCTATTGCGCCACCTGCGATGGCGAGTTCTTCACGAATCGCGAGGTCTTGGTTGTCGGAGGAGGCTTTGCGGCCGCCGAGGAGTCCGTTTTCCTTACGAAGTATGCAAGCAAGGTCACTGTGTTGGTTCGTGAGGACGACTTCACCTGCGATGCATCCGTGTCGGCCGAGGCCAAGGAGCATCCCAAGATCGAGGTGCGGTATCACACCGAGCTTGAGGGGGTGTCAGCCGGTCAGGGTGGTTTGGTCGAGGCCGAGCTGAAGGACGTCCACACGGGCAAGCGGGAATCCTGGCATCCTGCGGATGACGGAACCTTCGGCGTCTTCGTGTTCGCGGGTTATGTCCCGCAGACGGATCTCCTTCGTGACGTCGTGGCGCTTGATTCCCATGGCTATGTGGTCACTCATGGATATATGGAGACATCCGCTCCGGGAGTCTATGCGGCCGGTGATCTGCGCGTGAAGAATCTTCGCCAGGTCGTCACCGCTACGGCTGATGGTGCCATTGCGGCAGTGGAACTGGAACGGTATGCGTCGCAGATGAGCGCCGAAACCGGCATCGTCCCTCCACGCCCCGCGGAATCGAACTACGAGAAGGAGAAGGCGAAGGAGGCTGCGGCCGCCGATGCCGCGCAATCTTCTCCCGCTCCTGCTCCCGTGTCGACGTCCACCGACGCTACTGCGGCCGCCAAGGGGTCGTCGGGCTTCTTCGACGATGCCATCCGTCAGCAGCTTGGCGTCGTTTTCGGGCGTATGGCGCATCCGGTCGTGCTGCGTCTTTCCCTGGACGGCACGCCGTTGTCCAAGGAGCTGGAAGGGTTCGTCGATGAGCTGGCCTCGCTGAGTTCGGGGAAGCTGTCCGTTGACCATGATGATCCGGCCACGCAGGACGACGCGGGACGGGCGATATTCGATTCCGATGCCGCGCTTCCGCGGAGCCGTCCCGAGGTGCGAATCTGCGCCACCCGTCCGGATGGTTCGGTGGTCCCGACGGGGATGGCCTTCCACGGGGTTCCCAGTGGGCACGAGTTCAATTCGTTCGTGCTGGGGCTGTACAATGCCGCCGGGCCGGGACAGAAGGTCGACGCGGACACCGAGTCCCGCATCGAGTCGATCAAGGATTCGGTTGACGTGATGCTTCTGGTGTCACTTACCTGCACGATGTGTCCCACGACCGTGCTTTCCTCGCAGCGGATCGCGGCCTCCAACCCGAACGTTCGCGCGGAGGCCTACGATCTGGCGCATTTCCCTGAGCTCAAGGACAAGTACAACGTCATGAGCGTGCCCTGCATCGTCATCACAGGCGGGGATGGATCGCGAAAGGTCGAGTTCGGGAAGAAGAGCGTCCCCCCAGATGCTCGATTTGATCGGGGCGTGACTCCGGCGACGATAAATCCGAACATCACAGAACCGGGGTTCCATGAGCGCGCAACTCATGGAACCCCGGTTCTGTGTAGGTGGCCGTTTCAAAGGCGGGCTCTGGACGCGGTCTGGACGAATGTCCGGCCGAGGCGTCCAGAGCCCATATGAGGGATCATCCCGTGTTCTGGAGACCCGCGGCGACTCCTGATACCGTGCACAGGATGAGGGGCGGATTCTAATGGTCGTCGCAACATCATTGTTGACAGTTGGTGTTGATGGTACCGGTTGGTGTTGACGTTGCGGTGTCGCCGAGCAGTTCGAGGATCTTCTCGCTGGGTTTCATGTATCCCAGGGTCTTGCGTGGACGGTCGTCGGGTTCCATGGCGACGGCGTCGAGACGGTCCTCGGAATGGACGGACAGGTCGGTGCCTTTAGGGAAGTACTGGCGCAGCAGCCCGTTGGTGTTCTCGTTGGTGCCGCGCTGCCAGGGGCTGTGAGGGTCGCAGAAGTACACCTGCATGTCGAGCGCGGCGGACACGCGTGTATGCAGGGCGAGTTCGGATCCTTGGTCCCATGTCAGGCTGTTGCGCAGCAGTGCGGGCAGGGACCGCATCTTGCGGATGATGGCGTCCTGCACGTGTTCGGCGTCGTGCCCGTCGGGCAGGTGCAGGAGGATCGTGAACCGGGTGGTGCGTTCCACGAGGGTGCCGATCGCGCTGCGGTTGCCGGCACCGCAGATCAGGTCGCCTTCCCAGTGGCCGGGGACCGCCCGGTCGGCGACCTCGGCCGGCCGGTCGCCGGTCATGACCATGGGCTCGCGGAACCTGGGGCGTCTGGATTGGCCGTCGCCGCGGTGCCTGCGTACGACGCGCCCCCGTCTCATGGCATGTTTGAGCTGGAGTCGCAGCTCGCCCTTGCCTTGCACGTAGATGGCCTGGTAGATGGTCTCGTGGCATGCGTTCATGCTTCCATTATCCGGGTGGCCGCGTCGGAGCCTGCCGCTGATCTGTTCGGGGCTCCAGTGCTTGTCGAGCCCGGCCTTGATCTCGTCCCACAGCGGGGTGCCGGGCATGATCTTGCGTGGCTTGGGGCGTTTGAGGCGGTGGGTGGCCATCTGCTGGGCGCGGTGCGGCCCGTACACGCCGCCGATTTCGTCGACGTTGCGGCGCAGTTCGCGGCTGACGGTGCTGGGCGCCCTGCCGAGGGCCCTGGCGATGGCGCGGACGCTGTTCCCGGCGCGGTGCATGTCGGCGATGGTGATGCGCTCGTCCATGCACAGGTATCTGGCGTCGGTCCGCCTGGGTTTGTCCATGCCGCCACGGCACCGGTCCACGAGCGGCCGCCCGTTGCGGCCGGTGGAACGTGTCCTGCCGTTGCGCCAGACCTTCCCGGTGCGTTTGGATACACCGACCGCGTGGGCGGCCTGGGTGAAATTCATGCCGCCGCGCACCAGATCCAGGTACTTCGCGCGTCTCGCCGCCCGCATGTCCCGCAGCTTCTCGTACTTGGTCCCGTCGAACTCGTACACCATGTTTCGATTCCTTCCGAATCCAAGGTGTTGCGACGTTCACTAGAACTCGCCCATCCGTGCAGTGTGATGAGGGGGGGGGAGGTCGTGAGTCAGCCGGAGGACGGGACGATCGGATAGTCCGGATGGGGCAGTCGGACGGGTTGATCAGTCGGATCAGATTAGTGTTTCGACCAGTTCACGAATGACTCGGGCGAGGGATTCCTGGCGTTTCGCCGCCTTTTTGAGATTGTCTTCGGCATCAGCCACGCGCGCAGAGGGCGGGATGCTCGCCGCCTTTGCATAACGCTCGGCGGCATCTTGCTGCGCATGCGTCGCCTTGCGTAGCGTGGCGGTGAGGCCGTACAGCAACTGTGCCTGCAGGAGTCCTTCCTGCAAGTCTGCAGAAGGCTGCGAGTTCACAGAACGCTCTGAGCTCACAACTCGCTGCGTGTGCGTCGCAGCGGCGGTATCTATGGCGGCGGCATCCGCGGTGTGGGTATCCGCGGTATCGCCTGCCGTGGGGCTGTCCGCGTCATGATTGTCATCCGTGCCCGGCGTGTGGCGAACCGTCACGGGAACGACCCCCACGGTATTGGCGTCGGCCTTGGCGGCGGCGGAATTGTCGGGGTCGATCGCCTGCATCATGTCATCGGTGCCGGTTTGAATCACACGCCCTGCCAGTTGCAGCGGCACGCGCATCAGGTCTATCTGCGCTTCGGAGGGAATCTTCGACGGCGCGTGGAAGTCGCGGCACATCGTGGCGTATCCGCGCGCAAACTGGTCGGCCTGCTCATTGAATTTGTCGCCCGCGTGTCCCCTGACCCAGACGAAGTCGATCGGGCCTTCGCGTTCCTCCATCTCTATGTGGATGGCACGGATCACCGAAAGGAAGTATGGCGCGGGATTGCCGTTGTCCTTCAACCAACCGGTTTGGGACCATGTGCTTTCGCGCTTCGTGGAATACTCAATCGCGTCGCGCGAATCCGATTCGATCACCAGTTTTTCGGCGCCCGGATGCGAACGCAATGCTTGCAAGATCGCGCATAACTCGCCCAGCTGGATATTGCCGCCGAGGGAACCGCCGCAATCATGCAGCCCGGTGGTGTGGTCCACCCATGCCCAGCCGGTCACGGGGCGGGCCCCGAGTAGAAAACTGCCGTCAGTGGAGATATGGATGGTATGCGTGCCTGTCATTGGTTCCACCTCGCGGCATGCAGGGATTCCTGGGCAGAAACGCTGTCGGTATCCCCATAGCTGTTGAGGAATTGTTCCAGCTCTTCCGCGGCTTTCTCGTATTCCAATGCCGCGGCTTTCGTGTGCTTGCGAGCCTTGCGCAGCGGCTTCTCAGACAGCGGCGTGATGGGGTTGCCGTCAATTCCAGGCGTGGCATCCTTGGCGCGCTTGAGTGCGGAATCATACGCCTGCGCCGTGGCCTGCAACGCTTTCGCGCTGGAACGAAGATTGCGCACGGTGCTGTGCAACAGTTCGAGCAGTTGCGATTCCTGAGGTTCGTCCGCTTCCGTTTCGACGGCCGCGTGACGCGGGCGAGGCGGTGCCGGTACCTCGGGGACAGGCTTGGGGGCAGGCTCGCGGAGTGCCGGGTTGGGCTGGTAGGGTGCTGGCGTGGGCGTTCCTGAACCTTGTGATGACGCCGCATGGGCCGCATGGATTGGCGCGGGGACGCTCGCTGCGGTGTGCTGGACGTGGGCCGCGATGGCTTCGGCAGGGGCGCTCGCTGTCACGTTGCTGGACGTGACATTGTTGTGCGATGCCACGGCGTCATTCGCCGTTTTGCCGTCGCGGATGGTGCTGGCATTGTTCTTGCCGACGTTTGGTAGCGTCTCAGTTTGTTTGGTGAGCTTGTTGTTTTGCTTGGTCGCGTTTTGCTTGGTCGTAGGTTTGTTGGCCCGTGCCGGTTTGCCGGTTTGTTGTTGGTTCAACGCCTTCGCGTTTTGCTGGGCTTTCGCGCTCTCCTTGGCTTGTGCAATCGATGCTTCCGAGATGAGGCGACGGCTAATCATCACATCCATGGTTACGCGCGGAATCCCCGTCGGTGCGTGCTTGGGGTCTTTGGTGAAGGCCTGTAATTGCTGTTTGGCGAAGAGCCTGGCGGTTTTCAGCGCCATCACGAGCGTTTCTTCGTCAATGTCATGGAAAGACACAGGGGCGTTGTGGCGGCTGATTTCGTCAAGCACCGCTTGGATGAGGGGGAAGTTCTTGCGGCTGGATGGCGTCGTCGGTTTATGTCCTGATCGTGCGGCTTCGATTGCGACGATCGCCTGATGGCAGTCGGTTTTGATGGCGAGGCGCTGGGGGCCGGTGTGAAAGCGGAGCGCCAGCAGGATTCCCGTGAGGGCGCCTAGGTAGACGGTGCCGCAGGGGGCGCCGCCATATTTGTGAGTGTTTTCATCCGCCCATGCCCATCCCATGGCCTGGGCTTTGGTGGCGGCCTCGGCGTGTATCACAATGATTGTCTTGTCAGTGCCTTTCGTTTCGGACCGTCCTTCCCCACCGTGAGCCGCGCAACGCGCGGGGCATTCAGCGTCTCAGTCTACCCATTGCCCTAGAGCAGCGCTGATGAGCATGAGGGGCGTAGATGGCCATCAGTAAGTAAAACGTTTGACTTTACTGATGAGCCTTCACTGATGAACCTTATTACTGTTTGAAGAAAGTATCGATAGGAACACCAAGATCCCCGACCTTACGTGTGAAGCTGTTCGATGATATTCTGAAAACAGGGAATCACATAAAAGCTGGCGAACATATGGCGTTCGGGCTCATCGCCGGCGGTCGCGCTCGTTGCGCAGTTCCGCCGGATATCAGCCAAGGAGTAGCTGCGACAGCCGTCATAAAACCGTAATGAGGCGGTAGACATGATGGTGAAAAGGAGGCGCGCCACTTGTCTGAAGCCGTGCGAAAGCGCGCAACCCGAACCTGCTTCTGGGCACACCATTCAGATATCCAGGCAATCCGGCGGTACATCATTTCATCGGGATGCACCCGACCAGACCGCCCCAAGGTTCCAGCTGGAATCCCCATCCGTCCTGGAAGGCTACGTTTCGACAGAAACCAGTGCATTCCTGATGAAACGCACGTTCATTCGCGAAAACACCTCTCCGACGACATTGATCATGCACACCACGGTCTTTCTTCCCCCACATGGCGACGAGATGCCCCTGAGCGTCTGTGCCGCTGATCTTGCCCAGTCTGCAGACCCGAGGGAAAGCAATGCCGGACTCAACATGCTTGACTCACTATTGCACGATTTCAACAGAAAGGACAACCATGCCGTTGCCGTCAGTTGACATACCACATTCCACGCCGTGGGAAACCGTATTCGGCCTTGCACAGCTCACCGATGACCCGCATACATGGATGCTGACAGGCGGTCTGATGACGCAACTTCATGCGCTGATGCATCACGTCGACATCCGCCCGACCACAGACACCGATTTCCTCATCAACGTGCTCTCATACGAGCACTCGGTGATGCGCGTACGCAACGACCTCGTCACTCTAGGCTTCACCATACGGCAAGGCAGTCTCAGCCAATACACGACAAGAATGGTCAAAGGCGATCAGACAGTCGATCTGCTGGTTGACAATCATTTATCGCCTCGTCAGCAACGACGGGCTTTCTTGGGAACCAATCGAATGCTCGGAATGCCCGGGTCTCGCAAAGCGCTCCAACGACATATGCAAGTGACGTTGTCATTTCAAGATGAAAACGCCATCATTGAAACCCCTGATCTTCTCGGGGCGTTATTGATGAAAATCGCATCATGGCGAGAAGCCCCGCAGGGCAATATCGACCGTCACCTTGTCGATGCCGCGACACTGGCTTCGCTGATTGATTCACCGGAACAAGAACTGCTCAGACTCAACAATGCAAGCGACAGTGACAGAAAGAATGTCCGGACACTTCACCAAGTACTGAGCAATCCCACTGACTACTGGTGGCGCAACATGCCAGAAGAACAGCGCAACAACGGATTACGCACCGTGGCAATACCGTCATTGCTCATCGAGATGCCAAGGAAAGCAGACATGCGCGCATGGCTTGATAAGCATTACGGTCTGCTGTGATTTCCTGCATGAATCACCGGCGATTGTCCATTTCCATGCAACCCATGTACACCCGCGCGGTACGACCATGCAATCACACCACAACCAGATACCCCCGGGTTCCACAGCCAACCCGACCCCATACCAAGCCGTCATGCGACAGTCAGGTCACTGAAGCGGACCCCATATTCCGTACACATGTCCCGGTTTCCCGGGAAAACCGGAATCGGTACCAGCCACAGGAAGGAGCCCTCCCATGAAAAACGGGATGTTCACACCCGAGGAACGCGAACGACTCTCCCGCCTCGGCGCGGTCCTCGAAGTAAAGGCCAGGCAGATTGTCTACTCGCCCGAATTCAAAAAGGAATGCATGAGACGCTACCGTGCCGGGGAACGCCCCGGCGTCATCTTCGCGTCCGCGGGCATCCCACGCCGAGGACCACGGCGCCATACGGTACAGCAGACGATCGGTCAAGCCCCATCCTCGGCCAGTTCCATCAGCGATATCGGTAGTTTTCGTAGAACGCCAGCGCCTCTCTGGCTTCTTCTATGAACGCGTCAACACTTTCCTTGTTGTACGTCTCTCTGAAGCGCGCGACCGGCAGCTGGGAGGGAACGAGCATGTCGGAGGTCACCGTCACGCTCTCAGGGTGATGCGTCTCCCACGCCGCAAGCGACTCAGCGATTTTGTCAAGCAGGGAATCGACGTCATCGATCCTGTACCCCTCGTTGAAGAAAGTGAGCTTGAAAACCTGGTTGCGGACCTTCTCGGCCGTGAGCGTGTCCATAATCGCCTTTCTCCTGGTTCTGCGGGCAATTATCCACCATCATATCCATCGCAGGCGATGGACTCCGGGGGCAGTGATAGTCAAAACTATACGTATTCGCGAATAGTTTTGACTATAATCAGCACTATGGCAATCATGAATGAAGGCCGCTTGCTCACTACGAAGGAAACAGCGGGAAAACTCGGCATCAGCATTCGGCGCGTCCAGGCCTTGGTCGCGTCAGGCGACCTGCATTCCGTGCGCGTCGGACGCACGATTCTCATTCGCGCCCAGTCGCTGAACCGGTACCGCCGTATACAGGGGCACCCGGGTCGCCCTTTCTCCCCCAAGGTTGCCATGGGCGCGCTATTCCTCATCTCGGACGAACCAGCGGAATGGCTGACACCCCAACAGCGATACCGGCTTAAGCGCTATATTCTTGGCGCCGATGCGCAATCCCTTGTCTCCCGCGTTCGAGACAGGGCACGGACGCTCGACCTGTTCGCCGCGCCGCCAGCCCTGGATGCCGTGCGGGAGAACATCCACATATCCGGCGCATGCGAGCAACACGCCGAACAGTTCATGTTGATACCACAAAAGATACTAGAGGGGTATACTGGTGAGACAACATTCCGCCAACTGCTCCGGCACCACCCCCTTATGGAGGACCACAGCACCACAACACTTCGCTTGCATCTCACCGATTGTCTTCCCCAGAGGCCAGAACCGATGCCCATCGGTGTCTGCGCCGCTGACCTCGCAGTTTCCGCCGACCCAAGGGAAAGTCAGGCGGGACTACACATGATTGACAAGCTGCTCGCTATCTATCGCAAGGAACACGGCCATGAACAATAGCCAACAAGACATTCCCGTGATTGACATCCCCGCACAAACACACCCTTGGAGCACAGTTCTCGCGCTTGCCGAAGCAACTGACGATCCAACGGATTGGCGTCTTACCGGCGGTCTGATGGTCCAACTGCACGCGATGGCCCGCGGCACCGAAGCGCGGCCGACGACCGATGCAGACCTTCTCGTTGACGTGCTGACCCATCAGCACGCAGTCCGCAGGGTTGAAGACCTGCTCAAATCACTTGGATTTACTACGCACGTCGGCACACTCATCGATTACACCACCCGCATGACACGCGGCACCGCTGTGGTGGACCTTCTCGTCGACAATCATCTGTCACCTTTTCTGAAGAATCGGGCATGCCTCGACGGCCACCCCATGCTCGGCATGCCGGGATCACGAAAAGCCGTGGCGCGAAGCATGCTGGTCACCTTGCGGTACGAGGACACACAGGCGACAATGTGCATCCCTGACGTGCTGGGGGCGCTATTGATAAAAATCGCATCATGGCGGGAAACCCATCAAGGAGATCGGTCACGTCACTTGTACGACGCCGCATTACTGGCATCAATGATTGACGACCCCCGCAAGGAACTCTTACGACTCGATTGTCGCAGCCCAAGCGATCGCCGCAATATCAAAACACTCACGGAACAACTTGCCGGAGATGACGCTGATGATTATTTCGACCCGCTCAGCCCTGAACAAGTCGCGCAAGCAAAGATGGCCATCAACGAGTTTTCCCGATTGCTCGCCATGCCACGGCACGGGGGGCCGACAGAGGAGTATCTGCGATAACAGGCTGCGCTACGGGGACGATGTTGAGCGCGGGAAGTTGCGAGGCGATGCGAAGGCGTGGTGTACGTGGATGCTGGATGAGGGACGCTGGGCGCAGGGTGCGAATTACAATGCGCCGGCCGCAGAGCAGGGAACATGGCGGCGCGCGGCTTTACAGCATGAGCGCAAGGCGAGAAGACACGGCCCCCGGGGTGGCATACCATAAGTGATGCAGATACCCACTGAGGACGCACGGCGAGGAGCAACATGGGAAATACCAGCCAGCAGAAGACAACGTCTGCCATCGACGCGCATCATTACACCTATCAGGTCCGGTGGGACGCGAAAAGCAAGCAATACCAAGCCACCGTGGCGGAATTGCCGGAATGCACCGCGGCATCACCCTCCCAAATCGAAGCGCTGACCGCCGTCGAAACGGAAGCCATGCGCCGCATCGCCGCCATGCATGCAGCCGGCATTCCAGCCCCGATTCCACTCACGGAACGCCGCTATTCCGGGAAAATCCTGCTTCGAATTCCGCCGGAACTGCACCGCGAACTCAGCATCGCGGCGGCGACGCAGCATATCAGCCTCAACCGTCTCATCGCCAACCGGCTCGCAGGCGGGGCTGCGGATGAGGAGACCTCGGACAACCAGTCTGACGTGTGACCGCGGAGTCACATAGCAGACCGTACCGTTCGGATTCACCACTCGCACAGCGGTATCCAGCTGCCGTGCGACCGGACGATCGCACGATGGCAAGATATCACCCCTAACCGTGCCAGAATCCAGTCGCATCCGCCTGCAATGCAACCGCGAAACCGCACGGCAGACAGATAACCCCAGGAACGGCAACGACAACGGGCGTATCTGGCAGCAGTGCGACTGAGGGATCGCACCGCGGACAGATACCAGCCAAAATCCCCAGAGCACCCCACCACACCAGGCCACCATGCAACCGCCAAGTCGCACCACAACCAGATAGCCGCCCAATAATACGCGGAATCCCGCCCCGCAACCGTCTCAACGACGGTGCGGGAACGGGAGGGAAGAAGTTCGACACCCAGCAGGCTTGGTCAGCCGCATACCTTTGCTTCGAAAAGAATGCGGAACCGACCGTCAGACCCACTCGGCCAGTTATTCAGAGAATTTTGTAGCTTTCGGCAGCATTCCCAATTCGGCTTTGTTGTTCGCCCATTCGGTTGACCAACCGTTGACGAAGGCGTTGGACACCTTATTCCAATCGCCCGTCCCCTGCGCATACTCAACCAGCGCGTTGGAAATGTCATCCTGCCACTGCTGATCAGGGATCGTGAAGCTGCGAACCTCCTTCTTTCCCTGCTCGCTGTAGGCACGCGCCGCCGCGGTGAGCGGATTGTCCGGCTGATCGCTGTCACCGAAGGTGGTGAACGGCACCGAGAACCCCATATCCTTTGCGAAAGTCTTCTTGGCTGTCTTGTCGGTCACCAGCCACGCGATAAAGTCAAGCGTGGCCTTCTTATCCTGTTCGCTCGCGTTCTTGTTGACCGCCCAGCTCGCGTCGTAAACGCCCGCGGGACCGTAATCGCCTTCGCCCTTGATGCCCATGTAGTAGGGAAGCATGCCCAGATCGTCGTCGGCGACCTTGTTGCCCTTAATCTGCGAGTACGCCCACACGCCATTGGGATAGAACGCGACTTTGCCGAGTGCGAACTCCGACGTGCAGTCGTCATAGGTCTTGGAACTGACCAGGCTGGGTTGCGTCGGGCTGTTCTTCAGTTCAAGGTCGAACAGGTTCTTGTAATTGTTCAGATACGTTCCCTTCAGCGTTGCGGAGAATGTGGTGTCGCGATCGCGATACTCGTAGAACAACGGCAGTCGCGCCATATGTGCGGTGAAGCGGTAGGTGTCCGAGGGGTCGAGACCCGGCGTGGCGATTGCGCCGTCGAGCCCGAGATCGCTCTTGTGCTGCTGGATGCTTTCGACCACTTTCTTGAACACGGCATAACTGGTGATGTCATCAGCGGACTTGATAACCGCGTAATCCTTGGCGCAGTAGTCCTTGATGATCTTCTTGTTGTAGATGATCCCATACCACTCGGCCGCATATGGAAGCGTGTACACGTTGGACCCGTCCTTGTACGCGTAAGCACGGCCGTCCTTGCTGAGCAGGCTGTACGCCTTGGACGTCTGCAGCGGTTCCGCGTAACGCTGGTACTTCGCGAACTGGTCGTATCCGGAGATATTGAACATGGTAAGAGCGTCAGATTTCGACATCTCCGATGCCATCGTGGTGTCGTACGTGCCGGATGCCGCGGTCTGAATGTCCACTAGCACGCCAGTTTGCTTGGTATAGCTGGCCGCAAGCGTTTTCAGTTGGTTGACGATTTCCGGCTTGTTGTTCATGTAGCGCACATGGCCTTTATCGGCCGACGACCCTCCGCATGCGGCGAGGCCGACGCTCATGGCGAGTACCGCAACGGCTGCTGTGAGCTTCGTCAATGTAGTGTTCATGGTGACTCCTTTGTTGCTGATGAACTGCGGTTGACGGCCGCACTTCTGGTGGGCGGATAAAGTAATAACGGCAGATTCGCCCGGCATCGTTGCCGTTGCGGACAGGAAGAGTGACAAATGCTGACGATGGATATCGATTGCGGCCGAAGCGCCGATAATACGACAGCAGGGGCGCAACGGGGACTGCCGGCCGGAGGAATGCCCTGATATGGGCATCACCCCCAGCCAGCGATGAAAGCGCTATCAGTCCTGGTTCAACCGCAGCCAAGCGGTGGTGTCTTGCGGCAGCCGTCCGTCGGAGCACAGCTCGCCGGAGGTGAGCAGCACTTCCCCAGCCGGCAATGCGACAGGTTCCGCACCGAAATTGGTCACACTCGCCCAGCCGTTGGACCGGCGGTAGGCGATTACGCCGCCGTGCTGACCGTCAGCGCCATCCGGCACATCAGACGGGCGGTCTTCATCCAGCCAAGTCAACGTTGTGTCGGCCGGCATCAGCTCGTGACGCAACGCCAACGCCCTGCGGTACAGGTTCAACATCGACTCCGGCTGCGCGCTCTCACGGTCGGCGGCGAAATCAGCGAACCATGCGGGTTGTGGCAGGTGCGCCGGCTCCGACGGCTGCCCGGCCTGATCGGCGGAAACGCCAGCGCCCTCGGATTTCACGCGAGGCGAGAAACCGAACGACCCCTCGACCCCGTCGGCGGCGACCCACGGCAGGGGGACGCGGCACCCGTCGCGTCCCTTATCCTTGGCCGCACGCTCGCTATTGCGCGCGGTCGGATCCTCGAGCTTGTCCCACGGAATATCAGCGACCTCGAACAGGCCGAGCTCTTCGCCCTGGTACAGATACGCCGAACCGGGCAACGCAAGCTCCATCAACATCGCGGCCCGGGCGCGGCGTGTACCGACTTCGCGATCCTCGTGATAGCTGGTGCCATCACGCAGCAGCCAGTCATGCGCCAACTGATGATGCCGCGTGCTCGGCACTTGTGGCAGTGCGTAACGGCTGGCGTGACGCGGAACATCGTGATTACTCATCACCCACGTGGCGGTAGAGCCAGAACGACGCGCCGCCTCGAGACCTTCCTCGATCGCCTGATGCATGTCGTCACGCACCCAGTTCTTCTTCGCGAACTCGAAGTTGAACACCTGACCGAGCTCGTCGTCGGACGCGTACAGATACTGCCGCGCGGGATTAACCCACGCCTCAGCCACGGCGAATGCCGGCGGGTCATACTCGTTGAACACCTTGCGCCACTCGCGGTAAATCTGATGCACGTCGTCGCGGTCGTACAGCGGATGGCTGCCGTCGGCGGGCAGGCTTGGCGGGGTGACGCTCCACTGGTCGAGATTGTCGCGGTCGAGGTCCTTGCACAGGCCGTGCGCAACATCGACACGGAAGCCGTCAGCGCCGTGATCAAGCCAAAAACGCAGGGTTTTGATGAAATCCGCCTGCACATCCGGGTTCTTCCAGTTCCAGTCGGGCTGCTCCACGGTGAACAGGTGCAGATACCACTGGCCGTCAGGCACACGCGTCCACGCGGGGCCGCCGAAATGGGACACCCAGTCAGTGGGCGGCAGTTCGCCATGCTCGCCGCGGCCGTCGCGGAAGATGTAACGGTCGCGTTCCGGCGAGCCTGGCCCAGCGGCAAGCGCGGCCTTGAACCAGGGGTGCAGGTTGGAAGAATGGTTGGGAACGATATCGACGACGATCTTGATACCGGCCTCGTGCGCGGTTTTGGCGAGTTTGTCGAAATCGTCCATCGTACCGAGTTTCGGGTCGACGTTGCGGTAATCGTCGACATCGTACCCGCCGTCGGCGAGTTGGCTCGGATAGAAGGGGCTGAGCCAAATCGCGTCGACGCCCAGCTGCTTGAGGTAGCCGATGCGGCTGGTAACACCGGCGATGTCGCCGAGGCCGGAACCGGTGGTGTCCTTGAACGAACGCGGATAGACCTGATAGACCACCGCTTGATGCCACCAGGCCGCTGCGGCGCGATCCGATGCCGTGGATTCTTGCGCGGACTGTGGGGACTTGCGTTCTGCCATGCGCTTTCCTTTCTACGCTAGGTCATGGTGATGGGCGCGTGACTCGACTGCGCCACCACGATGACAGCGGTTACATCCTTCGCCGGCCTCACTGGCCGGAAACGTACGTTTCTCGTGATTCTTGCGTCTTGCCGTGGGTGATGTCGGGAAGTTGGAGAGCCGTCGTCGCCCTTGACAAGTCGTTGTATTGCAACATCATGATAGCGCTTTCATTACGACCGCACAAATATCTTGATTTCCGCCGCGTGTTGCCATGTTTTCCAACGGTTTCGATACGATGGAAGCGGTCAACAAGCAAGGAGTACCATGGCAAGGGCGACAATCAGCGACGTAGCGGCGGCGGCAGGCGTATCGCAAGCCACCGTATCCCGCGCGCTCAGGGGCAGCGCGAACGTAAGCCCCGCGACACGGGCAAAAGTCGAGCAGGCGGCGGAATCCTTGAACTTCACCCTGTCGAAAAGCGCGTCAACCCTCGCATCCGGCCGAACCATGCGCGTGCTGCTGCTCGTCTCCGGGCCGTTGAACACCTGGTTCAACGCATCAGTGCTGCAAGGCGTCTACGATGTCCTTGCTCCGGAAGGCTACGACACCATCCCGTCCTTCGTCATGAACCGCGAGCAGCTCGACCGCTTCTTCCGCGACCTGCCGCGCGACCGCAACGCCGACGCGATCATCATCACATCCTTTGAATTCGACACCGCGCTACACGACCAGCTTTCCGCGCTCGGCATGCCCGTCGTCGGGCTGAATTCGCCGTCAACCGCCGGATTCGACGCCTCCATCGGCATCGACAACGCCGCCGCCATCACCTCGGGCGTGCAGCTGCTGCGGTCGCTCGGCCATCGGCGCATCGCCTTCGTGCACGACTACATCCCCCACGACATGGTCTACGGCACTTCGACGCGCGTGACCGCGTTCCGGACTGCCGCCGCCCAAGCCGGGTACGGCGATGACGACATCGTGATGATCGGGGCCGATCACCACGACATGACCCCTGCCATGCTGGATGTGACCGCTGCTGGGATTGTGGCGAGGCTGCTGTCGTGTGAGCAGCACCCGACCGGCATCATGGGCGAGACCGACGAGTTCACGGCTGCGGTGTACAAGGAGCTGCGACGGCAGCATCTGGCGGCGCCACGCGACTTTTCCATCATGGGCTTCGACGACGCGTCCGTCTCACGAACCCTCGACCTGACGACCTTGCATCAGGATCCGGTTGAACTCGGCAATGCGGCCGCGCGCAAGGTCCTGGCGCTGCTGCGAGGCGAGGCGCCGGAGCGAACCCATGAGCTCGTTCCGGCGACCTTGGTGCTGCGCGAAACCACCGGCCGCGCGCCGAACGGGCGGTAGGTGCGGGCGCGCAGGACGCAGGACGCAGGACGCAGGAGTAAGCGGGGCGCGGGACGGCAGACCGGCGAACGTCACACAGCGGACGCCGCAATCAGCCCTACCGTATCCGTAACATGCGCATGCCCCGACATACACAACCCGACAGAACCGCAGACGATACGAGTCGGCCCCACATCGTCCGCATCAATCCGCGTGTCGCGACATACACAACACAACAGATCGACCAACCCAAACCGATTAGGCCCGCAACAGACTCATCTCGCGTATGCCCAGACATACATAACCCGACAAACCCGGCTCCCCAACCGTCCACCACGCCATCAATCCGCACGCCGCGCATGTCACGACATACACAACCCGACAAACCGGCCAATCACAGATCTTCTCTGCCCGACAATACCTGCGTCACGCATGTCAAGGCATACGCAACCCGACAAACCCAGTTCCCCGGCCATCTACCACGCCATCACTCCGCACGCCGCGCATGTCACGACATACACAACACGACAAATCAGCCCGGCAAGAGATAACTGAGACCGGCAGCAAACCAATCACGTATGCCACGGCATACGCAACCCGACAGATTGGCAGACGACACGAGCCAACCCTGCACCGTCAGTATCGCCCCGCATGCCCAGACATACACAACCCGACAGACCTGGCTCCCCAATCATCAGTCACGCCATCAACCTGCACACCGCGTATGCCCCGACAAACACAACGCGACAGACCGGACTGTGCGAGGACCCACTCACACAACGAGGGTCGAGTGGGACCGAATGACTGCGCCGAACATTGCCAAGCGTCACCGTGTGAGGATCCACTCACACACTGCCGGGTCAGGCGGCACGGACCGGAATACCGAGCGGTGCAAAGGGGCGTTGTGTGAGGATCCACTCACACAACGGCGGGCAGGACGGCCTGGATTGGGATACCGAACGTTGCGAAGGGTCACCGTGTGAGGATTGACTCGCACAACGCCGGGTCAGGCGGTTCTCCGCTGACATCTGCGCCGATTATCTCGTGGCACCCCCGGAGGCGCCAGCGTCACCCGCGCCAGCACCATCTGCCGCACCGGCACTACCAGTGTCAGCGTCACCAGCCGCACTGCCACCAGTACCACCCGCACCCGCAGCACCACCAGCCCGCTTACTCGCCGCCTGCCGCCAGCGCTTCACCGTGTCCTCCCGGTATTCCTGCGCGGTCGCCGGGTCGATGCCCAGCTCGCGCAGGCACCGGTCGCGCTCCCGCTCGGCGCGCTGCACCAACTCCGCCCGCAGTTTCGCATCCGCGGCACTCGCAGCCGGCGGCAACGTATCCATGCGCGCGACGAACACGTCCATCCGTTCCGCATGCCGTAGCAGATGCGCCATCTCGATATGTTCATGCAGAATCTGCCGGTAATCGTGCGGGTCGTGCGCAATCTCGCCGATCGCGGTCACCGGGTGCACATCCGCCACGCGGTAGGTCAGCCCGGCGAGCAACGGCATCAAGAACATCGTCACCGCACCGGCGGCGACCAGTGTGGACGCGGTCATCTGCTGCATCGTACCCGCCTTAACCGCGACTGTCGTCACCGCAACAATCAACGGCAGCGCGGTCGCACAATACACAGCGACGGTCACACGGTGATGCGAGGATATCGGGTTCGCCTTGCGGTCCAAGGACATGGCGATATACACAGGCACCGCGCGAATCAGCATCAGCACGACGATGAACACAATCAGCAATCCCGGATTGCCGCCGACGGCCTTCAAATCAATCGCCGCACCAGAAACGACGAAGAAAATCGGGATGAAGAAGCCGTACGAAATCCCGTCAAGCCGCGTTTCCAAGGTCTGCGAGCCTTCCGGAATCACGTATCGCAGAATGAATCCCGCGGCAAACGCGCCCAACACCACGTCAAGGTCGAAAATCGCTGACACCGTCACCAGCGTGATGAGCAACAGCACCGTCAGCCGCATGAGTACCTGCTCGGAAATGTTCGAATGCTTGGTCACGAGCCTGTAGAACCGGTTGCCCGCCTTGCGCGCCTTCGCCGGCACAAGCGCCGCGACCACGCAAATCGCGGCGAACACGGCGAGCGTGATGAAGGTCTGCCATTGCGATCGCGTGGACAGCAACACCGCCATCATCAGGACCGGACACAGCTCGCCCCACGTGCCGTAGGCGACGACCGCGTTGCCGACCGGCGTGCCTGGCGTGCCTTCAAGCCCACGCTCTTTGAGAATCGGCATCAGTGTGCCAAGCGCGGTCGTGGTGAGCGTGATCACCGCGGCCATTCCGGTCATATCATGCCGTTTGAAATACGGCACGAAGGTAATCACCGCGAACGCAAGCACGAATGTCGCCGCCCACGTCGCCAACCCCACGCGGCCCTGATGCCCGCCCAACTGCTTGGGGTCGATCTCGTACCCGGCCAGCAGGAACAGGAACGCGAGACCGAGCTCGCTGAGCAACTGCACCGATTCACTGACCTGAATCACCCCGAACATATGCGGCCCCAGCAACGCCCCGGCGAGCAGCAACAGCACGGTTTGCGGCACGGGTTTGCCGGGGATGAGCTGCACGATGACTGGGCACAGCACCGCCACGAGCATGATGATAGTAAGCGAGACAAGATCGACGATCATACCGCCATTATCGTCGCGATGGCGGAAAATCGCCGTTTCGTGCCCTAAGACGAGATGCGCCACGTACTGTGACATCGTTTGCGCATTCAATCAGATAGTGGTAGCTAGGTAAGTAATACGTGTGACCGATGCAACGCTCATGGGGGGGTCACTATGCCACGCGAACGCACAGACAATGCACGAACAAGATTCACTCGGCACGTGTTGCAGGATACCGTCATCAAACTCCTGCAGACGGAGCCTTTGCAGACGATCAATGTCAAAGAAGTGTGTTTGCAGGCGGGAATCAACCGCTCGACCTTCTACAGCTATTACGACAATATTCTCGATCTGGTCACGGATATCGAGAATGAGACGCTCACATGGCTGGACCATGCGATCGCCACGGCGTTCAAGACCACGCTGCGCGCCGATCTCGAGCCGGTCATCACCAGTATTTGCCAATACGCAGCAGACAACAAGGATCGCGTCCAGATTCTGCTCAGTTTGAAAACCGACCCGCGTTTCCAACGCAGACTCATCTCCATCATTCTCGATTACAGCAATTGGCAGTCCCGCGCGCAGTCCGAAGGGGCAGACCCCATTCTCGCCAATATGCGACTGCTGTTCTGCATCACCGGCGGGCTCGGGCTTGTGCAGTCGTGGGTGGATGACGGGTTTTCCGCCACACCTGAAGCGATTGCGCACGTGATTTACACGCAGTCGTTGCCGCCGGTGCTGCACGCCATGGCGCAGAGTTCGGCGGAACCACATGGAGAGGCTTCGCCGCGTGAACGCAACCGTCACGCAAGCTGACGCCACGTGCGATATGGCGGCAGGACTATGGCTTCTGCGATTTTGTGCGCCAGGTCGGGCGCGAACGCAACCGTCGCGTGAGATGACGGCGGGATGCCTCGTGTCTGCGCGTTACAATGTCACCGTCGCAGCGCCGCACCGATGATTGCCGGCGCGCGACCCGAGCGATCAGAGAGGAAAGCATGAGTACCGAGAACACCGAGCCCGCACAGGCGGGAACGCAAGGCGGGGCGCAGACCGCCACCGCAACTTCGAGCAGCCAGCCGAGCCTGCATAAATCATTGAAGAACCGGCATATCCAGCTCATTGCGCTGGGCGGAGCCATCGGCACGGGCCTGTTTTACGGGTCGAGCGAATCGATCAGCCTTGCGGGGCCGAGTATTCTGCTTGCGTATGTGATCGGCGGTCTCGCGATTTTCCTGATTGTGCGCGCGATGTCCGAGATGAGCGTCGAAGAGCCGAAAGCCGGCGCGTTCAGCTACTACGCAACCCGCTACTGGTCGAAGCGCGCTGGTTTCGTGTCCGGCTGGAATTACTGGTTCAACTACATTCTCGTGTCGATGGTCGAGCTTGCAGTGGTCGGCTCGTTCGCGAACTACTGGTTCCCGGCGATTCCGCAATGGGTATCCGCGGCGTTCTTCCTAGTACTGATCACCGCGATGAACCTGATGGGCGTCTCGAAGTTCGGTGAGTTTGAGTTCTGGTTCGCGATTATCAAGATCGCTGCGGTTCTGGCGATGATTGTCGGCGGCATTGTGGTGATCATCATGGGGATTCCGGGCATGTCCGGCGTGCGGGCGTCCTTCGCGAACTGGTTCACGATCGGTGGCGGATTCATGCCTCACGGCCTGCTGTCCCGCGGGTCTGACGGTCAGTGGACCGGCCTGCTGATGGCGCTGTGCGTGGTGATGTTCAGCTTCGGCGGCACCGAGCTGATCGGCGTGACCGCGGGCGAGGCGGAGGATCCGCGCACCACCATTCCGAAGGCGACGAACGGCGTTATCTGGCGCATCCTGGTCTTCTATGTCGCCGCGCTCGGCGTGATCATGGCGGTGGTGCCGTGGAACACGATCGACGGCAAGTCAAGCCCGTTTGTGCAGATTTTCGATTCCGTGGGCGTGCATGCGGCCGCCGGCATTCTCAACTTCGTGTGCCTGACCGCGGTGATGAGCGTCTACAATTCTGGCCTGTATTCGAACTCGCGCATGCTGTATTCGCTGGCGAAGCAGGGCAACGCGCCCGCGTATCTCGGCCGCCTGAACAAGCGTGGCGTGCCTGCCGCGGCAGTGCTGACCTCGGCTGCGATCACGGTGATTGCCGTGGTGGTGGTGTTCCTGTGGCCGCAATTCGCGTTCAACTACCTGATGAGCATCGCCACGATTGCCGCAGTGATCAACTGGTCGATGATCATGCTCACCGAAATGCACTTCCGCAAGGCCGTCGCAGCGGGTGACGGGCCGAATGAGCTCGCCGGACGCAGTGGGCAGGACGCGCTTGACGCGATTCACTTCAAGCTGCCGCTCGCCAGGGTCACGCCATGGCTGGTGCTCGCGTTCATGGCGCTTGTGGTCGTGCTTATGTGCTTCTCCCCCAGCTATCGTGTGGCCGTAGTGACCGGCCCGATCTGGCTCGCCGTACTGCTCATCGCCTACCAGCTGACCGTCTCCCGCAAGAACGCCGGCGCCGGCGATACCACCGGCACGACGCAAGCCTGAGCCCAATGCCCGCCCCTGTCCAGAGGGCGCAAGCCACAACAGAAGTGGGCCGCTTCCCTGTTGGAGGAAGCGGCCCACTTGCGGAAGAAGGAGTTCAAAGAAGAGTAGAAGAATACCGTGTTGGGCTTATGTCAGCCTTCTTTCGTCGCGACGGAGATGGACAGGCTCGGGTCGCGCAGCGGGATCATCATCGACTGCGTGGCATGGTACAGGTCGGACTTGCCGGGCCACACGGTGGTCATGAGCTTGTTTTCGCAATCAAGCTGGTGGAACCAGGAGCCGTTCTTGTGGTCGATCACATTGGCGTCAAGATACTGCAGGAACGTGGAGTACCAGTTGAGATACACGTCCTTGCCGGTGACGCGGGCAAGCGTGGACGAGGTGTTGATTGCCTCGGCAAGCGTCCAATGCATGCGGTCGTGGACGACCGGCTTGCCTTCCCAGTCCGTGGTGTACACGATGCCGGGGGCGCCGTCGGCGTTCCAGCCGTCAGCGACAGCGCGGGCGAAGAGGTGCTCGGCGATATCGACCAGGCGCTGCTTTTCGGCCTCGTCGATCTTCGCGCTCAACGCATACTGCGTGATTAGACGCGCCCATTCGATGCCGTGGCCCGGGGTCGCGCCGTACGGCTTGAACTGGTCATCGGGCTTGTCGCGGTTGAACTCGAGCGCCGGCTTCCAGTCGGAGGTGAAATGCTCGGGGATACGCCATTCGTTCTCGGACGCCCATTTGGTCACATGCGCGATGATGCGGCCGGCACGGTCACGCCAGCCTTCGTCGCCGGTCACGTCGGCGACCGCGAGGAACGCCTCGACGGAGTGCATGTTCGCGTTGAGTCCGCGGTAGGGGTCGAGCTCAGTGAACTCGGTGTTCCACGTGTCCACGGAAAGCCCTTCGTGCGCATCCCAGAAATACTTGAGGAAGATTTCCTCGGCATCGTCGAGGAGCTCCTGCGCACCAGGACGCCCGATCAGTGTGGCGGACGATGCCGCGAGCAGCACGAATGCGTGTGCATACGCCTGCTTGTCGGGCGTGTAGTCGCCGGTCGGGGTGACAGCGGGATACCAACCGCCATTGGCGTCATCGTGCAGCTCGCCGCGCAAGCCCTTGAGACCCGCGTCCACGAGCTCAGCGGCACCCGGATGTCCGACCAGCACGCCCAGCGAATACACATGGGTCATGCGGCAGGTAATCCAGGTCTCGCGATTGCGATCCGTCCACGGGGTGCCGTCATCGCCCAGCCAGTATGAGCTGCCGCCGGGAGATGGGAACCGATGACCGAACGCCATAAGGCTTTCGCGTTGTTCATCGAGGAACTGCTTGTTTTCAGGGGTGCCGAGCTGATACTTCGCTTCGGGTGATGCTTGCTCTGCCATGTGGACGCGTTACCTTTCTTGATCTTGTTCCGCGCTGTGGTCTTGTACACCGCGCAAGCCTGTGAGCATTGCTGCCGCCAGCAGGCACGCGGCATACGCGATTGCGATGACGCTGATGACGACACCGGCGACTGCGGCAACCGCCGCCGCGGACGACACCGCCGCGCTGCTGAAAGCCGCCGCCAGCAAAGCCACGCCGATAAGCAACGCCGCCGCCGGAGCCACGAACCATGTGGCCTTCAACCGTGGAAGCACTAGGGTGGTCATAACGTGCATCCTTTCTCGTCGTTGGTTCCTGGCACCATCACCAGCTGAACCGTTTAAGCTCACTGTACGACAACTTAATCGGTTATGCAAGCGGGCGTGTTGCCCCGATTCCCCAAGCATGACGCCATGATTTCGCTTGACACGCGACATCACGCGAGCGAATAATACCTACTGAAATTCGCAGAAATTCAGCGTTCAGGACTTACCGAAGCAGCGCAGAATCCACACAGGCGCAGTACAAGGTCCCAACCACCGGTGCAGGCCACGCGCAATCACGGCATACCACTGGCACCGAACCGTTACCACCAACCAACCCGCGATGCGACCCCACCGCCATGCACCGGCATGATCAATGCTCCTGTGCACGCCATTGCGCCGCTATTGCAGCGACGCGAAATCACGCAGATGCTCAAGCACCTTCAGCTGCCGCTCATCAAGCGCAATACCGCCAAGCCACGTCCCCAGCACCAAGACGCCGACACCGTTCACCAACGCGGTGCAAGCGACACCCAACGGCAATCCAGCACCGCCAACGTCCGCCGCGCCGAGCGCCGCCGCAGCCAACGCCGTCGGCAGCAGCATCACCATGGAAGCAACGATGTGAATCATCGGAATCAATGCCTGACTCGCCGCACGGCCCTGAGGCGTGGAAAACGGCCGGTCCGCCGGAGCGATCGGATACATGAACACCGGCGAAATCACTTCGGCCACACCAATGGCGCACAATCCAAGCCCCACACTCAACGCCCAAAACATCACGGACATCTCCAAACCCGCCCCAGGCTTCCAAGCGTCGGTCACCGCCACGCACACCACAGAAAGCAACGTCAGGTAGGCAAGAATAATCACCACATGCACACGCACGCGGCCACGCCGGTCATCAATCCCCCGCACGCCGCTCAACGCTTCGAGCGTGAATCCCAGCCCGTCATAGGCGACACCGTTGCCCTCGATCGCGGCGAGCATCAGCCCGCCCGTCGCAACAGCGAACCAGACCGCATACCGCATATCCCCCGGCTGCAACATCATCGCCACCAATACCAGCACGGGCGCCGCATACATGACCAACTGCCTGGGATCGCGGCGCAAATACGTCGCCAACCGCGCGGAAATAGCCCCAGACACGCTGTCGGGCACACGGGCGAAAATGCCGATGCCGTGCTGCATCTGCACCGCCCCCGTCCTGCCGCCGACCGTGCGTTCCCTACGCAGACACCACAGGCACGCCCGATAGCATACCCAACAAGTGACGGCAATAATCATCAGGCGCAACACCAGCAAGCCCCACCGCCCCCGACCTGCATCAAACGGCAATTGGAAAGCCGCGCCGAACGGCGTCCACGCGGCGACCACCGCATATTTCGCGTAGGTGACCTCGCCCACACCGGAGCTCATCAGGATATTCGGCAGCTGGAATACGAAGAAACACAACGGCATACTCAGGATGTACAGCCAACTGCGGGTGCGTCTCGAATCCGCGAGCACGGAAAACAGGGAAATCAACGCTTTCGACATGGCCAGGAGCACAGCAATCGCGACCGGGGCCGACAGGATCGCAACCACGGTCATCGCCGCACTCGTACCGCGGTATATCGGCGCGAACGCCAGCAAGGCGAGCATGCCGCAAATCCCCGGGAGGCCGCACATGCCGGCGGCGAACAAGCCACGCGTCAGCTTGCCGTCATCAATGCCGAACAACTTGAATTTCAACGGGTCCATGGCGCTTGCCTGACCGACATACATCAGCTGGAACAGCAAGACGCCCAGCATGGCGACCGCCCCGCCCAGCACCACACTCGTATTGAGCAGATCGCCGGCGCGGGTTGAAGCCGGCATAGCGTCACCGCCGAATCTCAGCGAGACGATAGCGGCGGCCGCAACCAGGCATACGGCAAACACCAGGGACACGACGACGGCAATGATCCGCTGCGGGGAATGCCGCAACGACGCGAAGGTCAGGGCCCAGCGCAGACGAATCAGTGTGGCAGCCACCTTGGGCGTGGCGGACGGGGTGACGGAAGGGGTACCAGGGTGCGTGTCGGAAGAGGTGCCGGAAAGAGTGGCGGAGTGCGTGCCGGAGGAAGTCATTGCGCGCCCCCATCCAGCCAAGCGATGTGCGCGGCGCCATGCCGCCCGCCAACCAGTTGCAGGAAACGCTCCTCAAGATCTTCTCCGGCCGCCACTTGGCCAATCGTCCCGGCGGCGCACACCACGCCCTGGTTGATCACGGCGACATGCGTGCACATCTTCTCGACAAGCGCCATGACATGCGAGGAGATAATCACGGTTCCGCCCGTGGACACGTATTCGATGAGAATATCCTTGAGATTGGCGCTGGAGACCGGGTCAACCGATTCAAATGGTTCATCAAGCACCAGAATGCGCGGGCTGTGGATCATCGCGCACGCCAGGCAGATCTTCTTGGTCATGCCGGCTGAATAATCGGCAACCATGACATTGGCGGCATTGGACAGATCGAAAGCCGCAAGCAGATCGCCGGCGCGTTGCAACGCCTTCGCCCGGGGCATCCCACGCAACATGCCGCAATACACGAGCAGCTGCATGCCGGTCAGGCGGTTGAAGATTTGATCAGGCTGCGGCATCACGCCGATCGTGCGTTTTGCGGCGTTCACATCACCCCACACGTCCCGCCCGAGAATGGTCACGATACCACCATCGGGGCGCAGCAGGCCGGTGACCATGTTGAGCGTGGTGGTTTTCCCAGCGCCATTTGGGCCGACCAAGCCGTAGAAGGACCCAACAGGAATATCAAGCGATAGGCCATTGACAGCAACCTTGTCACCGAACCGTTTCAACAGGCCGCGAATGGACACGGCGGCCGAGGGATTGGGCTGGGGCTGCATCATTGCGGGTATGGCAGGGGTCGCTGGCATCGCCGGCATCGCTGGCACTGCCGGTACTGTGGGCATCACCGTTGGCATCGCGGACGTCACAGGCGTCACAGGCGTCACCGGTACCGCTGGCATCGTTGGCATCACGGACATCACAGGCGTCGCTGACACGGGTGATATCACGGGCCCCGCCGGTACTGTGGGCGTCGCCGGTACTGTACCGCGGGGGTCGGGAGCAACGGACAGAAAACGGACAGGTTGCTCCGCATTGTCTAGACTCATGGATTCAGGCTAGCACGAGGTATTGCAAAGGTTGCGGAGATGCGGGGACTGCGCGGATTGCGGACGAGAGGTTATGGGCAGGTAGCCGCGGAAATCACGGGCTCGGCAGGCTTGATGGGCCATTACGAGGATTGAGAGTTCGCGCGCATGCCGGGGTATACACAACGCGCAGTATCGCCGATCCCGACTGGGGATTCGCTAGCATCCGCCGGCACACGTGTGCCCACGCGCGCGAAACCTGCAACACCACCGGCACACTCGAATCGGATCCACCGACAACCGCCGACACACGTATGCCCACGCACGCAAAACGCGCAACACCGCAACAATCACCCAACCGAATACGAGACAACTGCCGCCATACGCATGCCCGGGCACACGCGGGACGGCACACGCACAAGCCGGACTTCACGGACCGACCAGCATCCGACGACTTACGCATGCCGGTGCATACGCGGCATCGCAGCACGTCGTTGCCGCGGGGATACAGCAGCCCGGGCAGACTCAGCACGCTGTATTACTACTGTCGCCTCGGAACCGTGATGGTTGTTATGTGAGCCAAACCTCACACAACCACATCCGCAGACGGTCAAACGCCCAATCCAGACCATCCCGGCAGTCATCGTGCGAGTGAATCTTCGCACAACCACAGTCGAGGACAGCCAATCCACAGATTCCGACCGTCTCCAGTCCAACCGTGTGAGCCGAGCCTCACACACTCGACATCACTCGATTTCACGCTTAGAGCCGACACGAATTAATCGGTTCATATCCACGACGATTCGGCGTATACTTGACTGCGTTTGCGGCAACGGCGCATTCGCAGCGCGGCACGAACACGCACCACACCGTGCACATCAACAGTGCACACCACGCCACGCGCACACAGTGTGCGCGGTGACAACACCGGATTGGGGCCGCCGCAGGCCACGTCGACAATCCGCGGAAGGGAGCCAACATGACATCCGACCAGTCATCAGACCAGCTGCCGGAAACCGCGCAGGGCACACCCCGGGAACCAGACAAGACCAGAAGCGCCGCGCGCGCCACATCCGCGGAATCAAACCAAACACGGCGGCAAACACCAGCTCAAACACCAGCCCCAACCCTCACACAAGACACCACCGCCCCACGCCGCTCCGACTTGCCGCTCGACGACCGGGAACGTGCCATCGTCAGCCAGCTTTCCCGGCATAACCCGTACCACGGCATGTCCCGCATCGCGACGCTGCGCGCCCTTCCGCGCAACAGGAAATGGACGTATTTCCGCCAGGCGTTGCTCGCACGGGTACTCGCCGTCATCGCGGCGGTCGTCGTCGCGGTCATGCTGGCCGTGCATCTGCTCACCCCGGTCGCCAGCCCTCGGCTGTACGTAGCCGTCATCGACGGGGCGCTCGACACCCAGGACGGCACATCGCTGCAAACCGCCACCGCCCGCGCGCTGAACCTGCCCGAAGGCCGCGACGGCGGCGTGCGCATCGACACCTACTTCAACCTGGACACCGACGGGCTTGACAAACTCCAGACCATGCTCAGCAGCGGGGATATCGACGTCATCATCGCCAATTCGAAAGATTTCAAGCAACTCGCCGGATACGGGTACTGCGTGCCGCTGGGCAGCGCGCTCGACGGCACACAGCAGCACCAGCTCGCCGCATCCTATGTGTCACTGAACGGCTTCAGTGACGCGCATGACGACGACATGGACTACAACGGCAGCGGCAAAGGATCCAAACAGCCGTTCGGCCTCAAGCTTTCAGGCTTCGCGAACTGGACCACCTGGCAGAGCGCCAGCGCCGACGCCCTCGTCGGGTTCGCCCAGGATTCGCGCAACAAGACGACGGCACAGCAGTTCATCGATTATCTTCGCGACGCGAAGGACGTCTGAGCGCCCGGCAACACGCGCCGCCGTCTTCCCCTTCCCGCCCACAGCACACCACAGAAAGAACGAACCTAGATGCCTATTTTCGACCAAGACAACCCGTTCAACGATTTCATGTCGCATCTCGGCGATATGGCCATGGCGAATGTCGCGTGGGCCGTATGCAGCCTGCCGGTCGTGACGATCGGGGCCTCGACGTCCGCACTGTTCGACGTCGCCCGCGCCATCGACGAAGGCGACGACAGCCACGTACTGAAGCGCTTCTGGTCGGCGTTCACCCGGCGGATCGGCACAACGCTGCTGATCGGCATCATCTATCTGGCGTTCTTAGGGCTCATCGCTTTTGATATGTGGTACACCAGCAGCTCCGGCAACGGCGACCTCAACGCCATCAACTACGGCATCTGCATCGCCATCGGCATCATCGGCGCGATATGCTCCGCGTATGTGCTGCCCTTGGCCTCGCGCAGCAATCTGCCAGCCGGCGGTCAGTTCAAGCGTTCCGCCGCACTGGTCGCCGCACACCCGGTCGCGGCGCTCTCGGCCTTCGCTTTGGCCGCGATCCCGTGCATCATCGCCGTATGGATGCCCGGCGGCCTGTTCTTCGTGATCTTCTTCTGGGGCCTGCTGTTCGCCGGGTGCAGCAGCTGGCTGACCGCCGTGCTCATGCGCCAGCAGCGCGTGTTCGCAGACCCGCTGGTCACCGTTGACGAGGCACCGACCGCGGCACGCCGCTGACACGAGTCACCCGGACGCCGGGCTCCCTGCCTCTGCCGACGCCAACAATCACCCCAGCGTCGGCAGAGGCTTTCGTTGGCGCGGAAAGCCGCAAACCATCTGGGACTTGCGTCAGGCCTCGGTGCGCGGGGCGGCCGTCGAGCCGCGGGGAATCAGGTGATAGTTCGGCTCAAGCTGGTTATCCACGTGCTGCCCGTTGATCATCGCGTACAGCATCGGGACGATTTTCGCGCCGAGCTTCGGGATATCGCGGGCCAGCGCGGTCAGTGATGGGCTGGTCGCCGTGCACATGTAGGAGTCGTCCCAGGACATGAGCGACAGGTCGTCCGGCACGTGCAGGCCCTTGGCGACCGCCACGTGCAGGCCCTCGACCGTCATCACGTCGTTGTCGTACACAATCGCGGTCGGCGCGCTCGGCAGTGACAGCAGGCGTTCCGTGCATTCGCGGCCCTGTTCGGGCGAGTAGTCGGAGTGCAGGCAGTCGTATGCCATCGAGTATTTCGAGGTCTCCTCGTTGAATACGCGGTCGCGGATGTACGTGTGCCCGAACCGTTCGGGACCGGCTACACGTGCGATATGCCGGTGTCCCAGCTCATGCAGGTACTCAACGATCTGGCGGGCGCCGTCGGCGTCGTTGCTGCTGACGGTCGTCAGCTGGCCGGAGACCGAGGGGTCGGAGAAAACAAGCGCGCGGACTTCGGGATGCTGCTGGTACAGCTCGACGCGGGCGTCGCCGATCTCCACGTTGAAGATGAGCACGGCGTCCACGCTGCCGGCCGCGATCCAGTTGCGATGCACACGAAGCGCTTCAGTCTCGTTGCGGGCGAAGCGCAGCAGCAGCGAATAGTCCTCTTTTTCGAGTTCGACGCCGATGCCGGAGAACAGCTCCATGAAGTAGGGTTCCACACCGAGCAGCTTGCTGCCGGCGGTCATGACCACGCCGATGCTGTGCGTCTTGGCCACTGACAATGCCTTGGCCGCGCTGTTGGGTTTCCAGCCCATTGAGTCGGCGACTTCCAGCACTTTTTTACGCGTTTTCTCGGAGACGCCGGGTTTACCGTTTAAGGCGTACGAAACCGCGCTGTTGGACACTCCCGCCGCTTTGGCGACATCGGTGATGGTTACCTTGGTTTTCGCGCCTGTCATATCCCGCGTACTCCGTTTCTTGTCGCATCCTACTGAAATCAATGCTGAAATTCATCGTATCCCGATGCAACGTCAATGTTCGTGCCGAACACCAAATACGACAATGCCGGTGCGGCGGGGACACCCATGCCCCCTGCCGCACCGGCATGTGATGACGCGGTACCGGACTTTACCGTTTCAAGTCGTTGGCACACCGCAGCACGTTCGGCGCCGCGAAGCGTTCGGGATCGACATCGGCATCGCTGCTGATCGACCATGTCACCGATTCTCCCGGCAGCAGGGTCACCATGCCGCCGTCCACGGAAGCGTCCGCATCGACCTTGTCGGCCATGCAGAACACATCACGGGCGTAGGCGTGGGCGGTGAGCGTCATGGCGTAGCCGTGGTCCGTCTTCTCGACCTTCACGTCAAGCGGTTTTGCCTGAAGCTTCTGGCCGATGACCTCGGCGCCGTTGAACACCGCTCGTGCGAAGCCCGGCTGGTCCGCCACCGCGACAATGATCTCACTCGAGGCATCCGCGAAGGTCGCGACCTCGGGCTCGAGATACACCGTGACGTGGTCGACAGCGCCAAGCGACACCTCGATGCGCTGGCTGGCCAGGACTTCGCCTTCCAGCGTGCGCCGCTCGACCGTCCACGTACCGGCCCACGGCTCGCGCGTATCGTTGAGCACGACAAGCGCCAGCTTGTCGGCGGCCGGGCGCTTGCCCTCCCAGCTGCGGTCCTCCCACTGCTTCTTGGAGATACGCGGCTGGATTGTCGCCAGACGCGGCGCGAAGAAGTCGCGGGACGCATACCACAACGGTTTGCGATGGCCGTCATAATCGACCGCCGCCCACGAGACGACAGGCCAGTCGTCGTTGAGCTGCCAGATCAGCGCGCCTGCGTTGATCGGCTCCAGCGAGCGCATATGCTCGACGCCGAAGCGGATCGCCTGCGCCTGCTGCAGCTGGCAGGCCCAATGCCAATCCTCGATATCGTCCCAGTTGTCGGTGGGAATCAGCCAGTCGCGGGTGCCGTCGGCCTTGTAGCTCACGTCGTCGATGTCACCGGGGGTCAGGTGCGAGCGCATGCCGCGGGCGAGCTTGTAGTTGCCGCCCATGGCTTTCTGGTGCACGAGCATCTGGTCGCCGAAGGGCTCAAGCGGTTCATCATGGACGACGCGGGTCAGCGTGCTCCATGCCGGGGGCGCCTGGTAGCCGAATTCGTCGGCGAAGCGCGGCGTGTAGTCGGCGTACTTGCGGTAGTCCATGCGGTTCCACACGTCCCAGATGTGCATGGTGCCGTCGGTGTCGAGGTTCGCGTCGGTGAACTTGGTGAAGCTCATCGGGGAGCTGGGCAGGTAGACGTGCGTGGGGTCAAGCTCGGCGAGCAGCTGTGGGAAGAGCTGCGCGTAGTAGTAGTCGCCCCATCCTTTTTCGCCGTAGCCGTATTCGTTTGCCGGCCGGTCGTCGTCGCGCAGGGCCTGCTTGTAGCCGCCCCACTGCGCGTAGGCGACATAGTTCTCGTTGGAACCGTTCCACACAATCAGGCTCGGGTGCGGGCACAGGCGGGTGATCTGCCCGCGGGCCTCTGCCTCGATTTCGGAGCGGGTGTCCGCGTCCTCGCTGTAGGCGGCGCAGGCGAGCATGAAGTCCTGCCAGACCATGACGCCGAGCTCGTCGGCCAGGTCGTAGAAGTCGTCGGACTCGTAGATGCTGCCGCCCCAGGCGCGCACCATGTTCGAGTTGGACTCCACCAGGTCGTGGAAACGCTTGGTGTAGAAGGCGCGGTCGGCCCGGGACATGAACGCGTCGATCGGCACCCAGTTGTAGCCGCGGGCGTGCACCGGCACGTTGTTGACGTAAATCTGGAACGGGCGTCCGACCTCGTCGGCACGCGTGTCCACGTGGACGGCGCGGAAGCCGATGCGGCCAGACCATTCGGCCTCGCCGTCATCAGTGGTGACGGCAACGTCATACAGCGGCTGGTCGCCGTAGCCGAGCGGCCACCACAGCTTGGCGTCCGGGACCGCGATCTTCACGGTCGCGCTGTCGCGCCCGGCTTCGATGACGCCGGAGACCTTGGCGTCGGTGCCGTTGCCGTTCAGCGCCACCGTGAACGGGACCGGGGTCTGCCCGGCGTGGGCGTCCATCGGGTCCATGACGCGACCCTTGCCGGCACGCTCGATATCCACGGTGCAGGTGAGCACGCCGGTACCGTCGTCGAGCACATCAACCAGCGGACGGACGGCCTTAAGCCGTTCACCGGACCACGAGTCGATGCCGATCTGCTGCCAGATGCCGGCGTTGGCCACGTCGATACCCCAATCCCATCCGAACTGGTAGGACGGCTTGCGCAGCTGGTTGAAGGCGTGGTGCTCGGTATGCGGGTAGTAGCCGAGTTCCTGTTCGCGACGGTCGGATTCGCACACGGACGAGGCGAAGGTGACGACAAGCTGGTTCTCGCCCTCGCGCAGCTGGCCACGCACATCCCAGCGGTACGTGCGATGGTAGTTCTGCGCGTTGCCGACCAGCTGGCCGTTGAGCGTGACCGTGGCCACGGTATCGAGCCCGTAGGCCACCAGGTCGTGGCGTTCCTTGCCGTCGTCATGCCAGTCGAAGACGAGGCGGTACTGCCAGTCGATGTCGCCGATCCACTGCTGGTGTTTCTCGTTGTCGCCGTCGAAGGGGTCGGCGATCAGGCCGGCGGAGACCAGGTCGAGGGTCACCTCGCCCGGCACGGTCGCGGGGATGCCTACCGCGATGCGGTCACGCAGTGCTTCCGGGGCGACTTGCGGGTTGAGTGCGCGGACGCTCCAGCCATCGGCGAGCACGGCGAAGGTATGAGGGGTGTGAGTCATGATGGTTCCTTTTCATAGCCGTGGGCTGTACCGGTTAAGCAGCACAGCACAGCCCACGAGTTCTCGGATAGTCGGCGGACGGCGGTCAGCCCTTGACCGCGCCGGCGGCGATGCCGTTGTAGAGCTGCTTCTGGAACAGCAGGAACAGGATGAGCATCGGCAGCAGCGTGATGATCACGCCGGCGCAGATGAGGTTGTAGCGGCTGCCCATCGGGCCGGTGAAGGAGTACAGCGCGATGGCGACCGTCTTCAGGTTGGTGTCCTGCAGGTAGAGGTTCGCCGAGTAGTACTCGTTGTACACGCCGACGCCCTTGAGGATCATGCAGGTCACGATGGCCGGCTTGAGCAGCGGCAGCAGGATCTTCGAATAGACGGTGAAGTAGCTTGCGCCGTCCACGATGGCGGATTCATCCAGGGAGACCGGGATGTTCTCGAAGTACTGGATGAACACGTAGATGGAGATCACGTCCGTGCCGCACATCATGAGGATGTAGCCCCACAGGGTGTTCACCGCGTGCATGTTGACCATCATCTTGTACAGGGAGACCTGCATGGCGATGCCCGGCAGCAGGGCGGCGAGCGCGAACATGCCGCGGATCAGGGCGTTGCCCGGGAAGCTGAAGCGGCTCAGCACGTAGGCGAGCTGGGTGCCGATGATCGTGGTGACCACCAGGACGACGATCAGCACGATGAAGGAGTTGCGGAACGCGACACCCATGTTCGAGTACTTGAACGCTTTCACGTAGTTCTCGAAGTTGAACCAGTTGGATGGCAACTGCATGACCGTGGTCGACTGGTATTCCTTGTCGGTCTTGGCTGCGGTCACGAAGCAGCTGACGACCGGCAGGACCGCCCAGAACGCCACGAAAATCAGGCTGAAGTACTTGAGGAAGACGAAGAACCCGACCTTGAACCTGTACCAGGGGGTCGCACCCTTGTCGATCTGCTTGGTCTTGGTAGCTGCGGACATCATGCCACCGCCTTTCCGGTTGCGCTCTTCGAGGCGCCGTCGCGGAACAGGGCCGCGTTCCTGCGCTGCAGCTTGCGACGCTGCTTTTCCATCTTCTTGGCTTTCTTCAGGGCTTTCTGGGTGCCGTCATCGGCGTCCCTGAACACGTAGGCGAACAGGAGCTTCTGCAACAGCGCGCATATCAGGATGATGACGAGCAGGACGATCGCCATGGCGGACGCCAGGCCGACCTTCTGGTTGGTGTGGGCGAGATGATCCATGAGCACGAAGTAGGTGGCCGTGCCATTGGCGCCGGTCGTGATGACGAATGGGGCCTCGAAGGCGGACAGCGAACCGGTGATCGACAGGATCACGTTGAGCACGAGGATCGTCTTGATACCAGGCAGGATGATGTGACGGAACTGCTGGAACTTGTTCGCGCCATCGATCTCGGCCGCCTCATAGAGCGAGGAATCGATGGACATCATCGAACCGATGAACAGGATCACGTTCTGGCCCAGGTAGCGCCAGATGGAGGTGCCCACGAGGGACCAGTTGTTGATGCGCTGGTCCTTGAGCCAGTACGGCAGGCTCTTGAGGTCGAAACCGCACCATTGCAGCACGGAGTCAAAGACGAAGCCGCGAGTGAAGAAGAACTTGAAAATAAAGCCGATGGCGATGCCGTTGATCAGATAGGGGAAGAAATACACTGCCTTGAAGAAATTGCCGCATTTGACCTTGAAGGACAGCACAGTCGCCAGATACAGGGCCAGAGCAACCTGAAGCAGTGCGCCGACCATGTAGTAGAGGCTGAGCTTAAGCGACGAAAGCGTGTCGGGGCGGGTGAACACCTGCACGTAATTGTCAAGGCCGACCCAGCGCGGCGTACCGATGTACTTCATCTTGTAGAAGCTGTAGCCGATCATACTGCCGAACGGCACGTATGTGAAGACCACCAGCAGCGTCACAGGAATCAGGCAGAACAGAACGATGATCACGCCCCTGCGCCAGTCCCGTGGTTGCGTATTGAACGGCACATCGGCCCGGGTCTCGTCAACCGTTGCGCCTGCTGTTGTTGCAGTCACTGTATTCCCCTTTTTCTCTTGATACCTTCTTGATACCTTCTGTGGTTTCTCGGCCGTTCAGGGAACCGGCCGGTGAACGTCATCATGCGGTCGGCCCGACGCCTAGGCTCAGGAGCCGGGCCGACCGCATGATGGTCGAGGTGTTACTTGGCGACCGTGGTGTACTTGACGCTCACGCCCTCGGTCTTGAGGGCGTCGTTCCACTTGGAGTTCCACTCCTTGACCAGGGCGTCGTAGGACTCGTCGCCGTTGGCGGCGTGCTCGACGATGGCCTGGACTCGCTTGTCGCCGCCGGCGTTGATGGCGAGCTCGGAATCGGAGTTGAGGTCGTTGAAGAGATCTTCCTCGCCGGAGACCGCAGGCTCGTCCTCGAGGAACTTCACCTTGTCGAACTGGGAGTAGAGGTCCGGGAGCTTGGTGTCGCTCTTCGCGACGCCGATGCCGCCCTCGTTGTAGGCGAAGCCGGACTTCTCGGTCATCCACTTTACGAAAATCATCGAGGCTTCCTGGTTGTCGGCAGAAGAGCTCTTGTTGATGCCGTAGGAGTAGTCAGCGGCGGAAGTCGTGTACTGCTTGCCCTTGACGGAGATCGGGAACGGCATGTAGCCGACATCGTCGGGGTTGTCGCCGGCCTGCTGCATCTGGGACACGGCCCAGGAGCCGAGCACCATGGTGGCGATCTCGCCGTTGTTCATCTTGGACTTGGAGCCTTCCCAGTCGGTGGTGGAGTAGTCGTCCTCGGTGAGCTTGTCCTTGACGGCGTCGTAGAGGATCTTGTACACGTTGTAGGCGTGGGTGCCGTCCTTCGGATCGGAGAACGGGTCCTTGGTGTGCAGCAGCTCCTGGTTCATGTACTTGGCGTCGCCGGTAGCGGTGCCGCCGATGTAGGAATCCCAGGCGCCCATGGTCCAACCGGCCGCATAGTTGGTGTACAGCGGGATGGCCTTGGTCTTTTCCTTGATGGCCTTGAGGTCCTCGATGAACTCGTCCGGAGTGGTAGGCAGCTTGTCGACGCCGGCTTCCTTGAAGACCTTCTTGTTGTAGACGACGCCGACAGCGTTGCCGGTTGCCGGGACGCCGTAGACCTCGCCCTTGTATTCCTGGGCGTGCACGTATTTGATTTCGTTGCTCATGGCGTCGGTCTTGCCATAAGACAGGAAGTAGTTGCTGAGCTCGGACTTGTCGACCGCCGGGATGAGCATGACATCGCCCCAGTCACCGCCCTGCAGGCGGGTCAGCGCGCTGTTCGCGTAGTCCGTGCCGCCGGAGACCTTGACGGTGATGTTCGGATACATCTTGTTGAACTCTGCAAGATACTGCTTCCAGCTGGTGCCGGTGTAGGAATCCTGCAGCATATCGGTACGGTTGGTGTACACCTTGATGGTGGTCTTAATGTCCTTGCCAGTGGTGCCAAGCTTGATTTCCGGGTAGCTCACGTTCGTAGCGCTCTTGGAGCCGCCATTGCTTCCACCGCACGCTGCCAGGCTGATTGCACAGGTAGCCGCGACCGCTGCCGCCGTGATCTTGGTGATGACTTTCATCCTGTTCTCCTCATTGATGGGTTCGGACCCGGGAGCTTGCGCCGCCCGCGCCCTGTTGCTTCCGTCGTCTCATCACTGAACCGTTGCGGAAGATCTATCTGAAGGCTCCGTAACCGGCGCCTCCGTGATGACGATGTTCAGACTAACGCATGCTTTGCGGCTTGTCAACCGGTTAAGTTCCCGACACGCCGACAGCCCGGTTCACTGACCGTTCAGTTCTGCATTTCAGTTGACGCAGCTCGCGGAGCGGTACCGCTAAGTGGCTAATTTCCAACGATTTTATGGTTCCTCTCCCGATTAATCCAACCGAGGAGATGACGCCGATTTAGGCTGAATCATTCATGAAACGCTTAATCATCGCCATCCATCAGAGACCGCCCGTATGTCCGGAGGCACCATGTCCTAATCCCTTGAGCTGTCAAGCATTCGCGGCATGACGCTTACCTCTTCCGTTGCGCTCGACATGACTAAGCAGACGACACGCCGTGCATATGTCGAATTCGGCGATTGTCGCGGTATGTTTTCGACCGCAAGACCACCAATACCGGTCCAACGTACATTGAAGCGTTTCAGTTCGCAGGCCGTCGAAAGAGACCGCTACTGTAATCTGCGCCTTGAAACCCCGCACGGGCGCGCCACGCAAAGCAAAGCTAAGCAAAGCAGCTAGGCACTAACAACAAGTGCACAATACGACGGATTGGGGGCGGCCGCGCGACCAATGCGCGTCACCGCCCCCAATCCGTCTGCTATCCGGCACGCCGTAACCTACGGCGCGCCGGCACGACCAGGTTATGCCTCCGGAAGCTCGCGGTCAGCAATCACCCTGCGGTACCATGCGAAGCTGTCCTTGGGTACGCGACGGCAATCCTCGTCGTAATCGACACGCACGATGCCGAAGCGCTTCGAATAGCCGTACGCCCACTCAAAGTTGTCCATCAGCGACCACAGGAAATACCCCTCCACCGGCACGCCGGCGCTGATCGCCTTGCCGACAGCCGCAAGATGACGCCGCAGATAGTCGATACGGTTGGCGTCGTGCACGGCGAAGGTGCCATCGGCTTCCTGGGTTTCGACATCGTCGCACGCCTCACCGTTCTCCGTGACGACCAGCGGGACCGACGGGTAGTCATTGTGCACGCGAACCAGCAGGTCGGTCAGCCCCTCGGGGTCGATATTCCAACCCATCGCAGTGTGCTCGCCGGGCGTCGGCAACCAGTCGACGTTCTCGCAGCACGGCCACGCGGTCGCGCCCGTGTCGGTGTGCGGGGCCTTGGCGAGGGCGACAAGGCCGGTGCTGTAGTAGTTCACGCCCAGCAGGTCGATCGGCTGGTTGATGAGCTTCAGGTCGCCGTCTCGCACGAAGCTCCAGTCGCACGCCTTGCGCGTTACGTCAAACAGTTCCGCCGGGTAGTAGCCGCGCAGCATCGGGTCAAGCCACACGCGGTTGCCGATCAGATCGGTACGGTGCACGGCGTCGGCGTCGCCGCGGTTGAATTGCAGGTTCAAGGTGACGGAGACATTGCTGGCAGTGCCGACTTCCGATCGAACCGCCTGTGCCATAAGGCCGTGCGCAAGGTTGAGGTGGTGGACGGTCGGAAAGCAGCCGGCGCCAAGGCCGAGACCCGGCGCATGCTCGGTGGCGCCATAGCTCAGGTAGGAGGAGCACCACGGTTCGTTGAGCGTCGTGTAAACGTCCACGCGGTCGCCGAGCCGCCGTGCGACGATTCGCGCATAATCCGCCATTCGATAGACGGTGTCGCGGTTCAGCCAGCCGCCCTGTTCGCCCATGTACTGCGGCAGATCCCAATGGTAGAGGGTGACGACAGGCCGAATGCCACGGTCGCGCAGCGCGTCAATGATGCGCTCGTAGTGGTCGAGACCGGCCTCGTTCGACTTGCCGTCGGGCGTTGGGATGACTCGCGGCACCCCGATGGACAGACGGTAGGCGTCGACGCCGAGGTCCACGAGCAGGTTGAGGTCGTCTTCCCAGCGCTTATAGGAATCGCAGGCGATGTCGCCGGTGTCGCTATTGACGGTTTTCCCCGGCGTATGGCTGTAGACATCCCAGATGGACGGCGTGCGGCCATCAGCCTTCGGCGAGCCTTCGATCTGGTATGCGGCGGTCGCGGTGCCGAATACGAAATGTCGTGGTACGTGCATATGAGGCCTTTCTCGCTATGCCAGGTGATGGCGTGTCTTTTTAGCCACGCATAGTTGCATCTGCCGACATTCCGCGCTACCATTCTGAAACGGTTAAGCACGATGGTAGCACGATGCGCCGGCAACGACACCGGAGTCAACAGCGGCGGTGAAGCCACCGAAACCCGTACCACGGAAGGAAGAAGAGGACCATGTCTCGCATCATCTCACCCCATGACCCCGCGCTGCGCGTCATGGGACGTATCGATGACGGCAATCCGGACCGTCCCGTCTGGGTATTCCCGTACACGCAGATGAGTTTCCGATTCACCGGGACCACGCTCAGCCTTACCGTGATCAACCATCATGACTATGGGGACAGCAGAATCGGCGTCATTATCGACGGCACCCCATATTGCATCCGCATACCTATCGACAGCCGTCCCGTCACACTCACCCTGGCCAGCCATCTGCCTGACATCGAACACGAGGCGACCATCTACAAGCGGCAGGATGGCGAGCACTATTTGGAACTGCTTTGGCTCGCCATCGACGATTCCGCAGAAATACAGCCGCCCAGTGTTCCCGAACCGGCACGACGCATCGAAATCTACGGTGATTCAGTATCTGCGGGGGAACGCGATGAAGCGGTTCTGTACGCGGGCGCCTGCGACCCTGATGTGGACTTAAGCCCCTACAGCAACTCATGGCTGTCCTACGGTGCCATAGCCGCACGCAAACTCGGTGCCCAACTGCACGACATCGCCCAAGGGGGCGCGTCACTACTCGACGGAATTGGCTGGTTCCACGCGCCGAACTACATCGGTATGGAAAGCATCTGGGACCGCATCGAATACAATCCGTCGCTCGGCCCGACACGGCAATGGGATTTCTCCCGCTACACCCCGCACGTCGTCATCGTCGCCATCGGGCAGAATGACTCGCATCCAAACGATTTCATGGCGCAAGAGTACGACGGCGACGCCGCACGCCACTGGCGGGCACGATACGCCGATTTCCTCCGCGCTCTGCGCGGCCACTATCCGAAGGCGCTGATTATCTGCACAACCACCGTGCTCAAGCATGATCCAAGCTGGGATCACGCGATTGACGAGACAGTCAACACCGTCGACGACCCGAATATCGTTCATTTCCTGTACTCGCGAAACGGTTCAGCGACACCCGGGCATCCGCGCGTCCAAGAGCATGAGGAAATGGCCAACGAATTGGTCGGCTTCATTCGCAGCCACGGCGACGACATCTGGAGCGACTGACATGAGCGCACACATCGTAACCGGACCGGCGCCGGGAACCACCGCCCCGGCGCACACCGTGACAGGGCCAGCACCCGGCTCAGATGCCGGCCGAGCCGCAGACAACCGTTCGATCGGCAAGCCTCAGGGAACAGCCGATTTCAACGTGGCGGCCATCTTCTCGCACCACATGGTGATGCAACGGCACCGGCCCATCCCCGTATTCGGTCACGGCAAGCCGGGCACGCGCATCCACGCGAGGCTGTTCGAGGCAGCATCGGCGGCGAGCGGCGGCCCGAAAACGTTTGCAGAGGTTGATGGCACCATCCGCCCGGACGGCTCGTGGCGAATCACGTTGCCCCCGCAGGAAGCGGGCGGCCCATTCACGCTCGAACTCACCGCCTCGAACGGGATCCAACTGGTCTTCCATGACGTGATGATCGGCGAAGTCTGGCTCGCAAGCGGGCAGAGCAACATGGAATTCGAACTGCACAGCACCCGCGAGGCGGCCCAGGCCATCGCGCAATCCGCCGACCCGCTGCTGCGCTTCTACAACACCCCGAAAAGCGGCGACGTCGGCGACGAGCTGTTCGACGCCGAACGCAGATCCACGTGGCAGGCGTGCGCGCCCGACACCACCGGGACCATGAGCGCCATCGCCTACTATTTCGCCGCCAAGTTGCGCCGGCAATTCGGCGACACCGTGCCGATTGGCATCATCGACTGCTACATCGGCGGCACATCGATCACCTGCTGGATGGATGAGGCGACTGTTGAATCCGGCGATGCCGGACGGCCGTATTGGCAACGCTACCAGCAGGCGCTGGCCGGGCATACCGAACAGGACTTCCACGACATGACGCTCGCGTGGAAAACCAGGTTCGACCATTGGAACGCGCAGATCGAGGCCGCACGAGCCGCGAACCCGAACGTCAGCTGGGACGAGCTCAATGCGAACTACGGCGAATGCCCCTGGCCGCCGCCGGTCACCCCGCATTCGCAGTACCGGCCGACCGGGGCCTTCACCGCGATGGTCGCACGCGTCGCGCCGTACGCGGTGCGTGGCGTCCTGTGGTATCAGGGCGAAGAGGATGCACCGCATAGTGCGTCTTACGCGACGCTGTTGCGGCAGATGATCGACTTGTGGCGTCAGATGTGGCGCATCGGCGGGAATACCGTGCATGGCGTTTCCGGGTATGCGGCGCATTGCGCCGAGCTGCCGTTCATCATCATCCAGCTCCCGCAATGGATTGACCGTGCGACCGCCGAAGCGCACGCCGACCCGCTTGACTGGCCGGTGATCCGCGAAACCCAATGGGATGCGGCGCGCGACATTCCCGATGTCACGACCGTGTGCACCATCGACTGCGGCGAATACGACAACATCCACCCGTACGACAAGCGCACCGTGGGCGAGCGCACAGCCGCCATGGCGCTGCACACGATGTACGGGCACCGCGACATCGCCGCTTGGGGGCCCGAACCCGTGGAAATCCTGCTGGAAAGCGGACCCTCCCATGCGGCCCCCGGGGATGGCGCAGTCGACGGGGCGGCGGTGCTCGTACGGTATCGCCATGCCGACGGGCTGCGCTTCGACGGCACCGTACCCGGCACCGGGAACACCGGCGGGCTGGATGCGCTGTCCCGGATTGCCGGACAATCCGGGTTCGAGCTTGCCGGCGAGGACGGTGTCTTCCATGACGCTGCCGCGGACATCGTATATGGGTCCAAGGCCGGCGGCGACAATCGCGGCAGCGGCGCGATTCGCGTGTCCTGTCCCGAGATATCCCGGCCGACAGCCATCCGGTACGCCTGGCGAAGTTGGGGGCCTGCACCCGTGCACAACGCTGACGGGCTGCCCGCCATCCCCTTCCGCAGCGACGTACCGCAATCCTAGACTTGGCGCGTTCGGAGGTTGTTCCCCTTATCCTCCGGGCGCGTCAACCTCATTTTCACGACATGCAACGGAGCATCGGAAGGCGTGGCCAATTCCAAGGGTCGTGACCTTCCACTCGCGTAGGATGAAACGCATATGACTACCAAGACAACACCAGCAACACCAGCATCAGCGGCACAAGTGCAAGCGGGGCACGCAACGCAACCATCGCAGGCGATCATCACGTATCCTGCCGAACTGCACCCGGGGACCGACGGACAGCCAGGCAACGCGACCGCCTATGATTTCAGCGCAATCAAGCCGATTCCGGCGCCGCCCTGGGCGGGCAAGACATTGGGGATCCTCGGGTCATCGGTGGCTTACGGGGCGTGTTCGCTGGCCGACGGACCGGGCGAGTATATCGCACGGCGGCTGGATATGCGCCTGGCCAAGGAAGCCGTAAGCGGCACCACGCTCGCCGACCTCGATGACGGTTCCTACGTGCACCGGCTGGATACCCGGCTTCCCGCGAGCCTGCCGATTGACCTGTTCATCTGCCAGCTATCCACCAACGACGCCTCGCATGACGTGCCGCTGGGAGATGCCGGCGAAACCGACACGCATACCGTGGCCGGCGCGCTGAATCATATCGTCGCGATGGTCCGCGGACGCTGGGACTGCCCGCTCGTGTTCTTCACGGGCGCGCGATTCGACAGCCCGCGGTATCAGGCGATGGTGGATTTGCTGTTCGATATTCAGCGGATTCATGGCTTCGGCATTATCGATTTGTGGCATGATGCCGCGTGGAATGCGATTCCCGACGACCGCCGCGCGCTGTACATGCACGATCCAGTGCACCCGACCAAGGCCGGATACCGCGACTGGTGGGGCCCCGAGATGGTCCGTCAGCTGCTCGATCTCATGCGCTGAGACAAGCAGCCAAGCAATCATACGAAGAGACCGCCGGCCGGACGAACCGGACGACGGTCTCTTTCAAACGCTATGCGGAACCTCGGCTAGCCGGCCACTGGCTCAGCCGCCAAAGCGCCGCCCGCAATCACTGCACCTGGGTACGAGCGATCTTGCCGTTGAAGGACTCGGTCATATCAGTGTCAGCATCCTTCTGGTTGTTCCACGAGAACATAGCGCGCAGCTTCGGGCCAACGGTCTCGAGGTGCGGGTGGGAGTACTCCTCCTGCAGCTTCTTGAACTTCGGGGCGCCAGCAGCCTGGTCATCCATGAACTCCTTGGCGAAGGAGCCGTCCTGGATGCGCTTGAGCTGATACTCCATGCGCTTCTTGGTCTCCTCGTTGATCACGGTGGAGGTGTAGTCGCCGTACTGAGCGGTGTCAGAGCAGGACCAACGAGCCTTGTTCAGGCCACCCTCGTTAGCCAGGTCGACGAGCATCTTCAGCTCGTGGAACACCTCGAAGTAGGCGATCTCCGGCTGATAGCCAGCCTCGGTCAGCACGTCGAAGCCCATGTCGCACAGGTGGTTGATGCCGCCCATGAGGACATCCTGCTCGCCGAACAGATCGGTCTCGGTCTCTTCCTTGAAGGTGGTCTTGATGGCGCCGGCGCGCAGAGCACCGAGAGCCTTCGCGTAAGCCAGGGTGATGTCCCAGCCGTCGCCGCGAGGATCCTGCTCGACAGCCACAACCACCGGGACGCCACGGCCGTTGGCGTACTCACGACGCACAATGTGGCCCGGGCCCTTCGGGGCGACCATGAACACCGGGTGATCCTCGGTCGGCTTGATGTACCCGTAGTGGATGTTGAAGCCGTGAGCGAAGGCCAGAGCAGCGCCCGGCTTCAGGTTCGGCTCAACCTGCTCCTTGTAGACCTGAGCCTGGTACTGATCAGGCAGCAGGATCATGACGATATCGGCTTCGGCGACCGCTTCCGGCACGGACTTGACCTCGAGGCCCTGCTCCTTGGCGTAATCCACGGACTTGGAGGTCGGGCGCAGGCCGACGACGACGTCAACGCCGGAATCGCGCAGGTTCAGCGCATGGGCATGGCCCTGGGAGCCGTAACCGAGAATGGCGACCTTCTTGCCATTGAGCACGGAGAGATCCGCATCCTTCTCATACCAGATAGTTGCTGCCATATGTAGCACTCCTTGTTTTGGGAAAATCCCTTGCCGGCTTGATACCGGCACTTTGCTTGTAACTTCTGCAAAAAGGATTTTGTCCTTGATTGATGCCCATCATACTAGAACCGGCGTCCTGTATCGAACGCGTTCCACTAGTTGAACATCTCGGCAAAACTTTTTTCGTAAGCCATCAAGCACATGGGTAGTTGGTCTCCGGACCGTAGTGCGGAACCGGGACGCGGCGGGCGGAAAACCAACCGCCACGCCTCGGAATCGCGCCAAAATCCAAAGTGGAATCGATATTCAGTTATGTCGTCTTCAGTTATGTCGTTATGTACTTACGTGTTCAGTTATTTGTGGTCAGATATCAATATTCAGATATCTCAGGTATTGACTGCGGACAGACGCCGAAGCGTGCAACCTGCGACGACGCCCATGACGGGGAGCCGGCAATCCGCTGACCGACTGCCGAAAGCCGCGACCGCGACCGCCGGCTCCACGCGCCGACGTCACTTGGTGAAATCGGTGTCCTTCGTCTCACGGCAGCTGAGCACCGCGACCAGGCAGCACACAGCCATCACGCCGAGATACAGGCCGACCGAACGCACGCCCCAATGATGGGACAGCCAGGTGGCGATCGTCGGAACGAACGCGGCACCCACGATCGCGGCGAGATTGTAGCCGATGCCGGAACCCGAGTAGCGCACGTTCGCATCGAACAGCTCAGGCAGGAACGCGCCGATCGGGCCGAAGGCGATGCCCATCAGGGCAAAGCCGACGCACAGGAACAGCTCAACCTGGAAGAAGTTGCGGTGACCCATGAGCAGGTACGGGAACACCAGCGCGAACACCACCAGCGCAACTGAGGAGAACACGAGCACGCGACGGCGGCCGATCCGGTCCGCATACACGCAGGACAGCACGATGAATAGCGCGAACACGCAGATGGCGATCATGAGCATGAGCAGGTACTCGCGGTTCGTGAAGTCGAGGCCGCCACCGCCCTGTTCAACGGTCTTCGTGCCCCAAGCGAGCGACCAGGTGGCCAGCGTGTAGAACAGCGTGTAGGTCACAGCGACGATGAACGTGGCTTGGATCACCTGGCGCCAGCTCTTGCGGAACACCTCGGTAAGCGGGGACTTGATCACCTTGTGCTGCTGCTGGGCGAGGCGGAAGACCGGGGTCTCCTCCATCTGCACGCGCACAACGAGGCCGACGATCACCAGCACGCTCGACAGCAGGAACGGCACACGCCAGCCCCAAGAGACCATCGCGGCGTTGTCATTGAAGCTTTCCAGCAGGAAGTACGTGCCGTTCGACAGGAAGAAGCCGATCGGGGCGCCCAGCTCCGGGAAGGAACCGTACAGGGCACGCTTATCGGCGGGCGCGTTTTCGGTCGCCACCAACGCGGCGCCAGACCATTCGCCGCCCAGGCCGATGCCTTGAACAAAGCGGCACAGGCACAACAGCGCGACCGCAGCGACACCCCACATGTCATAGGTCGGCAGGCAGCCGATCAGGAAGGTTGCGGTGCCCATCGTCAGCAAGGAAACGACCAGCGTGGTCTTGCGGCCCATGCGATCGCCGAAATGGCCGAAAATCAGGGAGCCGACCGGGCGGGCGATGAACGCGATGGAGAAGGTGAGCAGCGACATCAGCAGCGCGACCGTCGGGTTGGTCGTGTCGCTGAAGAACACCTTCGGGAAATAGTTCGCAGCGGCGGTGCCGTATGCGTAGAAGTCATAGAACTCGATGGCTGTGCCGACCATGGAAGCGGCAATGACGGTGCGAACCGAATCGCGCGTCATCTGTTCCACTTTGCCGGCGGCCTGTTGAAGGCCAGTCGTCTGTTCGACTGCTGTCATGATTGCTCCTGGATTGCTCCTGGACGTGCCGACGTCACTCGCGTGCGACACGGTTCCATCTGTTTTGTTTTGAGCTGGATGCTGGTTGCGAATCTGTGGCGATCCTTGTGGGATTTGCAGTGCAACAAAAAAGCCCCGCGATGTATGCAGGGCGAATGATCTGTCCGGCCCCGCATTCGTCAGCGGGGCTCAGCATGTACCGAATCAGTCCGCCAACGAAGACGGGCTAATAATTCGTGCGGAAACTCGCAACAACAGCAGACCGTTCATCGTGGCGTCCTCCTTTCGGTTCTCTTTGGGATGTCTTCCCAACTGGCCCCTAACCATAGGAGGGTTGGACCGGTTCAAGGAAGCGATGTCCACTATGTGGACATGTCGGGAAGGCTGTAATATCAACGGGTTGAACGTTTGACTTCGATAGGTGTCAGGGTGCTGGTGGGGTGAGTGGGGTGAGTGGGGTGAAGTCGGATACAGTCGGATGCAGATGCGGATGCGGCCGAAGGTAGTAGAAACGGTCGGACACGGGAGATTGCGACGAATTGATCGGCATGGGCATAATCTCCCGGGAGAACAGTGGGGATTGAGGCAAGCCCCACAAGAACTCCCAACGGAATCGTTGGAATCATGCGGTTCGCAAAATCAGGCCGCCGGGAGTTCAACATCAAATCAACGCGAACACGATAAACTCCCGGCAGAACAGTAGGGATTGAGGCAAGCCCCACAAGAACTCCCAACGGAATCGTTGAAATCATGCGGTTCACAAAATCAGGACGCCGGGAGTTTAGCGCCAAATCGACGTAAACGCGATAAACTCCCACAACCGATTCCGCCGGCATGCGGGCGCACCGCGGATTTCCAACGCTCTCAATCAGGAGCTGATCCGCAGCAATGAACGATTGACACGCGCCTAGGGAGTTCTTCCACGCGATGAAGGAATCCGTGCAAACTCCCGCAGCGGCCAAAGCATCAACATGCTCAGACCTGATTTCGCCACGAATCGTCATAGATCGCGCCCGCCTTACAAACTGGTTACGCGGAGCCGGCCGTCAGCGTAACCAGTTTGTGTGAGGATGAACGGGACTGCCACAATTGCACGCGCCACGATATGGTTCTGCATCAGCGGCGGGTAGCGCCACAATTGCACGCCACCACGATTGGCCGTCACGCACCTGCACGACCGGCATGAGACAGGGGCAGATGCACCTGTGAATCGATTCTGCCGGCCATCAGCTCTCAATTCGCAATCTCAATATCTCAGCGAAACGTCGAAATCAGCGAGATTTTCAGAAAAAACTCTGAAAAACTCCGACGGGAACGCAAATCCGAGATTTATTGAGATTCTATGGGCCAGCCCGCACGAATGAGGCGCCATCACATCGTTGATATTCCGCGGTTCTCAAGAATCCACCATCACTGTAGCGACCCGCCAGAATCTGAAAATCTCGCGAACACATGTCCAGACGCGAGATATTCAGAACAATCTCTCAATATCTCGCGACAGAAGGGCAAATCCGAGAGTTTTTCAGACTCCAATCTGAATATCTCGCCAAATCGGAGGGGGCTGCGGTCGCAGGCGTGCCGGGATGCCTTCACCTGCACGGCCAATGCGAAAACGCAAGCGGCCGGGCACCTGTTTCGCCCCGCAATAAGGGAAACAGGCACCCGGCCGGTACATCGCACGCATCGCACGCGCTCAGGCTTTGCGAGACGGCGCAGCCACACGCGCTAGCACAAAGCGCGCTGCCCGCAACCGAATTGACGTTTAAAATCCGCCACCGTCGTCGAGCCACACGCACTTGCGGAGGGCAAGCCGCCCGCGGCGTCACTTCACTTTCTTGATGCGCATGATCAGGTAGGCGGCGATCAGCACGATCGCTATGGCCACAATGAACACCACGCGATAGGCGGATGGCGGCGTCGCAGTCACATGATGCATGCCCTTGGAAATGCTGATTATCGTCGACGTGAACACCGAACCAATCACCGTGGACAGCGTGTTCGCAAGGTTGAGGATGCCCAGATCCTTACCCGCCTCCTCCGGATTCGGCAGCACGGAGACGTTCAGCGCCTGGTCGATCGCGTTATACACGCCGTAGCCGAGGCCAGCGACCGCGGCAAACAGCAGCATGCCGGTGCGGGTCGGAATCAGCAGCGGCATGAGGATGCCGACGGCGAACAGGCAGCTGGCCAAGGCGACCGGCAGCTTGCGACGGCCGATCTTGTCGGTGATCGGGCCGGCGGTCAGCGCGGCAATCAGCGAAACCACCAGCGTGATCACGCCCATCACGGCGATCAGCGCGTTCGCGGAATCCTTCGCATGCGGCTGGCCCGCGTAGATGTAATCCTGCGAAATATAGAACAGGTAGCTGTTGATCATCCAGTAGCCGCCCATCATCAGGGTGCGGCCCACGAGCGCGAAGTAGAAATCAGGAGCGTGACGCGGCGGACGGAAGTTCATAAGCACGGACTTCGCGGTGATTTCCTCGCGCTTTTCGTTCACATTGGAGCCTTCGCGCGGCCAGATGGCGACCGTGATGATGCCGATCAACGCGAACACCGCCGCGCCGATCAGCCAGCCGAGCGTGACACCGGTGGCGCCGTTGTCGTTGAGCTTGGCGCCGACCACGTTGCCGAGCGTCTGGCCGGCGGCGATACCGGCACCGTAGAAGCCGGAAATCGTACCGCGGACCTTGTCGGGCACACGGTCGGACATAGTCGCCACGAACGGGGCGAGCATGACGTTATACCCCAGTTGGGCGCAGCACCACAGCACGAGGATCGCCGGGAAGCTGTGCTGGGCGAGGGCGATCAGGCCGACGGACAGGCCGGCGATCAGGCCGCCGAGCACAATCCACGGGCTGCGCTTACCGAACCGGCTGCGCGTCATATCGGACAGCGTGCCGAAAATCACGTTCGCCAGCAGCGCGACGATGGAACCGACCGCGTTGATGGTGCCGAGCATGGACTCCTTGGTGGCCGGATCGATGTTCTCCAGCACCTGCTGCAGGATGACCGCGCTCAAGGCGACCCACGGGATGGCGCAGGCGACGGCGCTGAGCGTGAAGCCGACGCCGAGGCGCACGATCTCGGTCTTCGACGGCCGATGCCCGTCAGCGCTGACCATCGGGTCGCGCATGTCGTTGAACGCCGAATTCGGGTCGAGCACGGCCGCATCCACGGAACTCGCCATCGCGGCGACCGGGCTGCCGCTTTCCGCGACCATACGAGTCTCCTGGACGCCTACGGATGCCGCAGAATCCTCGCTCTTCGCCTTCTTGGGCAGTGGGACAGCGAGACGGGAGACCGCCTCTTTCTGCTCCGGAGTCAGCGCCTTGTCCAAATCAGGGCGGTCATCGATACCCGGACGGACAAAACCGTTGCCGGGCTTCTGGCCGGCAGCTCCGCCGGTCTCATTGTTGTTGCTCATGGCAACCCCCTTGATGGGTATGGACGTATGCCGTGCCGCTTGGCCGACGCTCCAGCACCGGCCAAGCGGCACAGTCATTGTTGTCTCAGGCGACTGTCGGTGGAGCGGCCAGCAGGTCGTCGGTTTCATGCTCGCCAGCCGCATCCGACCAGCGCAGTGTGCACACGGAAGCCTGGTTATCAACACCCAGGCCACGTTTCGGTTCGAACGTGAGGCTCGCCGATGTGGTCTCGCCCGTCCAGCTGAAGGTCAGCGCATCGCCGTCACGGTTGAAAGCGAACTCGCCGTCGAATGCGTCAAGCTGGTTGCGCATGCGGCACAAGGCGTTGAGCGCCTTGACGACCGGACGTTCGAGATTGCGATCGATTTCCTCCACCGAATAATAGTGGCGATTGATGTCGCGGCCGACATTCGTGCGATGCAGCAGCTCCATGTCGTTCGCGCCGGCGAGCGCGCCGACATAGTACACCTGCGGCACGCCGGGCAGGAAGAACTGCACGGCACGCGCGGCGAGGTAATGCTGGTCGTTGCAGCCGAGCGCCGAATAATACGTGGAATTGACCTGATAGAGGTCGAGGTTGCTGGCGGCGGCACCGGTCGCGGCGCGGGATTCGCCGTGGGTGTTCTCGTGGATGGTTTCGACGAGCTGGTCGACCTCCTCGTCGGGTACGAGGCCCTTGAGGCTGCGATCGAGCTGGTCGGAACCGATGTCGATGACGCCGATGCCGTCATGCGTGTCGAGCACGGTGACCGCGTTGTTCGGGCGCACCTCGACCCACTTGGCGATCGGACCGGTCTTGCCGGTGGTCAGGGCGTGCAACAGCAGACCCGGAATCGCGAAATCGTAGACGCGATCGACCTTGTTGGCGATGGCGACCTGCTTCTTGTAGTAGGAGTGCACTTCGATGAGGGTTTCCAGCCCACGGGATTCGGCTTCCGCTTTGATCCGGCCGATGAGGTCGAAGGTCTTGGGGGTCATGAAGCAGCTGGTCTTGGCCTGCTTGGCACCGTAGCCTACCGCGTCGAGGCGGATGTAGCTCACGTGGCTGCGCGACAGCTGGTCGAGGATGGACAGCAGGTAATCCCAGCCTTCCTTGGAGTCGGTGTCGATATCGACCTGCTGCGGGGTGAAGGTGGTCCACACGAGACGGGTCTTGCCGCCCCACGTGTAGTGGGTGAACGGCAGGCCCGGGCGCGGACGGTAGATGCCGGCGAGGTCCTCTTCGGTGGCGCCGTCGGGGAAGACGCTCGACATGGTGAGGAACATCGGGTAGTAGGGGCTGTCTTCGCCGCGCTTCATGACGTCTTGGAATTGCTTGGATTCCCAGGACATGTGGTTGACGATGGTGTCGACCATGATGTCGTGGGTCTTGGACAGCTCGGCGATATCATCCCATGTGCCCAGACGCGGGTCGACCTTGGTGTGGTCCACCGGGTCGAAGCCGGCGTCGGCGCCGTCATAGGGGGTGAAGAACGGCAGGATGTGCACGCCTTCGTACACGCCGTCGAAACGGGTGCGCAGCACGTCGGTCAAGGACTTGATGGTGCCGTCGCCTAACCGGTCGGCATAGGTGATGAGTTGGACCTTGTTCTTCATCGACCCTCCTTTGGCGCCAAACACAGAACATTTTCAGTGTAGCGGGTTTTCGGCGGTTTTTGTTGGATTTGGCGATTCGAGTCGCCGTCCGCACAACACACGCTCGAACACGTATCGAACCGGTTCGATATTGTACACGACGGAACGCCCCGACACCATGCGACGCGCGGTCTGCGGCAGGAATTCAGCGATGATTCATGCTGGGGATATCCTCGAGTTCGAATCGGTAGCGCTGCCGGACGTCGGGATACTTCGCACGGTCGACCTCGCCGGCGAACATCTCAAGCGGGCGCACCCACAGCGAGCCATCGCCATACAGTTTGCGGTACACCACCACCGGCAGACCCGACTCGGAATCCGTGGCGAAATCCTCCACAAGGTACCGGTCGCCCTTGAAATGGCGGTAGATGCGGCCGCGGAGAATGCGACGGCCGGAGTGCGCTTGCGCGAGGGTGGGCGGGATGGTTTCGGCTGGGGTGCGGGGGGCTTGGGTATGAGTGTCCCGGCTGCCGGCGCTCTGGTTGCGGGTGTCCTGGCTGCCGGCATCTCGGCTGTTCACGTCTTGGTCGCGAGCGCCCTGGTTGTGGGCATCCCGGTCATGATTGCGCTGATTGTCGTCCATGCCTCGCATCGTACACGGGCGGGGCGGCGGAGCGACGGCCGGCATTGCGCGGGCCGCTATACGCATGATTCGGTTTCCGCACCAGCCAATCGGCAGAACCGCCGGATTCCACGACTCGTCGGCAGCGAGCGTTGCGCATCCACCCCGTTTCATGGTTACAGTTCCATACGATGAATGTTGATCATCGATGTCGCAGGCGCGGAGAAGCGAAGTGTTCAGCGCAGCAGGCACAACGCACCGGAACCGCGGAATTCCAACAGTTTGCCAGCACATGCGCTCCCGTTGCCGTGACTGCGAGCCCGGATGGCCTTCCACACCATGGATTTCGAGGACCGATTGTGCGGCCGCGGGGAGTCAGGCTGGCAGAGACGGCTGCGACGCGGAATCAAAAACCGCAGAATATCAACGATCCGATGGCAGTGAGCGTTGCACGGCACTCTCCCGTTCCAAGGTCACTTTGCCATACCGTGCGTTTCGACATTCGATTCTGCGGATGCGGACACATGATTCCCGAGATAATCGGGACTTTACGCCGAGACGGGCCATAAATGTGTAAAGTCCCGACTTTCCGCGGGAGATTAGCGCAATTGCGTCTATCTGGCGACAAACTCCCAACGGCATGATTTTGCGAACCGCATGATTCCAACGATGTCGTTGGGAGTTCCCGCAGGACACGGCTGGACCCGACGATTCTCCCGGGAGATTACCACCGCCCCGACGGAATCGGCGCAATCCCCCGCACCTGCTCGCCGCCGTCAAACCGCATCGAGACTCCCCGCACCAATCCTCCGCATCCGGCGACACATCAACGGAAACCAACAATCGCGAGCGAACCCAGTCCTGACCACCATCATCGCAACCAGACCGGAAAGACCCGCAAACCGGTTACGCCGAGACAGGCCATAAATGTGTAAAGTCCCGACTTTCCGCGGGAGATTAGCGCGAATCGGCCGATCCGTGGGAAAACTCCCAACGGCATGATTTTGCGAACCGCATGATTCCAACGATGTCGTTGGGAGTTCTTGCAGGACACGGCCGGACCCGACGATTCTCCCGGGAGATTATCCGTCCAATGGCCGATTCAGCGCAATCTCCCGCTTCCGACCGTGGATCAGCGCACCCAGTTTGGGATTGGGATCAACGGTGAACGCGGGCGGCAATGCCGGCGAGCGGGTGCCACGCGTCGAGACGCGGCATCAGCACTTTGCACACCAGCGCGCTCACCGCGACCGCACAACCGGCGGGCACGAACAGGTTCACCGGTGCGGCGGCGAGCTCCATCACCAGGCAGGTCGCCATCAGCGGCGCCTGCTGGGAGGCAGACAGCAACGCGCACGCGCCAATCAACGCATATACGGCGAGCGCATTCGTGTGGAAGCACGTCATCCACAGCACGCCGAGGATCGCACCCATCGACGCACCCAGCGCGATGCCCGGCTGCAGCACACCGCCCGACGCGCCGGAGCGGATGGTCAGCAGGGTCAGTACGGCTTTTGCCGCGAATCCGATCAGCAGCCCCGGAATGACTGACAGTTCAACCGCGCCCGAGAATCCCAGCTGCCCCAACGCACGACCGTTGCCCATAAGCTGCGGCAGCCAGATTGCAGCGACACCGGTGAGTGCGCCGGCAAGCGGCATGGTCCACAGCAACGTGACACCGGTGGATTTATGCGATTCCGCCCACGCGGAACCGCGGCGGAACAGGGCGCCGCACCCCCCGCACACCGCGCCGACAATCAGCGCGAAAGCAATAAGATCCGGCGTGAACAGGGCGCTGACATGCCCCAAGTCATAGAACGTGTGCGTGCCTTTGACCAGCGAGGCCGTCCATGCCGCCAGGGCCGAGCCACCGAACGCCAAAGCCACCGTTTCCAGGCTAATCTCGTGCAGCAGGATCTCCACGGCGAAGAAGGTCCCGGCGAGCGGCGCGTTGTAGACACCGGCAAGGCCTGCGGCGGCGGCGATCGCGACGAGTGTGCGCGTATCCCGCTTGTCCAGGCGGGTCAACGCCGCAAAACGCTGGCCGAGCAGCGCACCCAATTCGCGCGGCGCGACTTCACGGCCGATCGAGGCGCCCGAACCGACGATGAATATCTGCAGCATCACGTGCACCACGGTCTGCCAGGCGGGCATGCGCGAGCCGCCAACCGCCTGTTTGACCGACGGCACTTTGGTGGTGCGCGTGCGCAGCAGCCACCAGATCACCGCCGCGACCGACAGCCCTACAAACACCGACACCGCCCGCCGCCATGCGGGCACCGCAAACGGGCCGGGGGCCGAAACGCCTTCCACATAGCCGAGGAACAGGTGCTCCACGCCGTAGAGCATGAGCGTGAGCAGGCCGGCCGCCACGCCGGCGAGCGCGGACGCGATAGCCGTCGCCGTGGCGAGGCGCATCAGGCGCTGCCTGCCGGTGTCGGTTGGTTCCGCCGATTCGTTGGCGCGTCCGGTGGTGGTGTCTGCTTGTACCATGTCATCTCTTTCATCTGCTGGGCCAAATCAGGCTGGGCCAAATCAGGCTGGGCCAAATCAGGCCGGATTGTGTTCCAGCGGTCCCGTACCCATCTTCGGCGTATGCGGTGACGGGAGCATCCGGGTATCCGCCAACTGCCGTGCCGCCGCTGTCTTGCCTTGTTATCGGCCGATATCGGCCCGTCGGATCGCGGCATGGACGCCGCGTTGGATGTCCACCGCCTCGGAGATATCGAAATCAGCGGCGGCGCTGAGGTACGCGTAGGCGTGCGCGCGGTCGAAGCCGCAGCCGTCGACCAGCAGGCGCAGGGATTCCTCCACGCAATGTTCCAGCGCATCGTCGAGGCGCAGGGCGCGGCCGGTGGTCACCAGGTAGTCGGGGGTTTCCAGCAGCGGCCCCTGCAATACACCGAAACGCCGCGTGAAATCAGGCCCTGCGATGACCCCGACGCGCAGGTCGGCTTCCAGGGACGCTTCGAGTGCGGTCAGCGCAACCTCGCCGTCTCCTTGCGCGAAATGCGGGTCGCCCGCGTACAGGCCGGCGCCGTCCACGAATACCGGCAGGTACAGGCGCGTGCCTTCGACCATGAGGTTGATGTCGAGGTTGCCGCCGAAATCCCCGGGCGGTACGGTGCTCAGATGCTCGCCGGTGTCCGGTGTGACGCCGATGATGCCGAGGAACGGGCATAGCGGGAAGGCCACCGTATCGGGGTCGTCCGGCTCGGGCGGGCTCGCCGGCGCACCGCCGGCCAGGTACGTATGGTAGGCGTCGATGGCGTCCGGGCCAGTTTTCCGCATGACGCCGACGTCCTTGCCGTTGACGCGCATGCGCCGGGCGAAGATGCTGACCGTCCGTCGCCCGGCTTCGGGCATGGACGGCAGTACGCCTTTGCCGTGGCGATTCGAGATGATGCCGTAGTCGACGCGCGGGGAGAGGCGGAGGATATCGATGGCCAGCCAGTCTCCGGGCTTCGCCCCGCGCACTTCGACCGGACCGTTGACCACGTGCGGTCCGGAACCGTGCGGATGGTCCGATTCTGCGGCGATGGCGGCCGCGTCCGCGAGGATGTCTGATGCCGCGACGCCCTGCGCTTGGAAGAATCCCAGCGGATCCTTGCCTTGCTCTTCCAGCAGACCCTCATGGCTGAGCGTGTCGATGCGCAGCGTGTCCCCGGCGTTGATGGCGGCGACGGGACGGTCGCCGCGGGCGGGCAGGGTGCCCCCACCGCACGGTATCCGGATGGCTTGACAGGTGGATGATGCTCATCGTTCGCCCCTCGCTTGCCTCGTTGGCTTCATTGGCTTCGCAGGTTCCATTGGCTTTGTTGGCTCCTTCAGTTCTGCCGGTTGTTGTGGCTGGATGCCGAGGACGTCCATCCCGCCGATGGCCCGCAGATGGTCAAGCATCGCCTGCTGGGCGCCGGGCGCGTCACCGGCTTGGACGCGCGCGAAGATCGCACGGTGTCCATCCAGTGAGACGCGGCGTCTCGTAACCGTGCTGTGCGTACCGGCCCGCGTGGCTTCCGCGGAATCGTTGACAAACCGCAGCAGCGCCGCCAACAGCGGATTGCCGGTACTTTCGGCGAGCGCCAGATGGAACGCCATGTCCATTCGCAAGGATTCGCGTGGCGTCATCCGGATGTCGGTGTGGTCGATGATGCCGTGGAGTGTCACCAGATCCGAAGGCGATGCCCTGCGTGCGGCGAGTGCGGCCATGGGCGGCTCGACCAAGTCCCGCAGCTCGCGGATATTGCCACGTTCGTGGTCGGCTTGCCTCAATACCGTCTCGATGGCGAGGGACGCCTCGTCGGTGTCCAGCACGATGGTGCCGGCACCCCATTTGGTGCGTACCACGTGGCGTTGCGCGAGGATGGCGACGGCATCGAGGACTGTGCCGCGTGAGACGCGGAAGGTCGCGGCGAGCTCACGTTCGCCGGGCAGTCGCGTGCCGGGCGGGTATTGCCCTGCCGTGATCCGGCCGGCGAGTATGGAGGCCAGTTCGGCGGGTTTGCCCGCAGCGGATGCGAGGAATGTCCCGTCACTGTCGTTGTCGCCCATAGCCGTCTCCCGGTGTCGTTCCGATGGCGCACGGCCGCGGGTTGGATTGGACCTCTTGGCGTGCGCCTCATACTGGTGACAGCCAATCATCGCCGTATTTCCGCGGGGTTTCGCAGTGGTCGGCAAGTGGACGACCACTGGACCAATTTCCGGAGAAGGCAGGCCCGTCCTGCCCTCGGGATTGTTCCCCCACCTGGCAGGCCGCTAGGCGACAGGCCGGGTGGTGTCGCCGATGTGGAGGCAGACCGGCACGATATCGACCGCCGCGGCGTTGTTGGATTCCTTGCCGGCCTTGGAATCCTCACCGTCCTTGGATTCCCGACCTTCCGGCTCGTTGACGGCGTCGACGATACGTGCAGCCAACCGTTCGGCAATCGTATCGAAATCCTGCTTGATGACCGTCAGCGTCAATCCGGCGCAATCTACCAAGCATGTGCCGTCATACCCGATGATCTGCACATCACGCGGCACGTTCAGCCCGTGCGCGAACGCCTCTTTCACCGCGCATGCAGCGACCACGTCAGAACCGACAATCGCATCGACCGGCGGAATCCCGGCATCGCCGACGCCAGAATCGCGGGCAGAACCGCCGGCAGAACCGCCGGAACGCGATTCGCTGAGGCGGTCGAACAGCAGATGCACCGCCCGCGCATACCCTTCGACATCTGTGACCGGTCCGCATGCCACATACTCATGCCGAATTCCAACCGCATCGAGCCGCTCCCCCAGCGTCTGGAAATACCGCACCGTGGGGAATGTGGTCGCCCCTTCGCCGCGATCATCGAACTGACTGCGCGGGCCGCCGACCATCACCACATGGCGGGCCCCCGACTTCACCAGTTGCTCGGCAACCAGCCGACCGCCCTGCTCATGATCGGAACGGACTGTGGCGATGGTATCGCCCAGCGCACGGTCGAACGCGACAACAGGCCGGCCAATCGATGTCCAGTAATCCGCAGGATGATCAGTATGGGCAGCCATGATGATTCCGTCCATCATATGCCGGCGCAGGCGGCTGACATACTCCGCCTCACCGGTATCCGCATCAGCTGTAGAACACAGCAAAGTCTGCAATTCATGCTTCGCGAGCCGCCCCTGCAACGCGGACACCAACGTCGCGAAAAACGGATGACGCAATGTCGGCACAATCACGCCGATCATGCCGGTCCGCCCGCGATACAGATTGCGTGCCAGCTCGTTGGGGATATAGTCCAATTCGTGCATCGCCTGTTCAACGCGACGACGCATCTCTCGCGAAACGTATCCGGAAGCGTTCACCACCAACGATACGGTGCTTAAAGACACTCCGGCCTTTTTGGCCACGTCGCGCATTCCGACCACGAGTTTCTCCTCACGAAGCTTGATTCAAGCGCTCTCTGTTGCTTTCCGCTGCTCTCTGTTGTGCACGGACGGGTACCGCACGCCAAGCGGGACTTGAACCGCCGGGCGGTGTGCATCGCGCCTGCTACCGGCATTGTACTATCGGGACGAATCGAGCGGCGACACCGGTTTCGTCATCATGCGTTGTGATGGCACCGCTGAATTACGCGGGGTGTGGGATGCAGTGGCGCAACCGCGATCCGACAGGCGCTCAGCGCGTCACAGCAACCAGCATCCACCCCAACGCAGCGCACAACAGCGGCGTCGCAATCGTCGCAAGTAGATACGAGAACGCAAGCCACCAGCGACGATTACGGGCAAGTGACACCATCTCGTTGATGGCGGCCGAAAACGTGGACATGCCGCCGAGAAAACCCGCGACGAAAATCAGGCTGGTCGCGTAATCGACCGTATGGTACGCGTAGCCGGCCGCCGCCATACCCGCACAGAACGAGGCGAGCACGTTGACCAGCAGCGTCGCCAGAGGAAACGCGTGATGCCAGCCACGACGAATCGAAACGTCGAACACATAGCGAACCATTGTGCCAAGTCCGCCGCACACACAAACCAGCAGCATCAGTGCACCTCCCCGGTCACCGGATCAGGAACCAGCGGGATTTCCGCGGTGATGGGCGTCGGCTCGAACGAAGCCGGCATATTCGGGTCGCTTCCGGCTGCGACGCCGTTGGCGGCAGTGGAATCACCGCCGGTGGAAGTCTGGGCGTGTCCGGAAGCAGGATTTCCGCCCCCGACCGACGTGGGGTTGGCTCGCCGGGGATTATGCGACGCCTTGGAACCGCCTGACATGCGACGCAGCGACTTGGCGGCTCGCGACGCCGTCAGCACGTGAGCCAGCAGGACACCGGCGACGCAGCATATGGTGCCGACGACCACGCTCGCCACCATATAGGAAACAGCCATCCACGGCTCATGGTCGAGCATATCGGCGAGGCTTTCAACCGCCATGGTGGACATCGTCGACAATCCGCCGCACAAACCGAGTCCCAGCCCGCGGCTGAGCAATTGGCGGGTGCGCCGGCGGATCCACGAGGCGTGCGCCATCGTTTCCGCAAGCAGCGAGAACAGGAAGCAAGCCGCGACATTCGCGATGAACGTATCCACGGGGAATTCGGTGCCAGACGACGGGAACAGTGCGGACACACCGTAGCGGACGGCGGTGCCGACAAAGCCGCCGAGGAATACGACCAGATAGACCAGTCCGTCGGCGAGCGGGTTGAATTGGGCGCGGAGTTTTTTGATTGGGGCCAGCGAAATCTGCGGAGGATTCGGGGATGCCGCCGCACCCACCGGGGCGTCGTGCTGCTCGACCTGTTCGATCATCAGGGTCTCGGGCTTCGGCTCGTCACCGGGATTTTGGGGGTTGGCGAGGGTGGTGTGGTCGGTAGATTCACCGAGGTTGGCGTGGTTTGCGGATCCGTTGGGGTTGACGGGATTGCCGAGAGCGCTGGAATCGGCGGAATCTCGCCCGTTAACCGATTCAGATGCGGAGGTCAGCACTGTCGACATCACAGGGATATCAGGGACTTCCGGCATTGCAGGGACCGAAGCAGGGACCGAAGCGGCAGAAGCAATCGACGCGACCGAGAACACCGACGTAACGGCAGGGTCAGCAGGAGCTGGAGAACCGGCGGAATCCGCAGAGTCAGCAGAAAATGCGGCAGATGCAGGCTCGGCGGAGTCAACGGGAGATGTAGAAGATGCAGGTTCAGACGCGACAGCCGCGCGCTGCGGAACCGCCGCTCCCATAGCACCCGGCAGCGATGCCTCGCCACCTTCGCCGTTTTCGTCGGGGACATCCACGTCCCGACCATTCTGTTGCGTCATGTGTCACTCCGAAATCATGCCTGTGAGGCGGAATCGCCCGCCGCCGTCCTTACTCGCGCCACCGCGAATCGCGGCAATCCACTATGGTACCGCAACCATCGCACGAACCGTGCGGAACGGCACGACCGCAACGGGTCACAGACGGCAAACGCGCGCCTGCCGACTAGTGGCTGCCGACTGGTGGTCGCCGCCCGCCGACTCACGACTGCACAGACGCACAACTGCACAGACGACGAAGCGGCCGGCACGCACGTAGCGCACCGGCCGTTTCGTCGTCCCCGCACCGGCTTCACCCACCGGCTAAGCGGCTCCAGTCTGCCACAGACCAGTCATCGGCCAAATCGACACGCCGCCCACCGGCATCGTGCCCGATCGACCAACAGCCCGGTCCGCGACCATCCCAGTTATCAGGAATCAGAGATCAGCAATCGGCAATCAGTCATCTGCCATCAGTCAGTAGACACCTTGCCAGACTGGACGTGGTCGAACACCGGCTTGTTGTCCTCACCGAACTTGTACACGCCGATATTCGCGGAGCTCGGATCATGGTTCTTGTTGAACGGTCCGATACCAGTCTGTCCGACATATTCGATATCTTTGCCATCCTTCAGCAGCGCCACGCACTCTTTGTAGGACTTGCACTTCGTGCCGCCGTTCGCGCCGGACACCGCGAGCAGGTTCTTCTGGATGGTCTCGCCATCGGTCTTGCCGCCCTTCTGAGCAGCGAGCGCGAACAGGATCACGCCGTCATACGTTTCGGCCGCATACGTGTAATCCTTGACGCTGCTTTCCATGGACTTGACCTTCTTCTGGAAGTCCGCAGTCGCGTGAGCGCCCGGAATCGTGCCGGTCACGCCCTTGAGCGTGCCCTTGTCGAAAGTGTCGGAATAGTCGGAGGTATTGCCATCGACCAGATACAGCTTCGTGGTATCAATGCCCTGGCTGATCATTTCCTTGATGAGCGCCTTGGTCTGGTCGAAGGCGATGATGACAATGGCGTCCGGGTTGGAGGCTTTGATGGTGGACACGAGCGAGGAGAAGTTCGTTTCGGTCGGGTCGAAGGCCTGATCCGCGCCGTACACCACGTTGACGCCGGCATCCTCAGCGGTCTTGGCGATGGTGTCGCGCAAACCAGTGCCGTACTCGTCGTTGAAAGCCGCGATTGCAAGCTTCTGCACGCCATCCTGGGCAATCACGTTGCCAAGCACCGCGCCCTGCACGCTATCCGGGGCGACCGTGCGGAAGAAGTACGGGTCGACGCCGGACAGGCTTGCGGATGTCGCGCCCATCGAAATCATCGGGACCTTCGCCGCGGAAATCTCCTTGTACACGTTCTTGACCACGGAGCTGGACGCCGGACCGATGATCGCGGACGGCTTCTTGGACAGCACCGACTGGGTGCCGGACGTGTTCTGGTCCGCGTGGTCGGCGTCCGAAGTATCCGCGCTCACCGACGTGGCCTTCTTGCCGAGCACGCCGCCCGCATCATTGATGTCCTTGAGGGCGAGCTTGACCGCGCCTTCCTCCTGCGGGGACATGTACGCCAGCGAGCCGGTCTGTGGGAACAGCGCGCCGAGCACGAATCCGTCGTTCGAACTGCTGGACGCCGAGCCGCCTGATGACGAGGAGCCGCAGCCGGACAATGCCAGGGTCAGTGCGGCGACGGCGGCGGTGGCGCACATCATGGTTCGTTTCATTGACTTACGCGATGATGTTGACGGCGTTGATGATGTTGATGATGTTGAGTAGCGCATGATCAGTTTCCTCTCTCCCATGCTGATTCATTGGTGCGAAGCGGACGCTTGGACATTACGGTGATGTAGGCTTGCCGTTTCGTTTACCCGTGAATCTAAGCGTGGTTTGCAACACAGGCGTGTGCCGGATGTTTCCTGACCGTGACATGCGAAAACAACAGGAAATATTGTGCAATCAGACATGGGGGCTGGCTCGGGGCGCGGGGCGTGAGGTGGTGTGGGCGCAAGGAGTCATCGGAGACGGGCATCGGCATCAGGAACACGGGGGAACGCGGGAGTTCCGATTGAAAACGCAAGACAGCGGATAATCTCCCGGGAGATTATCCATGAAAACGGGATTCGGCGATAATGTGACAAGGAAAACGTTGGAATACCAACACGCCCAATATCAGCCCGTTGGGAGTTTACGGGACAAATCACGAATCACGCGAGAAGTCCCGCGATGATGGCGCCACGATGATGGCGCCACGATGATGGGTTGGGCTGTGCCTTGGGAGCCGGAACATGGCAGCGGCATGATCAGACCGCTCACCGGACCCGATAACGACTCCCGCAGTTGGCTCCATTCTCCTCCGCTCAAGCCGAGCCGGGTACCCAGACCCACGGTGCGGAAAGGTAACCATGGGATGCGAGGATGGCGGTGAGGGACGCGCTGCCGATGTAGGCGGAGGATTGGCGGTATTCCGCGGATTCAGGAACCAGAGCGGCAGGGCGAGCCGGGGCCGGGCGTCGCCGCATCGGCCACACCTGCGGAATCGGACATGACCATGCACGTTGTAGAACAGTAACCAAGGAACGCGGGCACGAGAGCGAAATCAACAAATCGCCGGCCGCAGGAATCATGCGGTGTTATGGTGGCTGGTCTCAGAGCGTCCCCCGCTTCGCCCCCGTCCCTGGTCGGTTACTGTTCCACACTGTGCGAATCGGGCAGCAATCTGCTCGGCACTGCGCCGAGCAACATGCCCCGGCGCCGCACACCGCCCCGTCTACCGACCTTCTTCCTCGACCGTCTCCTCGAGGTTGCCCAGGTACAGGGAGACGACCTTCGGGTCGTTGAGCAGGTCGCGGCCGCGCCCGGAGTAGGCGTTGCGCCCTTGGTCGAGCACGTACCCGCGGTCGCAGATCTGCAGGCATCTGCTGGCGTTCTGCTCGACGATCACCACGGAAACCCCGGCTCTGTTGACTTCCTTCACGCGGATGAAGGTCTCGTCCTGCAGCATCGGCGACAGACCGGCGGACGGCTCGTCGAGCAGCAGCACGGACGGTTTCATCATCAGTGCGCGGCCCATCGCGACCATCTGCCGCTCGCCGCCGGACAGCGACCCCGCCAACTGGTCCTTGCGCGAGGCGATTTTCGGGAAGATCGAGCTGACGTACTCGAACCGCTCCTTGAACAGTTTCGGCGCCTGGAACGCCCCCATCCGCAGGTTCTCCTCGATGGTCAGCGACGGGAACACGTTCTCCGTCTGCGGCACGAAGCCCACGCCGCGCGAAACCAGCTTGTCGGCGCGCATATTCGTGATGTCCTCGCCGCGCAGCAGCAGCTTGCCGGACCGGATGTGCACCAGACCGAACAGGGATTTGAGCAGGGTCGATTTGCCGGCGCCGTTCGGGCCGATGATGCCGACGATTTCGCCGTCATGCAGGGTCAGCGACGCCCCATTGAGGATGTTCACACCAGGCAGATAGCCGGCGATCAGATCCTGCGCGTCCATAAGCGGGTCGCCTTCCGGCTCGCCGACGTGCACTTGCGAACGCGCCAGCGTGCCTTGCGTTGGCGTCTCATCAGCGGCCGCCACACCGGAATCCACGGCCACGCCCGCGTCGGCAGTAGGTTCTTCGCGCTCGTTCACCGTTACGTCACTCATGCTGTTCCTCCTCAAGCTTCTCAAGCGCCGCGTCATCGCCCAAATCGATGTTCGCTCGGGCGCCCAGGTACGCGTCGATGACCGCCTGGTCGGACATCACGTTCTTCGGCACGCCTTCGGCCACGATCTTGCCTTCCGCCATGACCGTCACCCAATCGGCGATATGCCGGACCATGTTCATGTCGTGTTCGACGAACAGCACAGTCGTGCCGGTTTCGCGCAGCGCCATGATGCAGTCAAGCAGCGATTGCTTGAGCGCGGGGTTCACACCGGCCATCGGCTCGTCGAGCATGACCAGCTGCGGGTCGCTCATCAGCGCTCGCGCCATTTCGAGCAGTTTGCGCTGGCCACCGGAAAGCGACCCGGCGAAATCATCCTTCTTCTTCCACAGCAGGAAGCGCTTGAGCAGACGTTCAGCTTTTTCGCGGTTTTTCTCCTCCTGCTTGCGCCAACGGGCAGGAAACAGCGCTGCGAGCATACCTTCACCCGGTTGAACGGGGGCGCCCAGCAGCATGTTGTCCATGACGGTCAAGCGGCTCATGACTTTGGTCAGCTGGAAGGTGCGGACCATGCCCATGCGCGCCACCTGCTCCGGGGATTCGGATTTGAGCGGTTTGCCGTCGAATTCCCACGTGCCGGTGTTCGGGGTGTCGAAACCGGTCATGAGGTTGAAGAAGGTGGTTTTGCCGGCACCGTTCGGGCCAATCAGCGCGGTGATGCCGTGCCGTTCAATCTCGAAATGTTGCACGTCGACCGCGGTGACACCACCGAATTTGCGGGTGATGTTGTCCGCCACGAGGATCGGATCCGGCTTGGCCACACCGGGCGCGGCTTTCACGAACGACAGATCGTGTTGCACACGGTCCGCGTACTGCGTGGATTCGAGTTTCTCACCCTCGGGCGCGCGGGTCGCCCAACGCGGCAAATCCGCCTCGGGAGTGAGGGAACCAGGGGCCGGAGCGCCCGGAGCGTCAGATTCGGAGACGTACGTCTGCTGCTGGAAGGGCTTGCCGCCGAAGTCGTCGGCCGCGTTCTTCCCGGCCTGCTGCGATGCTGCTTGTTGAGATGTTGACTTACGCATTGAACGCCAACTCCTTTCGGTCGCCGAGAATGCCTTGCGGCCTGAATATCACGATGCACATGAGCGCGACGCCCATAATCACCCAGCCGAGCGCCTCCACCTGGTCGGAGGAGATCACGGTCGTCGGAATCGTGCCACGCATGAACTCCTTAATCAACGTGAGCGCCACCCACAGCACGCACGAGCCGATCAGCGGGCCGAACACGGTCGCCGCGCCGCCCATGAGCAGGATCGTCCACGTGTAGAAGGTGACCTGACGACCCAGGGAATCCGGCTGTACGGAACGCGGCAGCACGAAGATGATGCCGGCGAGCGCGCCGAACGCGCCGCCCAGGAACAGCGACTGGATCTTGAAGCGGGTCACCGACTTGCCCAGCGAGCGCACCGCGTTCTCATCCTCGCGGATGCCTTTGAGCACGCGACCCCACGGGGAGTTGAACCAGCGCCAGGTGAGGAACAGCGCGATGCCGACCAGCACCCAGGCGACGATGCGGATCCACCAGGAGTTCGCCGTATTGTTCGAGTAGGTCCACAGCAGGAAGGTCGATTGTCCGTCGGGCAGCGGGGAGAGCGCTTCGAACTTCTCCGTGAAATCCTGTGGGGAGATACCGCCGGAACCGCCGGTGATCTTGGTCATCGCGGTGGAGCGGCCGATAATGCGAACGATTTCAGCGGCCGCGAGCGTGACCATCGACAGGTAGTCAGGCCCGAGTTTGAGCGTCGGAATGCCAAGCAGCAGCGCGAACAGGAACGACAGGAACAGCGCCATACACAGGGAGCCGAGAATGCTCCAGCCCATAGACTGGGTGACCGCGAAGCCGTAGGCGCCCAACAGCATGAATCCCGCCTGGCCCATGTTGAACAGGCCGGTCATACCGAAGTGAATGTTCAAGCCGATTGCCGCAAGCGCGTAGGCGGCGGTTGTGGGCGCAATCAGTTCGCCCAACGAATTGGTGATAATCGTAAGGAAATCCATGGTTCAGCCCACCCTCTGTGCTTTGCCGAAGATGCCCTGCGGACGGAACAGCAGGACGATGATGAGGATCGCGAGCGCCGAAGCGTAGCGCATGTCGTTGGGGATGATGAGCGAGCTCATATCCGCCACGACGCCGATGATGAGGGCGCCGACGAGCGCGCCCGGCGCGGTGCCCAGGCCGCCGAGTGTGACCGCGGAGAACATGAGCAGCAGCAAGACCGCGCCCGTGTTCCACGCGATGCCGTTGAGGTAGATACCCATAAGCACGCCGGAAAGTGCGGCGAGCGCGCAGGACAGGATCCACACAATCCGCACCACGTGTTCCACGTTGATGCCGGACGCCGCAGCGAGTGCGGCATTGTCGGAGACGGCTCGCGTGGCCCGGCCGAACCGCGTGTGGTACAGGAAGTACGTGACGGTGGCGATGACCACGATTGCAATGGCCGCGGAAATCAGTGTCGCGCGGTCAGTAGTAATCGGGCCGATTTGGAAGCCACGTTCCACGGAGGTGACAATGCCTTTCGTACTGCCGCCGAAGAAGAACTGGAACAGGTATTGCAGCACCATGGACAGGCCGATGGTGACGATCATCTGCTGTAGCGGGCCGACATGCTTGCGGCGCAGCGGCGCCCAGATGACTTCGTTCTGGATGAGGCCGGTCAGCGCGCCGATCGCGATGGCGAAAATGCCGGAGACGATGAGCGGCCAATGCAGCATCTGCGTGCCGACATACGCCATAAGGCCGCCGAGCGTGACCTGCTCGCCATGGGAGAAGGAGCTCAGTCCGGTGGTGCCGTAGACGAGGTTCATGCCGACGCTCATCAGCGCGAGCATGAGGCCGAAAATCAAGCCGGAGTAAAGCTGCTGCCAGAAGCGCTGGCCGAAATTGCTGGAGCTGCCGGATGAGCTTGACGCCGACGAGCTGTCGGTTGTGGAGCTTGAGCTGCCCGACTTGGCTTTGCTTGACGATGATGCCGAGCCGGAAGCTTTGCCGGAGCTTGAAGAATCCGTCACGTTTGCCTTGTCGAAGCGGACGACCGCCCGCTGCTTGGAGAAATCGCTTTTGTCGATGCTCACGGTCGCCGTGTTACCGGGCAGGCCGTGGCTTGAGGCGACCGACTTGTCGATGGTGACGGTGTATGAGCCGTCTGCGGTCACCGAGAACGCCCATTTTCCGGTCGAATCGGTGGTTGTGGTCGCTGATTCTTTGCCGGACAGGGTGACGGTCGCGCCGGCAACAGGCTGTTTGGAAGTATCTTGCAGGATGCCGTTCACGCAGCCGTTGGTGGCGGTCGGATTGCAGGTTGTGACCGCTTCAGCGGCCTGTGCGGATGATGGGAATGCGAGGAACGCCATCGGAACCAGCATGGCAAGCATGCAAGTCAGTATCAGGAACCGATGGCGCCGCGCAGTCGATAGTGCGTCTGCCATATGTAGTCCTCTCTCGATTACCCTCACCATAGGTGTTCGAGATTCGACTAGCGGTTGCAATAACGTTTCGCCGGGGTAACTTCGCAGTCATTCGTGTTAACACGGCGGGCACGCGGATGACTGGGCGAGCGGGCGGACGGGCGAGCGGGCGAGCGGCCCGCACCGAATCGGAGAACACCGACCGAAAACGGATCCAGTCCGCGCGTGCGCTGACCACGGCATCACCCCGGCGACCCGACCAACACCGCAAACCCGCAGAATACCAACAATCCGAACACACCTCCGTCATCAACCATCGCCAAACAAACCACCCAGAACACCCGAACCACGGACCAAACCGGAAAACATAGGACAAAATCGGAACCAGTTCACACCCATGCCGGACCATGTCCGGCCGCCAACCAAGGCATCATCGCAGAAGCGCGGAATCACGGGGATCTGATTACGCCATCACAATCGACCGCCGGCGTGCCAGGCACCCAGAACACCCGAATCACGGATCAAACCGGAGAACACCGACCGAAAACGGATCCAGTCCGCGCGTACGCTGACCACGGCATCACCCCGGCGACCCGACCAACACCGCAAACCCGCAGAATCTCAACAATCAGCCGGCAGCACGAGTACCGAACAACGACGACTGACGTCGGATGGTACTGTCCCGTCGGCGTCAAATAGCTCGCGCAGGCAACCGCGGCGTCAATCAGCTCGACGAGGCGCCGGCTTCGGTCTCTTCCGCGTCGCATAGCCCGCGCAGCGCCGCGCGGACGGTCTGTTCCTCCTGACCGCTGAACAGTACGATCAGGTAATCGCCACCCCGCAGCATGGTGTCGCCACGCGGAACGATTTCGTGTTCACCCCGTCGAAGTCCAATAATCAGGCATCCGGACGGCCAGGCAACGTCGCGCACGCGATGCCCGTCTGCGGGCGCGCCCATTTCCAGCGGAAAGTCCATGATGCCGGAACCCAGATTGCCGGGCAGTTTCGCCGCCTGACCTTGCGCGCGCATGTAGCGTTCCAGTAGTACGCCGTAAATCGGTTTCGTACGCAACGAGTCGGAGACCAGCAGGGCGATGAACGCGGCTGCGGCGACCGGCAGCATGTGGGTCAGTGTGCCGGACATTTCAACGGTCAGCAGGATCGAGGTGATCGGGGTTTTGACCGATGCCGCCAACGTGCCTGTCATCACGCAAACCGCGAAAACCGGAATCGCCTGCGCGGAAAGCCCCCACAGGTCATGCCCGAGCGTGCCGAACGCGCCGCCCGCCAGCGCGCCGACCGCAAGAATCGGCATGAAGATGCCGCCGGGCACGCCGGAACCGAAACTTGTGCTGGTGAACAGGATTTTCACGACCAGCAGGATGCACAGCATCAGGAGCCCGGGATGGCCGCGTTCGGCGGTTTGCACGAGGTTCGAGCCGCCTCCGAGCACGTCGGGCAGCCACAGGCCGACCGGCAGGGCAATCGCCATGGCGATCATCGGGCGCAACCAGTCGGGCAGCTTGCCGTACAGGGTCTGGAATCCCAGCAGGGAACGGTTCATCAGCGAGCCAACCAGTCCGGCGATGATGCCGAGCGGAATCAACCACATGTAATCGCCGAGCGGCAACTGCCGAATATCCCCGAAATCGAGGACCGGGGTCAAGCCGAAACAGTATTTCGAAACAAAATCCGCGGTCAGGGAGGCTGCGGTTGCGCCCATGAGGATGGCCGGGGAGAAGCTGCGGTGGATGCCTTCCAGCGCGAACATCATGCCGGAGAGCGGGGCGCTGAACGCCGCGGACAGGCCGGCAGCCGCGCCCGCAGTCACCAGATAGTGCTCCTGCACGTCTTCGCGCCGTTCGCCGCGTATGCGGTGCGACAGGAATTGCGCGCCGGACGCACCGATCTGGATGGACGGGCCTTCACGCCCCAAAGACAGTCCGAACAGGGCTGCGAGCAGGCCGCCGAGGAAGCGCACCGGCAGAATGGTCTGCCATTTCATTTTCAGGCCGCTCAACACCACACCGTCGGTTTGTGGAATACCGCTGCCGGATGCCATCGGCTCTTTGCGGACCATCCATGCGATAAGCAGGCTGATGAGTATTGCAGCCAACGCCCAGGGGGCAATCAGCCATGGGGTTATGCGAATCTGCGCGTACATCCACCGGGCGAAGCGAATGCTTAGTTCGATGCCCTGCCGGTAGATGACCACGAGCACGCCGGACAGCAGGCCGATGAGCACGCCAGCACCAGCCATACGCCATTTGAGGCGGGCGAATGAGGTGAGCAGACGGTCCGCTGCGGCGTGCAGGTCGTTCACAGCGCTGCCGCCAGCCACCAGCCGAGCGCCACGCACAGCAGCGGGACGACATATTCGAGGACGATATTCGCTGCGGCAACCGCGCTCTTGCCTTTGCGCAGCAGGGTGACGCTTTCGTTGATGGCGGTCGAGAACGTGGAGAACCCGCCGAGGAAGCCGGTGGCGAGCACCAGACGCCACGGGCTGGCCGGGTCGCCGTGGTAGACGAAGGCCGCCGCGACGATGCCGGCGAGCAGTGAGGCCGCGATATTCACGACGAGCGTGGACAGCGGGAACGCGTGGATGGCTGCGGTGCGTTCGTCCGCGTTGTCGGGGATGCGGGACCACGGCTGTTTGACCGCGGTATCAAGCACGAACCGGGTGACGGCTCCGAGGCCGCCCATCAGGCACAGGAGCGCACCGATCAGGAATGATGTCATTGCCGGGCCTCCTGTTCTGCGGAGTTGGCGGGGGTGGTGGGGTTGTCGGAGGTGGCGGGATTGCCGAAGGCGACGGAATCACCAGACCGGGCAGTTTGGCCGGCCGCCGCAGCACGTTCCGCGCGATGCCCGGTCGCAAGCCGATTAGCGCACCAGACGCCCGCGAACGCGACCAGCAGGCCACAGACCACGCTGACCAGCAGGTACAGCAACGCCTGCCACACCTGCCCACCGAGTATGCCGGTGAAGCCTTCTAACGCGAGTGTGGACATGGTCGACAATCCGCCGCACACACCCATGCCGGCTCCCCGGTTGACCAGTTCGCGTTTGCGCGGGCGAATCCAATCAGCCTGTGCCAGGTACGCGCTCAATCCCGCGTATACGAAGCAGGCCAGCAGGTTCGCGGCGAGCGTGCCGAAGTGGAATCCAGCGGCCGTGGCCGGTATCGCCAGCCCCAGCAGGTAACGCATGCATGTGCCGATCGCGCCGCCGATGAACACAACGACATACAGTTGTGGGTCGGCGAGTGGGGAACGTTTCGCCATATGTCTTTCCTCCTTCTCCTTACTCTTCCTTACGCTTTGCGGCATCCGGGAACCCTCTCCCCTTCTCTCCCCCGGCAGCTTTTCACGGCCTGTTATGCGGGACCGGAGCCGTGACGCCCCTGCGCCTCGACTCCGGTCGGGTTGGGTTTGGTTGGGTTTGCCCCGTAATGCTTAGCCGACTAGTCGATCAGCGAGTGGACGGAGATGATATGGTCACGCTGCGGGCCGGTGCCGATTGCGGAGATCCGGCATCCGGACAGGTCTTCGAGACGGTTGACGTAATCCCGGCAGGTCTTAGGCAGGTCTGCGAAATCATGCACCTGCGAAATGTCCTCGTCCCAGCCGGGCATGGTCTCGTAGATCGGCTTCGCCGCGGTGAAGGCCGCCTGGTCGACAGGCATGTCGTCGTAGCGGGTGTGCGTGCCGTCCGGGTTTTCCACGTCGTAGGCGACGCAGATCGGGATTTCCTTGAGGCCGGTGAGCACGTCAAGCTTGGTGAGCACGATATCGGTCAGGCCGTTGACGCGCACCGCGTACCGGTTGACGACCGCATCGAACCAGCCGCAACGACGGGGGCGACCGGTGGTGACGCCGTACTCGTGGCCCTGCTCGCGCAGCCAATCACCCTGCTCGTCGAACAGTTCCGTCGGGAACGGGCCTTCGCCCACGCGCGTGATATACGCCTTGGACACGCCGATAACGCGGGTGATCTTGGTGGGGCCGACGCCCGTGCCGGTGCAAGCGCCGCCGGCGGTCGGGTTCGAAGAAGTGACGAACGGGTAGGTGCCGTGGTCCACGTCAAGCATGGTGGCCTGGCCGCCTTCGAACAGGACGGTCTTACCTGCGTCGAGCGCGTTGTTGAGCACGAGGGACGTGTTTGCCACGTACGGCTTAAGCCGTTCACCAAGCTTGAGCAGCTCGTCGGTGGTGCGGTCCACGTCGATTGGACGGCGGTTGTACAGCTTGACCAGCATCTGGTTCTTCTGGTGCAGGCTCGCCTCGACTTTGTCGTGCAGATGCTTCTCGTTGAACAGGTCGTGCACGCGAATGCCGACGCGGTTGATCTTATCGGCGTACGCCGGGCCGATACCGCGACCGGTGGTGCCGATCTTGTGCTTGCCCAGGAAGCGTTCGGTCACCTTGTCGATAGTGCGATGGTAGGGGGCGATCACGTGCGCGGACTCGCTGACCAGCAGGCGCGAGCAGTCCACGCCACGGGCTTCCAGGCCGTCAATCTCCTGGAACAGGACTTCAGGATCGACAACCACGCCGTTGCCGATGACCGGGGTCACGTTCGGGCTGATGATGCCGCTGGGCAGCAGGTGCAGCGCGTAGGATTCGTCGCCGACGACCACGGTATGGCCCGCGTTGTTGCCGCCGTTGAAGCGGGCGACATAATCGACATGCGAACCGATGAGATCGGTCGCCTTGCCTTTGCCTTCATCGCCCCACTGAGCGCCGATAAGAATGATTCCGGGCATGATGCACCTCCGCAAAACGCATGATTCCGCCGCCCACAGATTACCGTATCCCCTCTACCGGGTGGTGTGGGTGGCTTAGCTGACTCAGCGTCGGCAGAGGGTGAGAATACACAAACTGGTTACGCTGAGATGCGCCCCAGCGTAATCAGTTTGCGGGATTTTCCTCTGAGGCTCAGCTCTCCACCCACGGGTGGTATTCAGTGGCCACGTCATAATGGAAGTCGTCGCCTAGGTGCAATGCTTCGAAATGCTTCTCGGCACAGCTGATTTTGGCTTCTTCGGTTGGCCGGTTCTCACCGCGCTGCTTACCTTTGGTTTCGATGACGAAATACACCCGCTGCTTGCCGTCCTCATCCTCCTCGACGTATGCCCAGTCGGGATTGTAGCTTCCGAGTGGCGTGTCGATTTTGAACTTGCTGGGCAGCTTGGCGAACACCTTCACCTCTTCGGAACGGTCAAGTTCCACGGCGTAAGGTCTTTCAATGCTTGAGGAGTCATATACCACGTAGCTGTACAGGCTTTTGTGATGCACGGGCTTCCATGCGTTCTGATCCAGATACGCGCGCAAATCGTTCACAGCGAGGATGTCCATCATGTACCACTCGTTCTGCGGTCTACGCGTGTATTTGATGCCTTTGGCCACCACCTGATTCTTCGCGGATTCGATTCTCGACGAAACCTGTGAAAGGAATGTCATCGGGTCCACTGAGAACTCGTCCATGCGCCCGGATTCTGTCAGTATTCTCGCCAAGGTCGAGCGTGTAAGACCGACCGAGTCGGATAGTTCAGAGAGCGGATCCGGCAGGTCGTATACGCGTGCCGCGTCCGTGTGGACAAGGGATTTATGAACACTCGCCTCGTCGGCGGCCACGCCGCTGTCCGACACGTTCAATCCCGCAGCGGAACTGATTATCTCCACCGGTCGCACAGGCGGCATCTGCTTGATGGCTTCCACCGCCTTGTCCACCAGCTCATCGGTATCCACATGGAGCTCATAACGCGTGGTCTGCCGTATGCGGTTCCAGAGGGCTTGGAACGCGGGATCAAGCGACACGTCTTTCTCCAGCTCGACTTCCACTTCCTGTTTCTTGTCGCGGATTTGCAGTTTTTCAGCCTTGTGCAGGACGATGTTGCACACCTGCTCCTGTACATCCTCCACTTCGGCGATATCTTCGGGAAGGGGGATTTCCCCTTTCTCCGCCGCAGCCTTGAGTTCTGCCTTGATAGCGCCCTGCTTCTTGCCGTTGGTTTCCACGAGCCCTTGCTGCTCAAGGGTTTCATAGACTTGCTTGGAACGCTCGTAGCCGAGTTTCTCTTCAGTCCCATCCGGCTGTTTGAGCAGGATGTTGGTGAAGCTCTCAGGCGTCAGCATGCCGAAGCGATAGCCACCGTCTTCGAACTCCTTCTGGAGGCCGTTCGCGAAGTCCTTGTAGCTTTCATTGCAGATTACGGTGAGCACGTTGACGTCCGGATCGAGGCAGCGTTCGCCTTCCTGATTTACCGGCAAACGTAGGCCACGCCCGATTTTCTGCCGTTTTGTGAGCGTGTCCTTGGTTTCCACCAGCGTGCAGATCTGGAAGACATTGGGGTTGTCCCAACCTTCCTTGAGCGCCGAGTGGCTCCAGATGAAGCAGACGTCCTTGTCGGGGTCTTTCCCATCCGGGAGGGACACAAGTGTTTCCTTCTTCTGCATGATGAGCTCGAAGGCGCTGGTGTCCGCCTTCGTGGAGGCGGATTCACTCGTGTTCTTGAACTTGCCTTTTCCATCGACCGCGAAATAGCCTTGGTGGAGCGGCTCAGGGTCAGTGGGCAGCGGCACCCCCGCTTTTTTGTATTTGTGCTGCCACTTGGTGCTTGTGGCGAGTCTGCGGTATTCCTCCTCGAAGATCGAGGCGTATTCGCCCTTGTGCCAGCCTGTTCCTTGTTCGTCGTAGGCGCGGTATTTCTCCACTTTGTCGATGAAGAAGAGTGAGAGAACCTTGATTCCGAGAGGGCGCAGCCTCAGTTGCTTGTCGAGGTGGTCTTCGATGGTTTTCGCTATCTGGGCGCGTTTAACCGCCTCGCTCTCGGGGTCGTTGACGGTTTCGCCGAGTTCCATGTATGTGCCGTTTTCGAACTCGATGAACTCGTCACCCGGTTCTGTGCCGATGTTGCTTACTATCCAGCCGTCGCGGTAGTCCTCGTTCTCATTGGATTTCTGGTAGAGGTCAGCACCCGTGCGGACGGTGATTTTCTTTCTTACCTGCCCGCCACGATCCTGTCGCATGTCAATAGTGAGCTTGGCGGAATAGCCACTGCTGCCGTCCACTGATTCGAGCCGTACGTATGCACCGTTGAGGTCGGATCCGCTTTGCACGGAGTCCACGACGATACCCTTCACAAGGTGCTGCTGGAACGCCTCGACGGGCCCCAACTGGTAAACCGTGTTGAGTTTGCGGCGGTGTGTTGCGGAGTAACGGAGCACGAAGAGCGGATCCAGCGTATCAATGGCATGCCGCGCCTTTTCGGTATTGTCGACGCTTTGCGGCTCGTCGATAATCACGATAGGGTTGCAGCTACTTACCAATTCCTGTGGGCTGTGACCACCGACGAGCTTCTCACTGGGACGGTGGAAGATGTTTGTTACGCCCTTTTTCTCATCGCTCGCCAGCTCTTTGTTGAAAGCACCGATGTTGATAATCATGACTTGGATTGAGCTGCTTACGGCGAAGTTCGTGACGTTCCCGAGCTTTCCGGAATCGTAGACGAAGTAGTCGAGAGGGGTGTTGTCATAGAGCTGTTTGAAGTGGCTGCTGGTGCTTTCGAAGGACTTTTCCACGCCTTCTCGGATGGCCACGGACGGCACGACGATCACGAACTTCGTGAGGCCATAGCGCTTGTTCAATTCGTAGATGGTACGCGTATAGACATAGGTCTTGCCGGTACCGGTTTCCATCTCAATGGTGAAGTCGCGAAGACGCCCATCGGTGGTGTCATGGGTTCGAGGAAGGTTGTTTTCTTCCTGCACGGCGTGCAGGTTCTCTTCCAATTGACGTGCAGAGAGGCGCAGCCCGTTTGCGTATCCGATGAATGCCTCTTCGTACAGATCCAATTCCAGCTGTTCGGGGGTGTTGTCTATTCCCGGGAGCTTCAGCTGCTCACCTCTCACCATACGCACTGGGCGATAGCCGGCCGTGAACCGGGACTTGAGAAACTCCTGCCCGCGGAACAGATTGCACACTGCGTTGATAGCGTCCAGCTGGTACTGCTGGTCCGCAGCATACTTGAATTCAAGCTGACTCATTCGGTATTGCCCCCATCAGCGCTGTCAAGTCCCTGCTGCTCCGCGAAGAACTCCTTCTGACGCTCTATCTCTTCTTTCAGTTCCTCTTCGGTGGGCAGGTAGGTGAGGTACTTCGCTGCAAACAGCTGGTCACTCCCGTTGAGCACCGAGAAATGCGCAATGTCCTTGTCGGTTTCGGTGCATAGCACAATCCCCAGCGTGGGATTGTCTCCTTCGCCACGCTTGAGCTCGTCGTACATGCGTACGTACATGTCCATTTGCCCAATGTCCTGATGCGTTAACCGCCCGATCTTAAGATCAATAAGCACGAAGCATTTCAGCAGATAGTTGTAGAACACGAGATCTATATAGAAATCATCGAGTTCTGTACGGATATGCTGCTGACGCGCCACGAACGCGTACCCCTTACCCATTTCGAGCAAGAACTTCTGAAGGTTCGTGATAATGGCGCCTTCCAACTCAGACTCCTGGAAGCCACTGTTCGGGGCAAGACCCAGGAATTCTGCCACTACCGGGTTCTTGATGAACTCGAGCTTGTCACGCTGCAAGGGCGCGGAGAGCGCTTTCATCTCACCCTCGACGGCTTTCTTCTCGGCGCCTTGTGATTGCAGCAGCCTGTGGTAGTACTGCGTGGAAATGTTGCGTTCCAATGTACGGACGCTCCACCCCTGTTCCGCAGCCTCCTGCTCATACCAAGCTCGAGCTGCTGGATCGTAAATCCGCGAGAGCGCTCGGTAGTGTGACCAGCTCAATTGGTCACACAGTGTGTGACCAATTGGGAATGCGAGGTAGAACTGACGCATGTATTTCAGGTTTGTCGTCGTAAAGCCTTGCCCGTAATCGGCGGTAAGACGCTTCGAGAGGTCCCTGATGAGCGCCTTTCCGTATACCGCCCGTTCTTCGCCGCCTTGTTCTTCCACAATGCGGCGGCCAATCTCCCAGTAGGCGTGCACCATCGCAGTATTCACGGCACGGTAAGCCTTGCTTCGGGCTTCCTCCAGAACCGAAGCGATGCCTCCATAGAATCCATCGGGCAGGGAGAGGTCTTTTGAATCGCCGGACGTGGCACACTGGTTCCGCTGCTTTTCGATGTTCGCCATCGTGTTACACCGTCCTCAGTTCGATCTTCTGCTGCGTTTGTTCTTCGGCATGCTTGAAGATCGCCAAGGCGTCAAGTTTGAGTGAGTCATCGTAGCCGAACACACTGTCCATTATGAAGACGCGACGCGGCTGCTCGGCCGCTATCGCCTCCAGGGCGTCGACCGTGAGGCCCGGCTCCATGCAGCAGATGAGGTCGCCCGCCGCCACGGAGTAGCATCCGTAGCCAGCGAGCTCAGTCTTCTCGATGGGGTACGTCAGCTCGTAGCCCCACTTGAGCATCACTTCGAAGATGATGTCCAGGTCGGAGCGACCGTCCTTCCTGCGGTCGATGAGGAGCTGGCCATCCTTGGGCTCGGCAATGCCGGACTCATCGAGCCTGAAGACGCGGAAGCCGATGTCAGGCAGCTTCTTCGGCTCTTCGCCCAGCTTGGGCTGGTTGTTGGCTTCGGCAACCTCCTCAGCAATCTTGTTTCCTGCACGGCGTATGCGCTCTTCGCCTATGTCGCAGAGGGTCGAATAGCCTTGTTTTCCCGCCTCCGAACTAGGTTCACATTTCTCCGGAAGTTGCACCATAATAAATCGTCTTTCCTGGCCATCTTCGATATTTTGGAGCATGACTGCATGTGCAGTTGAAGATGAACCGCTAAAAAAGTCCAATACAACTTCATCAGTAGCAACACCGATTATTTGAATCAAAAAACGAATCAAGCCGACCGGCTTTGCATAATCAAAGGGAATGCTTAGAGCTTTAAGCTCGCGCGAAGATTGGCGGTTTTCAAATTGAGTAAGTAGGTTTGAAGGAACCACACCACCCTTTTCTTGCTGCTCACTCAAATAAAGTTTGTTGTATATATTCCATTTACTCTGATGCCCGAATTGGTCTACGAGACCTGATGTGCTCGTTTGTTTGAACACTATCCGGCCGGCTTCGAGTTCACTTTCATAGCGAGGATAAATCCACTTCCAGACCTTATCCCGCGCAGTGGGGAGCACCGTTTCACCTTCGATAAGATGTTTCGGCAGAGTAGGACCGGGCGGGATTGCAAAGGATCCGTCAGGGCATTGGATGTAGTACCTCTGGTTTGGCCTAGGATCGAGACTCGCTTTGAAGAGACGTTCCTCACCATAGAGTTCCCCAGCGTGAGGTCCAGAAGTCTCAGTGTTCTTATAAAACGTTTTTATCTGCTCTTCTGTGAATGGAGCACGAAAAGGCGCGGTCGCGTCAATATCGCGAGCGTAAAACAATATATAGTCAACCGAAGGAGTATAGAAAGTACCCTTGGCTCCACCGGATTTCATTGCTCGAGAAAAAAGAGCAATCCTATTCTGCTGCCCGAAGAGTTCATCACATATTTTTACAGCGTTATCGATTTCGTTTTCGCCAATGCTGAAAGTCAGCACACCGTCCTCGGAGAGCAGCTCCCGTGCCAGCTTGAGGCGCGGATACATCATCGAACACCAGTCAGAATGAAATCGTCCATTCGTTTCAGGATTCGATTGGCCAGCCTGTCCAGTTTGCTTCTTGTAATTTTCGATGGTGTCGCCGAACTTGTCTTTGTAGACAAAATCATGACCAGTGTTGTAGGGCGGGTCAATGTAAATCATCTTGACCTTACCGTGGTAGGCACGCTGAAGTAGCTTGAGTGCTTCAAGATTGTCGCCCTCGATGTAGATGTTGTCCGAGTCGAAGGAACCGTCTTTGCCGTCGCGGCTGCGGCTCTTCTCAACTACCGGCCGCAGAGTAGCCGTCGTGCTCGTCTGGCTCTGGCGGATGGCATCGGCCTTGCCTGGCCAAGTGAAGGCGTACCGTTCGTTGCCTTCGTCCACTTCATCGCCCAGCAGCAAACGCAGCTTGTCGAAATCAATGCCACTCTCGCTGAATGCCTCAGGTACAAGCTTCTTCAGCTGTCGCAGCCGGTCATCAACCAAATCTTCGGATTCCAAATCGACCTTCTTGATATCGTTGCCCATGTTCAACCTCTACTTTTCCTCACCATGTTCAGTAGTACTCATGTCTCGAATATCACTCAACGTACCATCACGTTGCCGCTGAGCTCTGCGCATTTCCATCCTCAGCCGGGCGGACTCGTTCGGAGTCACATCCTTGTCACGGCGTTGTTCTGCGAGCGCATCCACTTGAGCTTGCAGGCGCTTGTAATCAGCGATAAGTTCCAGCAACCTGTCTCGATTGTCAGGCGTGCAAGTCGGGTAGAAGCCCAGCGCTTCGATCGCCTGTGCGAGTCTCACACATGAGATAAGCCCCTCCAGGTATGAAAGCAAATCACTTTGCGGCAGGCTATCGAAGGCGAGCGCTCCGAGGAAAGGCTTAAAACGCTCATCGTCTGGATCGAATAGCCCTGTAGACTCCACGTCGTATACAACAGTCGTACCACGCTCAGCATGGCTTTTCCGCGTCAAATCAACGGATACCGCAATGGCGTCTCCCGCTTCCTGAAGAATCACCGTAGGGTTTGGGAAACACTTATGCAGCAGATGTGCAATCTCAGCCACCGCCTGAGAGTCTCTCGACATGCTACAGCGTAAGAAAATGACGCTTTGGATGTCATAATCCTCATCCACACGTGGAAGCACCTGCGCAGTGCCCTTCGCCACGGTAGCGAAGTGTTCAAGGCGGCTCATCTTGTCGAGCGTTCGCCGCTCATGCTTGGTAAGCATCGCGCGGCTTGTCAGTACGGTCTTCGGTATGCGCCTGCCTCCCGCATATGCAGTCTCAGGCAGCTTGAATACGTCTTCCCAGCGCACACTCATCGGAGCACCACGAATCCGACAAGCGAATAATCATCAAAACCAAGCGATACACCGCTGCCCACCTCACCAAGGTCGAACAACGCATCCACGCCAGCGGTTTCCTGCACACCAGTAATCGCCGAAACCACGCCATTGAGCAGTTCGGTGTACTTCTCCATGTCCCTGCCGTCTTTGGTCTCGCGGTTGAATTCACGACACAATTCCATCACTGGTTCCGCATGTCCGAGACACACCGCCCGCATAAGATCAAGCGCCGCCTTGGGCTGAGTGTGCTTGCTCATATGGCTGCCATCCGCGGTCACATACACCACGTAGTACGGGAAAACCGGGTTGGAATCCTTGGGGTCTTGTTCCTCGTCATTCTGGCGGAGACAGAAAATCACACCTGGCTGAACCTCGTTGCGCAAGTTATCTGGAATAGTAGTCACAGCATGAATACCATCCGGCGTGCTTTCAAGCAAACCGGGGTGATCCTTGTCATAGCGCTGTAATTCCACGCAGAAATCGTCAAACGCGAAATCGGTAATGGAAATACCGCCAGAAATGTCCTCAAGATCCAGCACCTCAGTTTGCAGCTGTTCAAGCTGTTTCTTGCGGTACATGAGGTCGTTCATCTGGTCGGGCGCTTTGTCTTCCAGCACGTTCTCCTCACCGGTGGCGCTTGCATCCATGAGCGCCATACGGCCTTTCACACGCCCCTCCAACTGGATGTACTCGTCCAGGTCAATGTCAGGCCAAAAATCCACAAGCTGTATCTGCGTGTTCTTCGAGCCCAAACGGTCGATACGACCGAAGCGTTGCACAATACGCACCGGGTTCCAGTGAATGTCGTAGTTGACCAGGCAATCGCAATCCTGCAGATTCTGTCCCTCAGAAATGCAGTCGGTGGCGAAGAGGACATCCACTTCGCCTAACGCCCAATCCTCTTCAGGCAGTTCTTTGGAAACCGGAGAGAAGTGACCCAGAATCTCCCCAAAGCTGGTTCTCGGAAGCTTGAGCGACCATGTCCGGTTACGGTCACCGGTCAGTTCAGCGCACTCCAGTCCGAGATCGTCCTTCAAGCCGGACGCCAGTTGGTCGAACAAGTAATCTGCGGTATCCGCGAAAGCAGTGAACACCAGCACCTTGCGGTTACCCGGGTTATAGGGCTCGCGTACCTTCTGCTCAATGAACTTCCGCAACCTGATAAGCTTCGCATCACGCTCCGGCGTCACACGCTCGGCATAGCTCAGCAGCTCGTGAAGCTTCCCGATGTCGAAGTCCAAATCATCCGCAAGCCTGAGGGCGTCGACATCACGCAGGTCAACATGCACCTTCCCTCCGGCAGTGAATTCCTCTGCATCATCGTCATCGTCAAACTCAACAGCCTCACTGACATCGTAGGAAGCCCCCACAGCGTCGGCAGACAGGTCGTTCAGCCGTTTCCGAAGATCTTCGCATCCCTTCAGAATCCGCTCCAGCGTGATGCGGAAACTGTTCACAGAAGATTCCATACGCTTCAGCACGTTGACCCGCATGAGATTGGCCACCGCCTTGGTGCGGTTCACCTGGCTTGAAAAGTCCTTACCCCACGAATCCCCATACCGGGCCTCATACTTCGCACGGGCATCCGTTCGCACGTACTCCAGCAGCTGATATTGGGCAAATGTCAGCCGTGCGATCGTATCGTTCAACACGCCCATGGGCGGCAACTCACCGGCAGCATCGATAGGCTCCTTGAACGAGATGGGCTTGCGCCGCGTCGGGAACGTACCATTCGAAGCGCCATAGTATTTCACGATATGCTTACGGCTGCGCGCAATGGTGAGCACGTCAAGCAGCTTGAAATAGTCAGGATTGACCATATTGGCGAAACTTTCAGTGGTACGTTCCGCATCGGTCAGCTTGCTCCACTCGTTGAAGCGCTGCTGTGCTACACGCGTCACATGCGTAATGGAGGGAATGCCGTCCGTCTCGGCAAGATATGTGTCATCGCCTTCGGTAATCAGCTCTATCTGATTACGCAAGTCAAGCAGTTTGTTATTCACCGGCGTCGCCGAAAGCATCAGCACCTTGGTACGCACGCCCGCCTTGATCACATCTTCGATGAGGCGTGTGTAGCGGTCTTTCTTGTCGGAATCAGTGCTCTTGTTGCGGAAGTTGTGGCTCTCGTCAATCACTACAAGGTCGTAATTGCCCCAACGCAAATGGCTTAAATCCACATCACCGCTCATGCCGCGGTACCGGGACAAGTCAGTATGGTTGAGCACGGTGTAGGCGAAACGGTCATCCGCGAGCGGATTGCGGTCATCGTTGTCACGCGTGTACAGCGTCCAGTTCTCACGCAGCCGCTTCGGTGCGAGCACCAGCACGCGAGCATTACGTTCCTCGTAATACTTGATGACTGCCAGAGCCTCATACGTCTTACCCAAGCCCACCGAGTCGGCGATAATGCAACCCTTGTATTTCTCAAGCTTGCGGATGGCACCCACGACGGCATCCCGTTGGAAGTCATACATCTTGTTCCACACAACAGACTGTTCGAACTTCAGCCCCGCCTTGATAGGATCCTCCTGATCCTCCATGAAGTCACGGAACAGATGGTACAGCGTCAAGAAGTACACAAGCTCAGGCGGATTCTCGCGATACAGCGTTTCCAGCTGATCGATGACAGCGCCAGTAACATCCTCCACCAGCGCTTGATTGTTCCAAATACCGTCAAACATGGCTTTCAAGCCGGCAGCTTCCGTACTCGTCTGGAAGTGAGCGACACCGGTCACTACGCCAGGTTCCCGCTCATAGCCGAGCCCCTCCAGTGTGAAAGCATTGGAGGTCGAGCCCATGAAAGCCTGATTCTCGTCGTTCGGGTTCTCAACGTGGTAGCTTCCGGAAGTGCCTATCATGCCTGATTTGCGAGCGGTCTTGAACGTCGCATGTCTGCGAGCCCAATCAGCACACTCGCGGGCGAGCGCACGCTGATTCAGATTGTTCGACAGCTTGAGTTCAAGCCCAGTACCGCCAAGCCCAAGTTCACGCGAGCGTCGGCTAATCTCCCACTCGCGAGGTTCCTTCTCTGACTCCATGCGCTTTGCAAAGGTCGGCTGGTCGAAAATGAAGCGCAACTCATCGACCTTCGAAAGCTCATCCTTAAGCTCGCCATAGGCGTACACCGTGAAATACGAGGCGATGACCGAAAGCTTCGCATCATCGCTGATGGCATTCTTAAGCGCGTCGCCCAGACGTTGCCGCCCCGTGTTATCCAAGTACTTCACGTGACGCTCCCAATCCGACAAGTCGAATACATTTTTCTGAATTCTATCAGCACAGTTGTAGCTCCTAGCGGCGGGCACTGCCAGCTCGCAACAGCGTCCACAGACACCTACACACCCCTCCTCTTCCTTCTGCCGACGCTTACGGAACTCTCATCGTCGGTAGAAACAGAACCACAACCCACAACTGACGCTCACACGGTCCTCAGTGTCGGCAGAAGCAGAAATCTGACCTCTTGCCGACACTCAATTCGTCACGCACTGCGTGACCAATTCGTCGGGCAACGCCCACAAGCACCCGCCGCACCACCTACTTCTTCGCGTTGCCGTCCTCATCAGCCAGCGGGGCGGCGCTGATGCCGGCGAGTTTGAGCAGACCGCTGATGGTCACGAACTCGTAGCCTTGCGCTTTCAAATCGTCAATAATGCCGGGCAGGGCCTGAATATCCTGGTCGCGGTTGCCGCCGCCGTCGTGCATGAGCACCACCGCGCCGTTGTACGCGTGGTTGAGCACCGCGTCATGGATCGCTTGAGCGCCAGGGCGCCGCCAATCCTCCGTGTCGATGCTCCACAGCACGTTGTAGTCGACCAGATCGTACACGTCCTTCCACTGGTCCACCGTGAACGAGCCGTACGGCGAGCGCATCATGCGCGTGCTCACGCCGGATGCTTTCTTCATGTTGGCGAATCCGGCGGTGATTTCCGCCCGCAACGCGTCCCGCTTCATCTTCGGCATAAACGGGTGCGTGTTGCTGTGGCTGGCCACTTCATGGCCTTCCGCGACCATCCGCTTCTCCAAAGCCGGGTACTGCACCGAATACTGGCCCACGTCGAAGAACGTCGCCTTCACGCCCTTTTGCTTGAGAATGTCGAGAATCGGAGCGGTGTACTGATCGCTCGGACCGTCATCAAACGTCAGCGCAATGACCTTATGACCTTGCGGACGCGGCGATACGCCGACAATCTGGGCATCAACCGGTTGAGCAATAACCCGCTTCGTGATGCGTCTCTTGGAGATATCGCCGACCCAAATCTCGCGCTTACCGTCTTTGCCGCGCGTTTTCACCATCTGGATGACGCTGCCCTTGATATTAACCGATACAGTATAGGGAATCGGCGCATAGTCGATCGCGTGCCCCTCGGCCACATCTCCTCCCGACTTCACGGAAATATCAGCGTTGCCGGAAAACCGGGTATTGCCCCAATCCGCAGGGTCAATCACGCTGCCGTCAACCCTCAATTCCGCCGGATGTCCGCCATACTTCTTGATGACGCTACCGTCCACCGCCAGCAGCCGACCGGGATGGGTGCCGAAATCGTCATGGTCTTTCAACAGTTGTTTCGCCGTGGTCCCCACGGAAATCTCCGCCTGCCGCCCGTTGACGAATACGATGATATGACGCAATCTGGCCTCCCAAGCCCACGCACTCGCGCACACCACAACCAGCGCCACGACAATCAGCACGGCAATCAGCTTGCCGACCCACAGGTGGCGTTTGCGTTCGCTCGCGCCGGTGGCACTGTCGCCGAACGAGAGTTCTTCTACTTCCTTCATGGCCCTTCCATCCTGACGATCCTGATACGGTATTGTCACACACACCCGCCCGTTTGTGTAGCACCTCATGCAAAAACAACACACCGGGTTCGAAACGCGAATCCGGCACCCCCTGAGCGATAATGGAATCATGACTATTGCAACCCCTGAACGGTATGCCAAGATGCTCGATGCGGCGCGTCGCGGCGGCTATGCTTACCCCGCTATCAACGTGACCAGCACGCAGACGTTGAACGCCGCGCTGCAAGGCCTGGCCGACGCCGAGTCTGACGGCATCATCCAAGTGTCCGTAGGCGGGTCCGCCTACTTCTCCGGGCAGCGGGTCAACGACCGGGTCACCGGGTCGCTCGCATTCGCCGCGTTCGCGCACGAGGTCGCCGCGAAATACCCGAACACGGTCGCACTGCACACCGACCATTGCGCCAAACAGTATCTGGACGAGTGGGTGCGGCCGTTGCTTGCCATCGAAGCGGATCAGGTGGCGCATGGCAAAGAGCCGTCATTCCAGTCGCATATGTGGGACGGCTCGACGGTCCCGCTCGCCGAAAACCTTGATATCGCCGAGGAACTGCTCGCCAAGTCGGTCGCCGCACATACGGTGCTGGAAATCGAGATCGGCGCGGTCGGCGGCGAGGAAGACGGGCAGCGCGCCGAAATCAACGAGAAACTGTATTCGACGCCAGCGGACGGCGTGACCGTCGCTCAACGACTCGGATTGGGCGAAAACGGGCGCTACATGGCCGCGTTCACCTTCGGCAACGTGCATGGCGCGTACAAGCCGGGTGTCGTCAAACTGCGGCCGGAACTGCTGGGCGATATTCAGAACGAGGTCGCCGCAGCCGTGGCGGACGGTCGGATCGCCGGGCATGCCGCAGGGCGTGGATTCGCGGGAGAAGTGCCTGAAAACAAGCCGTTCCCGCTGGTGTTCCACGGCGGCTCCGGGTCCAGCGCCGAGGAAATCGCCGAAGCGGTGAGCCACGGCGTTGTCAAGATGAACATCGATACCGACACGCAGTACGCGTTCACGCGGGCGATTGCCGGACACATGTTCGCGCATTATGACGGCGTGCTCAAGATCGACGGCGAAGTAGGCGACAAGAAGTTCTACGATCCGCGCTCGTGGGGGCGTGAAGCCGAGGACTCGATGGCGCGGCGCGTGGTCGAAGCGTGCGAGCAGCTCGGGTCGGCGGGGCGGCGGCTCAAGTAGGCCGGATGGTGTTGGGATTGCGCGCCGGCGCGTCCACGTGTCCCGTTCGCGCGTCCCGTCAACCTTCTGCCGACGCTGAGACGACCGTCAGCGTCGGCAGAAGCGGAATCATAACCAACTGCCGACGCTGAGATGACTGTGAATGTCGGCAGAGGCAGGATATCAACCAGCAAAGGAGCTGCAATGAAGGCAATCGTCACCGGAGCGTCGAGCGGATTGGGCCGCGACATGGCGCTGTATCTCGCCGAACTCGGGTATGATCTTGCGCTCGTGGCACGCAATCAGGCGCGTCTGGACAACGTAACGCAAGAAGCGCAACGAATCGCGGCGGCACACGGCAAAACTATCACGGTCGAAACTGTCACGCTCGACCTGTCGCAACGCAGCGCGTGCGAGCAACTGTTCGCGCGCTACCGCGACGAACGCATCGATCTGCTCGTCAACAACGCCGGATTCGGCCTGTTCGGCGACTTCACCGACACCCCGCTGGACCGCGAGCTCGAAATGATCAACCTCAACGTGGTCTCCTACCACGTGCTCACCAAACTGTTCGTCCGCAAGTTCAGGCGCGACGGGCACTGCCGGCTGCTCAACGTGTGCAGCGCCGCCGGATTCCTCGCCGGACCGCGGCTCGCCACCTACTACGCGACCAAGAATTACACACTCAAACTCACGCTGGCCGTAGCGCAGGAGCTTCGGCGCGACCGCGTTCCCGTCACCGTGAGCGCGCTATGCCCTGGACCGGTCGACACGCATTTCAACGCGACCGCGGGCGGGGAATTCCTCACGCCGGGCGCATCCAGCCGCACGGTTGCGCGATACGCGATCGACAAGACGCTGGCCGGCAAGCTCATCATCGTGCCGACCTGGCAGATGAAAGCCGGGCTGTTCGCCGCCCGGTTCCTGCCGTGGAGTGCGCAACTGCGGATCATGGACCGGTACGATCGCGGGCGGTGAGGGCACGGGCGCGGCTGAAGCCACCACGGCGGGTGAGGCGAGGCTGAGACTGAGGTGAGAGACCGGAATCCGCGGGATTCGTCACCTGCCGCAGATTCTGTCGGGTTCTGTCGGGTTACGCATACCGGGACATACGCAACCCGCGGAATCGTCGACCGAACCGTTCTCCCCCGCGCCATCTGCCTCATCCTGTATGTCGCGACATGCGCAATCCGACGGATGCCCTACCGGACAACCCCATCCACACACCACCCGCCCCACCACGCATGCCCCAACATACGCAACGTGCGAGATTCCCCACCGAACCGTCTTCAATCCGAAACATCCACCGGATTACGCACGCCGGGACATACGCGACGTGCGTAATCCCGCACCGAACCGTCCCCAACCCGGGACGCCCACCGGGTTACGCATGTCTTGGCATACGCAACCCGACAGACCCACCAGTCGAACAGGTCTCTTCCATACCCATCCGTCTCATTCTGTACGTCACGGCATACGCCGCGGCACAATCACGTTGCGGCACGATCACGAACAGACCGTCAGGACGGCAGGCTCGACCCACCGTGCGAGGATCCGCTCACACAGCGGCACCCCAGGGACCAATATCAACCAGCCCAGCCCCACCCTAAATCACCGTGTGAGGATTCGCTCACACAACAGACAGTGCGACCCACCCGAACCGGCAAACCCGACGGCCCCAACCGTGCCCATGTGAGGACCGGCTCACACAACGACACCTACATCGACCAAAACACCCAGTCCCCCTACCAATAACGGGCCCTCATGTGAGCATCGACTCACACAGTGACGTCCCCAGACCACCCGAACCCGCCGACGCTCCACCGCCACAGGCCATCATGTGAAAACCCACTCACACAACGGGGACTTCGGCGGCGCAAACCGGGCAGTCGGGCAGAGAAAGCCGTCGTCGTGCGAGGATCCGCTCACACGACGACACCCCGAGCGACTCCAATCAACCCACTTCCCGTCGCAGCAGGTCACCATGCGAGGAATCACTCACACAGCGGGCAAGAACAGGAAGCGGACAAGCAGAAAGCAGACAAGCGGGCACCGGCAGCCATCAACCTATCCGTCGCCCGCTCGTCCCACGGCGCTTTCGCCTGTTGCCCGCCACCCCGCCAAAGCCAACGCGACCATCGCGCCTTTCAACGCTTCAGACCCGTACCCGCGACGGCGTGCACACGTCCCCAATCAGCGCGTGCAGGTCGGTGCAGTGGGCATCCGGGTGAATGGTGGCGGCCGGGTCGGCGAGCGCGGTGACGATTGCGGACAGCCGTGCGGTTTCGTCGGCATCTTGCCTAGGTGACATAGCCGCGCCGCCCAAGGCCACACCGCCCAAGCCCGCACCACCATCCGCCGCGAGCGTCGGCAACACGAGTATGTGCGCGGCTTCGCGGATGAGCCGCGCCTGCACAACGCCAGTCGAGCGTGAGTCGAGTACGGCGTCGTCGTCTGTCGTTCCGGCGATAACAAGCCGGTCGTCGTCGAAGAGCCTTGATTCGAAGCCGTCCAGTCCGACCGCCGTGGCGACATGGATGGTGTCGATCGCGCACGGCAGGTCGCCCAGCATCGAGCTGTCCGCAAGATATTGCGCGACCGCGGTTCCCTCGACACCGACCGGCAGCACGGCCAGCACGGCTCCGGACCATTCGGGGGCCGCGTTCATCACACGTACGAGGTCGTGCTTGCACGCGCAGGTCAGGCAGCAGTCGTCCATGGGGAACATGGTGGTGTCGCCGCCGAGCAGATTGTTGTCGTTTTCAGGCTCGCAGACGGTTCTAACCAGGGACAAACCGGTGGGCGAGGCGGGGTCGGGGGTTACATCGTAGGTGGCGACGCGAATAGCCGGGCGGGAATCCGCCAGGGAGAAGGCGACGGCGTCGATGGCGAGGCGGTCGACTCCAGTCAGCAGGACGAGGCTGACGCGTGGGGTTCCGGCTTCGGCGTTTCCCCATGATGGCAACGATGGATGGCGTGGCATGGCACGACCTTTCTGCAATCACTTGACGATAATGATTCTCAATATCTATAATGAGGCACATGAGCAACTATTGTCAAGTCCTCGGCACCCACGCCGGCAAGGGCAACACCGTATCCCATTCGCACCGGAAAACCCGCCGCCGCTTCGAACCGAACCTGCAGCGCAAACGCTATTTCGTGCCGTCGCTCGGCCGGCGCGTCACCCTCACGCTGACACCGCGCGGCATGAAAACCATCGAAAGGCACGGCATCGATGCGGTCGCCGCCCGGCTGATCGCCAACGGCGAGATACGCCTGTAGCCCGCAGCCCTGCCCAACGCCGCGGAAACGCAACGGCACAGGAACGCGGGAACAACAGAACGACACCCCAGAAAACACCCAAAAAGAAAGGAAGCCCCATGGCCAAAACCACCGATATCCGCCCGGTCATCACCCTACGATCAACCGCAGGTACCGGATCGACCTACACGACAACCAAGAACCGCCGCAATACGCCAGATCGCCTCGAACTGCTGAAATTCGACCCCGCGCTGCGCAGGCGCGTGATGTTCCGGGAGGTCCGCTGATATGGCCAAACGCAGCCTCATCGCCAAACAACGGCAACGCGAACGCATAGTCGCGGCATACGCCGAACGGCGGGCGGCGTACCGGCACGATTCGGTCGACCCGCGTCTGCCCCCGGAAGCACGCGCCGAAGCAATGCGCCGGCTGCACGCGCTCCCCCGCGACGCCAGCCCCACGCGGCTGCGCAACCGTGACGCCATCGACGGGCGGCCGCGCGCATTCAACCGGCGATTCGGCCTGTCACGCATCAATCTGCGCGACAAAGCCCATCGCGGCGAACTGCCAGGCGTCGTGAAATCAAGCTAGTAGCAGCCTACCGGGCACGCGTCGCCGCCCACCGATCCGGCGACCCCACAATCAACCCTCAACCAGCCCCCAACCACCGACAGGAGAACCATGAAACCAGATATCCACCCGACATACGGGCCGGTCGTATTCCGCGACCAGACCACAGGCGAGACCTTCCTGACCCGCTCCACGCTCGCCGGGCAGGCCAAGCGGATGCCCTCCATCACCTGGACCGACGGGGCCACCTACCCGCTGGTCAACGCGGATGTGACCAGCGCATCTCACCCGTTCTACACCGGCAAAGCCGTCGTCCTCGATTCCGCAGGGCAAGTGCAGCGATTCCGCAGACGATACGGGAAATACGGTCCCGCCGGCGATCAAACCGACAGCGTCAGCACGAACGACGGCGGTGACGCCGACAGCAACAGCAGCAACGGCAACGTCAGCGGCAACACCACCAACAAGAAAGGCGCACGCCCATGAAAGTCAAGTCATCCATCCGTTCCCTCCTGCGCAAAGACGGCTCAACCCTCGTGCGCCGACGCGGGCACATCTACGTCATCAACAAGAAGAACCCCCGATGGAAAGCGAGGCAAGGCTGATGGCCACGCCGAAATACCGCATGTCACGCTCGAGGACCCGTTCACGGCGAGCGCACTGGAAAGCCAAATCTGAACAGCCCATTGAAGTGACGATGCCCGACGGGACCGTACTACAGGTGCCGCAGCGACTCGCAGCGGCGGCACGACGCGGGTATCCGCTGCGCTGATCGCGCTCGCCTGATCGCCTGCTCGCCTGATCGCCTTCTCGAACCGGTTACGCCGACGCCTTGCCCGGCGCAACCGGTTTAAGAAAGCGGGAGTCGTCATGATACGAAAAATCGCGGCACCAAGCCGGTACCGCGATCGCGAGAGCGGATGACGGGAGTCGAACCCGCCTCTGAAGCTTGGGAAGCTTCCATTCTACCGATGAACTACATCCGCAGATGCACAGCAAAGCCGCACATACAAATAAGCACTTTACCACAGCGCGCCGATTTGCGCATCCTGTCCGCGCGGGACCATGGCAGCCGGCATTTCATCGTCAACGCTTCACCAGCCGGCACCACTTGGTCAATCCAAGACTTGCTGCGCACCGACCTCCCTGATATGCTGTACAGTATTCTGTACAGCATATCAGGGAGGAACACAAGGAAAGGACGAAGATGGTCACCGCAGTCGCCTACACGAACTTCCGCAAAGATCTGAAATCCTACATGCGCCGGGTCAACGATGACGCGGATATGCTGCTGGTGACGAACAAGGATGAACATGACAACGTTGTTGTCATGAGCGCTTCCGATTACGATTCCCTCATGGAGACGCTCCGGGTGTACCAGAATCAGTATCTGCACAACAAAGTTCAACGCGGCATGGAGCAGATTCGCGAAGGGGCAGCCGTCCGGCACGACATCACCAAGGATTGACCCATGCTCCGTTGGACGGATGGCGCCTGGGAAGATTACCTGCATTGGCAGTCCCAAGACAGGCGCACGCTGAAACGAATCAATGCCCTCATCCGGGACGCGCAACGCTCACCGTTCGAGGGCATTGGCAAGCCGGAGCCGCTGAAATCCGGACTCGAAAGCGTATGGGACAGACGCATCGACTCAGCGAACCGGCTGATTTATATGGTCACGGAGGGCGACCTGTGCATCCTGTCCGCGCGGGACCACTACCCGGGACGCTGACGCCGCCACCGAACCTCTAGGACTATCGTCGCAAGAGCACAACATCTGGAGGGACACATGGAGGGACACATGAACAAAGGCCTGTTCATCGCGCAGATCGCACTCGGTATATTGCTGATCGTCTTCGGCGTCAGGGGTCACGACGTTCCGATTATCATCATCGCGGCGGCCGGCATGATTCTTGACGCCATCGGCTGGTGGTGGCAGTCGCGTACCAAACGGCAGTAACACGATACGGCTCGTCCGGCCGTTCTTCCGACTGGGTGTCTCCGCGTTCGCCTGGCTGTTCGCCCGATTATTCGCCCGATTGTTCGTCTGCCGGTCGAGTCGCCGTCACCCGGCGTGCACACCCGGGCGGTACAGTGGCCCTAGCAATATGCAGGCGGTCTTGTTCCGCTCCAACATACGCTCCGCACACCCGCCCGGCACCGAGTGCCCGATATCGAGTGCCGGGTGCCGGACAACGGGCGTCGAACGAGACCGCACTTCCAGCAATCCCTATGGAGATCCCCAGCCATGACGAACCACACTACTGACGCCGCCAGAAACCCGCTGCTCGGGCATGCGATTTCACATGGCGGCACGGTGATCGGTTTGTTCGCCATCGTGTTGTGGGGATTCATGGCCGGGCTCATGCGGCTCGCCGCGGACGCGTTCGGAGCCACGCTCGGCGCCGCCCTGGTCTACACGGCCGGTGGTGTCATGCTGCTGCTCACCCGCCGTCCGAAACCGCTTTCCCAAGCGCCCCGCCGCTACCTGCTGCTCGGCGGCATCATGTTCGTCACATACGAAGCCTCGATTTCCCTGTCCATCGGACTCGCCACCACCGCCGAGCAATCCGTTGAAGTCAGCCTCGTCAACTACCTGTGGCCGACCCTGCTGGTCCTGTTTACAGCGGCGCTGTCCAAACGGCAAGGCGCGGTCTGGCAGGCCTTGCCGGGAGCCATCATCGCAACCGTCGGCGTGGCGATGGCGGTGGGCGGCAACAGTCTGGACGTGCAGTCGGCGCTGCGCAATATCTCGTCGAATCCGCTGCCGTTCATTCTGGCGTTCGCCGGCGCTCTGATCTGGGCGGTGTACGCGGCGATCACGCCGAGCATGTCCGGCGGCTACGACGGCACGACGGTCTTTTTCTGCTGCGTGGCAGTCACCCAATGGGTCATTCACTTCATTTCCGGCGACGGGATGCCCGCGCAGGCTCCCGGGATTGGCGGCTATCTTGCGTTGATTGCGTGCGCCGTGTCGATTGCCGGCGGATACGCGTGCTGGGGGTACGGCATGCTGCACGGCAATATGGAAACGCTGGCAGTCGGATCCTATGCGACGCCGGTGTTTTCGACCGCGTCCAGCACCCTGCTGTTGGGTGTCGCGCTTGGGCTGCCGTTCTGGATTGGCGTGGTGCTTGTGGTCACCGGCTCCCTGCTCAACGTGTGGTTCTCGCGACGGGCGCGGACGAAACGGGTGCCGGGGACGACGAACGCCGCTGACGCGATGGATTCGGCTGGCGCGGCGAGCACGGCTGACCGGCAGTGAATGAGGATTTGCTCACACAACGGCAACAACCGACAACAACCGCCGCCGAGCTCACACCAGGATGCCGTCGAGGTGGTCGACCTCGTGCTGGATGATCTGTGCAACCCATCCGGCGTAGCTGGTCACATGCCTGTGGAAGGCGTCATCCTGCCAGGCGACGGTGATGTTTTCGTAGCGCTTGACCCGCGTCACGCCTTCCAGCGACACGCATCCCTCCTTCGTGAGGTACATTCCGGAACGCTTGATAATGACCGGGTTGACCATAATGACGTCTTTTTCACCCATCGTAACGATGATGATGCGCGTCAAACTGCCGATCATGTTGCCGGCCATGCCGACGCAATCGTCATGATGCGCGGCGAGAGTGTCGCGCAGGTCCGCGATAACCGCCGCATCGTCCGCCGTCGCGGGCGCTGATTTCCGGGCGAGGAACGTCCTGTCCTTCACGATGTCACGCTGCATGATATCTCCTGTCCAAAGCCTTGTGCCGATTGGCGTCTGCCATCATACCGGCAGCCGCCGATGCCGCCGGTATCACCGATGTCGCGATACAGCCAACGCACTCGCACCGCTCACCGCGCGGGATCGCACAGCCGGTACACGCACCACACGAGAACCGGCGTCAACACTAGCGATGTGCACACATCGGTCGGGTAGTGCACGCCGTAAATCACGCGGGACAACGCGACGACGAACGGCACAACGGCCAGAATGACCGTCAGCACGGTCCGCAGAACACGCCAGATGAGCGGCGGTCGCGACGATTGCGGTGCCGTATCAGCCAGTCCGCGGGAATCCTTGATTCGCACATCGATGACCTGCAACGCGAACAGCGCGAGCGACACGACCACCACCGAGCATGCGGTATGCCCGCTGGGGAAGCTCGGGTCGGGCATCAATGCGCCGCGGGCAGTGCTGGGCCGCGGCCTGTCAACAATCGTCTTGATAAGGCCGACGACCGCCATCGGCAACGCAGCCATAGCCAGCCCCCGCAACATCTGACCGGCGCTGCGCGTTACCGCCCAAATCACGCCAAGCAGCACGACAATCACCGGCACGGCCACCACCGCGGAGAAGCATACGGCGATGGTGTGCGCGGCCGGAACGAACGCCACCCAACGTGCGTCTGCGGCAAGAATCAGCCGCATTTCCGCGACATGGTCCGCCGTATTGGACCGCAATATCAGACCTTCGACGATGGCGAGCGCAACGACCGCAAGCGCGAGCGATACAATGCCAATTGACGTTCGGTGGCGCGAAATCGCATGCGTGGCGGACTGTACTGCGGTCTGCCCGGTCGCGACACCGATAGCGGCGTCATCAATTGCAACGTCATTGATCGCAACATCATTGATCGCAACATCGCCGGGGAGTCCTTGGATGTCTTGGGATTCTTGAACTTCCTGTCGCCAAGTTTGAGCCACGGCCGAATCCTTTCATCCACATTCGCTGTCATTGCGTGCGTCTGCCGGTCAAGATGGCAGCGGCACGAACACGAGCCATCTAGCATACCATCGAAGAAATCGCCGGAACGCGATAATCGACTCGCCGGCACCAAGCCGTCACAACCGCCTGATTCTCAGCGTTGGGACAAGCTTCTGCCGACGGTGGGATAGGTTTCAGTGTCGGTATCGGCTTCTACCGACGTTCAGCACACCATCAACGTCGACAGAAGGTTCTGACGATGCCCGGCACCACCTTACCGTCGATAGTCAGCGGCCGTACTGGGAGTAAGCGGGCTGGGCGGTCTGCTGGTAGGGCACCTGCGGGGTCTCGCCCGGCATGGTGACGGCGGCGCCGTGCATTTCGTGGGCCATCTGCATCAGCCGGTTGATGCGGTCGGCGGTCGGCGGATGGGTGGAAAAGAGCTTCTGGAAGCCTTCCTCGCTGAACGGGCTTTCAATCATCATGGCTGCGGTGCTTTGATTTCCAGCGGTCGCGGCCATCGGGTACTCCTTGACGCCGTACGAAATCTTGTACAGCGCGGATGCGAGCGCCTCAGGGTCTCCGGTCAGCTTGCTGCCGTCCTCATCGGCGTCGTACTCGCGCGTCCGGGAGATCGCAAGCTGGATCAGCGACGCCCCGATCGGCGCGAGAATCGCGCTGAGAATAACCCCCAGGAAGCCGAGCGGCCCGGAATCGCGGTCATCGTCATCGCCACCGCCGAAATACATGAGCGCATAGCCGAGATATGTGATGACCGTCGCCATGGCGGATGCAATGGCCGAGGTGAGAATGTCGTGGTTGTACACGTGCATAAGCTCGTGGCCGAGCACACCGCGCAGTTCGCGCTCGTTGAGGATCTGCAGGATGCCTTGCGTGCAGCAGACGGCGGCGTGATGCTCGTTACGACCGGTCGCGAAGGCGTTGGGGCTCATGGTCGGCGCGATGTAGATACGCGGCATGGGCTTGCCGGCGCGGGCGGACAGTTCACGCACGATCCGGTACAGTTCAGGTGCTTCCTGCTCGGAGACATGACGCGCGCCCATCGATGCGATGGAGATGCGATCCGAAAACCAGTATGAGATGAATGTGCTGGCCACACCGATGACGAGATACACCCCCAGTGTGTCCTGACTCGCACCGGTCAGCCACCAAATCAGCATGATGATTGCCCACATCAGCCCAAACAGAAAGACTGTTTTCAAGCCGTTGCAGTGACCATGCACCTTCATGTTGTCGTTCATGGTGTTCACACTAAAAGCCGTCGCTGAGCTTTTTCTGAATACGCGCTTGATGGACGGCACGTCATACCTCCGGATAGCGCGATGACGGTGTCGCAACATTCGAAAAACGTTGCGGCACCGCCGTTTCTTGGCTTCGCTGATTGGGCTGCGCGATGCTACGCCTTCAGCTCAGCGTGCAGCGTACCGGGGCTGCCGGCGTTACCAGCAACGTTGTTCAGCCCGCGATACCCGATCTGCGTACTCGGTAATGTCACTCAGCGTGAGCGAGCGCGCGCATCTGCTCAGGCTCGATGACCTTCTTGTGTTCGCGGCCTTCTTTCGCGCCTTCGGAGCGTTCGAACGCGTCAATCCGCTTCCAACCGGCGAAATCAATCGGCTTAACACCGCGCTCGGCAAGCAGGCGGTCGATGGATTCGGGGTCACGGTCGGGGGCGATGCGGCCACCCTCGGCGGCCTTCGACAGGTCCTCAAGCATATTGGTGACGATCATCAGGGCGTCGGACTTCGTGGAGCCGATCAGGCCCACCGGACCGCGCTTCGCCCAGCCGGTCGCGTACAGGCGGTCGCGCACGTCGCCGCCATCAGCCTCGGTGGTGATACGGCCGTCGCCGCCTGCGTTCGCCAAGTGCGCGTGACGCTCGTCATACGCAATACCGGGCGCAGTAGCCGGCTGATAGCCGATGGCATGGTACACGGCCTGCACGGGGTAGTCGGTGAACTCGCCGGTGCGGTGCATCACACCGTCGGCACCGGTTTCCGTACGTTCCACGCGGATCGCCTTGACCTTGCCGTCCTCGCCGAGCACCTCGGTCGGCGCAGAATTGAAGTGTACGTAGTACTTGCGATCCGCCGGGTTGCCTTCGAAATCGACGTCGCCGTCATCTTCCATGTCTTCGGCCATTTCGCGGATCGCGTACAGTTCCTCGACCATCTGACGGGTCAGCTTGTTCTTGCCGACTTCCTCGATGGTGTCGTCATCAAGTTCGAAATCGTCCTCGTTGATAATCAGCTGGACGCCCGGCAACTTCTCCATCTCGCGCAACTCCTGCACGGAGAACTTCGCCTGCGCGACGCCACGACGGATGAACAGGTGCAGTTCGCGCGCCTTGTTGCCCTTGATACCCTCGTACACGTTGTCGGGGATGTCGGTGCGGGCCTTGAGGTCGTCAGCGTTGCGCATGAGCTCGCGAGCGACGTCCATCGCCACGTTGCCGCCGCCGATTACGGCGACCTGCTGCGCGTCCAGCGGCCACGTGCGGGCGCCGGTGGGGTAGCCGTCGTACCATTCGACGAATTTCGCAGCGCCATATACGCCGTCCAGGTCCGCGCCGGGCAGGTTCAGCGGCTTGTCCTTGACCGCGCCGGTCGCGAAGAGCACGGCGTCATAGCGCTGCAACAGATCGTCCAGTGTGACGTCCTTACCGAACTCCACATCGCAATACAGGTGGATGTCAGGATTGTCAAGGGTTTTCTCGAGCGCATCCGCAATGAATTTGATGCTCGGATGGTCCGGGGCCACACCGTAGCGCACCAGGCCGAAAGGCACCGGAAGCTTCTCGAACAAGTCGATACGGGCGACCGTGCCCACGCCGAGCTTCTCGCCTTCCTTGCGCAGCTGGCGCAGGAAGATATCCGACGAATAGACGCCTGCCGGGCCGGCGCCGATCACTGCAATCCGCAGTCCATTCTTGTCATCATGTTGGTCAACCATGCGTTCCAGCCTAACGCAACCTCGGTAATTGCGGAAGATGTACGAGTGCCGTGCAACCGGCCGATTACACCACGGACCGATAGAGAGCGCCCGAGCAGGATTCCGTCACAAAACTGCCCGCCGTGCGATCAATCAATCACACGACGGGCAGATACCGAGACAAAGCAAGAGAATTCCTTAGGCACCCCGCCCGCCGTGCGACCAGCCGGTTACACAACAAGCAGATAGAAAGGCAACAAGGAAGGATTCCCAAATAACCTGTCACATGCGCCCCAACAATCGCACCAAGCACTCATCGCGGCATGAAGAAGCCAAATCCAACTCGATGTCGCGCACTCACCAAATGAGGAACAACGAACATAATCTGGCACACTTCGCGGAATTCACCACCGCCCAGGAATCATAATATCAACATGAAATCCCGGCGAAGTGGTCTGTCATTGAATGAAATCCTTCACCCGCATGACAAATTCCTGCACATTGGATGAGTAGTTTGGATAGGCGAGTTTCAACTGATCGGGATTCTGCGCATAGACAAGGACCACATTGTCGAACAGAGTCGACTCATTGACCTTACTGGCGTTCTCGGCATTCTGATAAGCACGGATTGCAGTATCAAGTGCACCCGCAGAAAACACGCTCATGTTGAGGATTTGCTCGGCACGAGAGAACTCCAACAGATACAGTCCTGTCCCTTCAGCATGCACTTTCTCGGACCACGGCACCGGAAAAACCGTGTCGCTTGATGCTTCGAGGTCATCCAACAACGTCATGAAACCGGGTGTTGAACGGATTGTCTCGGCAATTGTGTCTCTGTCCACGCCTTCGAACCCTGCAGGTATCGATGTCCCCTCCTCTATTGCAAAGGCTGCGGATGCAATACGGAGGAAGTCGCGTATGCGTTTCTCTGTTTCGGAGAGACTCTCCTCAGGCTTTGGCGTCTTGAGATCGAGGCTGTATATTTCTCCGGTGGCTTCCACAGTCGTCGCCCAGTAGTGCTGAAGCTTTGTGCGAATCTGTATCTCAACACGGTAGAGAAGAGGATTCTTTCCTTCACCGGCTTGGATTTGAACGACATCGTGGTAACTTCGATATCCACTGGGCTCCGGATACTCGATATAGTTCTTAGGCTGCTTGGCGTTCGGGAATAAGTCATGCATCCGCTGGCAGGCATCCTCCAGCTGACGCATGTCATCGACGATGAGCCTGCAACCGCCAATGTCATCAATGGCACCAAGCTCGAAGGCGTTGCCATGGCGTTTCAGCTTGGACAAGATCGACGGCTGACGCTTTAATCGATACGTCGCCACGCTGCCTGGAAATTCCTTGGAAATCTTGAGAAGACGCCGGAAGCTCTCCTGGGTCGGAACAATGTGCTGCTCCCTCCACTGGAGCATGACTGCCAGCGCGTTCTGATACTCTTGCGACTCCGGTGAGCAGTCGCGCAAAGCGTTTCCCGCAACTGTCGCTTTCCTGCGGCTTACGTCCATCTTCACCTCCGGCTCAACAACTTGTCTTGTCCGTTTCCACGCGTATCATGGATTTCTCAAAGATTCCGGATAATGGCAATCGTAACGCACCGCAGAAAACATTACAGAGGACAACATCGCAGAGAAAAGCATCAGAGGGGAGGATGGCATGACAACGATAACCGACGTCGCAGCATACATACTCCAGAATAACGGCACGATGAGCACCATGAAGCTCGAGAAACTGTGCTTCTACTCCCAAGCCCAATCATTATCGAAACGCGGCATCCCGCTTTTTGACGAAGACTTCCAGGCATGGCGCAATGGGCCAGTGTCGCCGACACTGTTCAATCTTCACCGTCATCTGTTCCTCATCCACGCTGGCGAGCTTGACCAGTTCCTTCCTGATGGCGCACCACGCCTGACGGACGAGGAAAAAACGCTTATCGACGTGGTGTGCGGGCAGCTCGCGTCAAAGACCGGCAATCAGCTTAGCGAACGCACACACGCTGAAGCTCCTTGGCGGGATGCACGTGCCGGACTTTCACCGGCCGACCCCTGCAATCGGACAATTGGCAAGGATTCCATCGCGCGGTTCTATGCAGCAAACCCCGTCGTCCGATAAGGTGCGGTATAACGCCATTCATGTCCGGCACATCAATGACCAGCGCATTACGCTGAAAATGCTGAAAGCCGGCGGAACGACAGAAACCACGAGAGTACCCGCCCGTGGTGTGACTGGGTAGTCGCACCACGTCAAAGTATCAGCCACCACAACCAAATTTCATGGCATATCCGGCTGTTGTGCGACCGATCAATCACACAACGGACCGATAGAGAGCACCCGAGCAGGATTCCGTCACAAAACTGCCCGCCATGCGATCAATCAATCACACGACGGGCAGATACCAAGCAGAGAAAGAAGGAACCTGGGTCGCACCCCGCCGCCATGCGACTAGCGAGTCACACAGCAGGCAAATACCAACCCCGAAGCCCGGCTTCCCTACTCGCGGTCGAGCAGCGCGGTCAGCGCCCACAGGATCGACACCACGTCGATCGCCTCCTGCAGGAACGCGCCGACAACCGCGGGAATCAGGTTGAACGCGGCGCACACCATGCCGATAATCGCCAGCGACAGGCCGGCGACCACCGCCTGCAGCATGACGCGCTTGGTCCGGCGCGCGATCGCGATCGCCTTCGGTACGCACGCGATGTCATCGTTCATGATGACCACTTGCGCGGATTCCGAGGCGGCGGTCGTCGTACCGTCGGTCATCGCCATGCCGATATCGGCGGCCGCGAGAACCGGGGCATCGTTCACGCCGTCGCCGACCATCATCGATACCGGACGCGTGGTCGATTCGCCGACCAGCTTCTGGATGATCCGATCCCACCACGGCTGCGCGGCGACCTTGTCCTGGGCGGCGGAACGCACCGTGTTCACCTTGTCTTCCGGCAGCAGCTCGGAATGCACGTCGGTGATGCCGACCTCGTCGGCGATAATGCGGGCGCTGGGCTCCTTGTCGCCGGTCACCATCGTCAAATGTTCTACGCCCAGTTCACGCAGGCGTTGCAACGATTCCTTCGCATTCGGTCGCGGAATATCCTTCATCACAATGCGGGCGGCGAGCCTGCCGTTGATTGCCACATAGGTGGCCATTTCGTCAGGCGCGAGACCGCCGAAGCGGCTGTCCGGGAAGAAGTCGAGCGGTGTGGCGGATTGCGGCTGCAGCCCGGCATCCACCTGGGGCTGCGTGACATACGCGAAACGACCGACGCTCACGTTCAACCCGTTGACCTTGCCGGAAATACCCTTGCCGGCATCCTCATGGATGTCCTTGACAACCGGGTAATCACCGCGACGATGCCCCGGATCGGTCGCAGGCTGCGCGCAATTGCGGTTGCCCTTGTCGAAACGGTCATGCAGACGGTCGAGCGCGGCGGCGCCCGCCTTCGCGATGCCTTTGGCGAGAATATGCACGGAGTAGGTTTCCACAACCCCGGCGAGCATGAGGATATGGTCCTTGTCGATACGGGCGTGGGCGGTTTCGGTTCCAGCTGCGGCAGCGGCTTCATTTCCGGCCCCGGTTCCGGTTCCAGCTGCGGCCTCAGTGTTCTCGGCACCGGCGGCGACCGTACCGGATTCGGTGACGCGCATCGGGATGCCAGCACCCGCATCCGGCAGCAGATCAACGCGTACAACCTGCGGCTGCTTGACCGTCAGCGTGCCGGTCTTATCGAAGAAGATATGCGAGACGCGGCCAAGATTTTCCAGGATTTCCTGCGCTTTGATCAGGATCCCGGCCTTCGCCAGGCGTCCGGTACCCGCCATGTACGCGACCGGGGCTGCGATCAGCAACGGGCATGGCGTGGCGAGCACGAGCACCTGCGCGAACCGTGTCGGCACACCAGACACGCCCCACGCCACGCACGCGATCACCAGCGAAATCACCGTGAACGGCACAGCCAGGATATCCGCGGTCTTGACGACGGTCGCGCGGGAATTCTGCGCGGACGAGACGAGCTCAAGGATGCGCTGATACTGCGAATCACGCGACAACTGGGTGGCACGCATCGTGAATGCGGTCGAGCCGTTGACCGCGCCGGACATAACGCGAGCACCGGCGAACACCTCGCGGGGCACCGGCTCGCCGTTGATATTGCTCAAATCGAGGGTCGCCTGACCGCTCATCAGCACACCGTCGACGGGGACGGTTTCGCCGGGGAGCACGGTCAGCACGTCATCCAGTTTGACTTCCTCGACCGGGATGGTGCGGAAATGCATGTTGTCGTTGGATGCCGCGGAATCGGCCGGATTCTCCGTGGTTTTCGCGGAATCAGCGTTGCCGGGTGCAGAAGTGTCGGGCTCGGAGCCACCGGATGCCGCGCTAGATACCACGCTACCGGACGCCGAATCGCCGGCTGCGGCACTGCTCACGTCTGAGGTCTTATGGAAGCCTTCCTCACTGCGCTGCGTCTTGCCGGCCGCGGCAACGACACCCGGCAGCGTGGCGATATGCGCGGTCTGCGGGGCCGCCTTGATTAGCGCAGTCAAGTTGCTTTCCGCCTTGGATTGCGCGTATTCCTCAATCGCTTCGCCGCTCCAGACCATGAGCACGACAGTCCAGGCAGCCCAGTATTCGCCCACGGCAATCGTGGACAGAATCGCGATCACCGCGAGAATATCAACGCCGACATGCCCATGCCGCAAATCGTCGACCATGCCGATAATCGTGTCCACGACGGTATACGCGACCAGCGCGACGATGAAGTACTGGCCCAGTGACGGGTCGAGGGAGCCGAGAGAATGGCCCCAAGGGCGGAAATTCCACAGCAGCGCAATCGGCAATGCGCTGATGATGGTGATGGGTAGGAGCGGTACTCGCTTGCAAAGATCGATGATGCGTTTCATCGTTTCTCCTTACGCTCGTATACGGGGCCGGACGCAAAGTGATTGCATCCGGTTCTGCAATCACGCCTTGTTAACCCACCGACTGCGTTGTTGGTGCCGGGACTTGGGATCCCGGGACAAACGCCTCCGATACACGGCGTAAAGAAGACATATTCAGTTATGGAGTTCAGTTATTGTTGACCGCGCATGTGCGCGACTTATGCCATCGTATCAGCTTGCGGGCGGCGCTATGGGCAGGCGCGGATGGCGTGTCGTGTTGGATGTTTATCGCCTATCGTCGCCCATCGGCACGGATTGCCGGTCGAAGATTGCCCGATACGGGCGCGCGGAGCCGCGTTCTGCATGGTCGTTTTACGGTAAAAGCCGCGCGGCGCGAGTCGCCCGGCGCCGGACGCCAAAGGATGACATTACCGATTGCCCGACAAGAGATTGTCCGACGCGGGATGACCCAATACGGAATCGTCCAACGCGGATTTTCTCCCGCAAGCGAACGACTCTCAGACAATTCGCAGAGAAACACGGGCGTGTTCAATGACTAGCCCGTTACAGTACAAGGTATCAGCGGACAGCCGCTGACCGGGCGCAAACCCGATAATTCAATCCCTTCTCTTCTTCTCTCTGACCCGGCGGTTTCTCTTCTCCCCGCCGGGTTTCTCTTTTTCTATTCTCCCGGCAGAGCCTTCCTTCTCCGGCCGACAACACGACATCCCGAGAGGCGGGAGTTACTATGCCAACGATTAATCACCCCACGACACGCCTCTCCCACAATGGCTCGGCAGCATCATGAGCACCACGATTCTTCCGATTCGCTGCCATCATGCGTGACCGGCGACGGGGCGTATGGGAATCCGAATCGATGTTCCGGTCTCCATGCGCATCCAGTGTGTCGTGACATGCGCAGCTAATCAGATCTCGCCAGAAAACGGCAGCACCGAGCCGTGTCTGCGGTTTGCGCATGCCACAGCATACGTCGTCTGGCATCACAGCCCCAAGGCAAGGCGGAACACTTGGTATCTGCGGCGCGACGCATGCTGGCGCATACGCAGCGCGGCATGATGGCCCCCAGGTAGGGCAGGACGTCTCTCATCCGGCGATCGCTGGCGCGTATAGCAGAACGATTCGCAGTCTGGTCGTCGAACGTCCCATGGACGACAGCGCGGAAGCGGGGGAAGCGGGGCGGCGAGATGCGAGCCAAACCTCACAAAGTCGCCCCCACCCAGCAAAATCAGCGAATTCCAGCCACGCTCCCACCCCACACCCAACCAATCCAATCGCGAATTGGCTGGGTCACAAAATCGCGTATTGGATCGATTTCGTAATGGATTTCAAACAATCAGCCCGCCATAATGATGCGTAATCACTCATGACGGGCGAGAAAACCGCGGAAAATCGCAGATTCGCAACACTCGCAATACTCGCGAGCGTTCAACCACGCGACACCCTCGGCAGCCCCGCCCGTCCGAACCGGAAAGGATTGACATGGCCGAAGAAAACCGTGCGGAACTCAACAGGAACCTCGCCCAGATGCTCAAGGGCGGCGTCATCATGGACGTCACCACCCCGGAACAGGCGAAAATCGCCCAGGATGCCGGCGCATGCGCGGTCATGGCGCTCGAGCGCATTCCCGCGGACATCCGTGCGGCGGGCGGTGTGAGCCGTATGAGCGACCCGGCCATGATCAAGGGTATCCAGGAAGCCGTCACTATTCCGGTCATGGCGAAAGTGCGCATCGGGCATATCGCCGAGGCGCGCATTTTGCAGGCCATCGACATCGATTACATCGACGAGTCCGAGGTCCTCTCCCCCGCCGATGACGTCTACCATATCGACAAGACCCAGTTCAAAGTGCCGTTCGTGTGCGGCGCGAAGAACCTGGGCGAGGCGTTGCGCCGCATCGCCGAAGGTGCCGCGATGATCCGTACCAAGGGCGAGCCCGGCACCGGCGATGTCATCCAGGCCGTGCGCCACATGCGCACGATGAACCGTCAAATCCACGAGCTGCAGGCACTGCGCGACGACGAGATCTTCGAAGCCGCCAAGAAGCTGGAAGTTCCCTACGACCTAGCCAAGTACGTGCATGACAACGGCCGTCTGCCCGTCGTGAACTTCGCCGCCGGCGGCGTGGCGACCCCGGCCGACGCGGCACTCATGATGGAGCTGGGCGCTGAAGGCGTGTTCGTCGGCTCCGGCATCTTCAAGTCCGGCGACCCGGCCAAGCGTGCCGCCGCCATCGTGCAGGCGACCGCCAACTGGCAGGACGCGGACCTGCTCGCCCGCCTGAGCGAAAACCTGGGCGAGGCCATGGTCGGCATCAACGAGGACGAGATCAAGACCATCATGGCCGCAAGGGGCGAGTGACATGGTTGTAGCGGTCCAGTACATCGAAAAGGAGCAGGGCGGCGACCAGACGCACGACGTCACCGGTATCCTCGCCGTCCAGGGGGCGTTCGCTGAACATGCGGCGACCCTTGACAAACGGGGCGCATCCTGGCGTCTACTCAGGGCGGCCGAGGATTTCGACGACTCCATCAGCCGCGTGATTCTGCCCGGCGGGGAAAGCACCACGCAAGGCAAGCTGCTGCACTCGACCGGGTTGTTTGAACCGATCAAACAGCATATCGACGCAGGCAAGCCGGTGCTCGGGACGTGCGCGGGCATGATTCTGCTCGCCAGCAAACTCGACAACGACGACAACGTCTACTTCGGCGAGCTTGATGCGGTTGTGCATCGCAACGCGTACGGCCGACAGCTGGGCAGCTTCCAGACTGTCGGCTCGTTCGGGGACATCCACGACCTGCCACTCGTGTTCATCCGCGGTCCGTATGTCGCGCATGTTGGCCCGAAAGCCACTGTCGAGACGGAAGTGGACGGGCATGTGGTCGGTCTGCGGCAAGGCAACATTCTCGCCACCGCGTTCCACCCGGAACTCACCGACGACACGCGTGTGCACGAGTTGTTCCTGTCGCTATAGGGCTGCGCTACGGAGGCGCAGGGCGCAGCAAATAGTGCTAGCGGGGCGACAGGGGCGATAAGGGGGCAGGAACCGGGAGTTGCGACGCCATCTCCCGGTTCCCGTTGCGCCGCGCCTGCAGAATCACGGATTTAGGTGCGCATCTTGCGCAATATTGCATAGATGCGCGCCCATCCCGCAATCGCCGACCAGCCGCCGCTACGGGAACCACAAGATGCAACGCCATCCCCCGATCACCGTCAACCCCCCGGTCCCGGAATCCCGGAGTTGCACACGCATCCTGCGCAACATCGCACAGATGCGGTCGCATCCCGTTATCACTGATCAGCCGCCGCCACGGGAACCCCAAGATACGACGGCTTCTCACGATTCCCGTCAGCAGCCCACCGCAGAATCACGAACGCGGGCGCGCATCCCACACAACATGACATAGAAACACATGCATCCTGCGATTCCCGATCACCCGCCACCACAGGAGTCCAAAACCACGAAACTATCTCCCGGTCCCCGCCAACTGATGCCCACGGGCTTGCAGAGATACGCGTACATTCCGTGCACCATCATGCAAATGCCGCGACGTCTCACGGCTCCGGGCACCTGCCGCCTGCCTACCGCAAGCCTGCTGTTACAGGAACTCCGAACCGCAACGCCATCCGCCGATTCCCGCCTACCACCAATCGCGGAACCACCGAAATACACGCGCATCCCACACAACATCACACAGAAACAGCGGTACCACGCGGCCCCACACCGGTCATCACTACGGCGTCACGGCGATAGGCACGCATCTACGGGTGTATAGGAAAAACCGTGGTGCCAATGATACGGCCGAGCCCTTGCGGGAGAAAGCGCGTCGTGGTGCGATCAATCGTTTGCGCATGAATCCCGGCGTATCGGTGGTGCCGCGCCGCCCGTCGGTGTCGCATATCGCATAAGGACGAAATCAAAAAGCACGCCGGCACACCCGTGCGCAGTACGCAGATAAGGGGGAAACGGCCACATCGTGATCGTCATACAGGAATATTACCGAGGCAGCCACGTCGTCGAGACAGAATCTCACATCCGCAAAGGACACGTCGGATAGCCAAAGAACGAAGTCAAAGCGCCGCGATTTTCCCTACTCGCCCATCTCGCAACCTCACCATCCTTCCAATGCGCCGCTCCTCCAACACGCTATCCCTCCGATGCCCCACGGCTCCACGGACGGCGACAATCCGCCAGTTCACACCATGTCAACGGTGTAGTCAGACGGACCGACCTCCCGGTTTTCCGCGCCCGAATCATCGCGATATTCATCGCCAGTCTCGCTCGACGCGATTCATCGTCCAGATCTAGCTGCGTAACCGATACGATGGACCATCCCAAGGCACTCAATTGCATTCGTTTGTGCGTATCCCGGCGCCACTGATGCTTATCGGTCCGATGATGATCGCCATCATATTCGATGCCGATTCGCAGTTCGGGATCCGCCAAATCCAGCGTTATCGCACCGCCATTATCCGTGGCAATGTCAGGAACGGTGTAATTCGTGACGAACGGCTGAAGGCCATGCGCATAAAGGCACAGTCTGAGCTGTGTCTCCTTCGGGGACGCGCTGCCGGCGACCACCAAGCCAAGCGATTTGCGGCACGTTTCACGCCCACGGAACCGTTCTACGGCAACAAAATCACGCAACTGTGCGAGAGTCGTCGCCTGATGCCGGATGCATGATTCCGCGAGCTCGACCAGCTGGTCGATGCGCAGGTGCACCGCCATCGACGCCCACGCGGCCTCGACGGAAAGCAGCCTGACACCTTCCGGCGTCGCTGTGATATGACGCTGATTCATGCCCTGCCACACGTGAACCTGCACGCCGGGAAGATTGCGCTGCCGAAGTGTTTCATCGTGGACAGTAGTGTGAATGATGTCGTCGGGTTGCGGCATGTCAGGGCGCTCGACCATCCACAGGTCCAGCGCAGTGATGTGCGACACCGCGCCGGGGTATTGGGCGACGAGGCACTGTGTCAGCGTTCGCTGCCGCCGTTGGGCAAGCGATTGTCCGGTCAGCGGGGCATAGGCGGGTTCTTCGGTATTCATGATTCGACGGTATCGGGCAGAAGACCGCCGCGTCCAGCGGAACCGGGGAATGTGGTCAAAAGATGCCGGCACGCCGACGAAGCCCGAGATATCGCCGTAATGGCGCATCACCGTACGCCACACCGCACAGGAACCCCGAGATACGGCCGCAACCCGCACCCGCCGCGAACAGGCACGACACGGACCGCACGGATACCAACGCACCTTCCACAACATGCCGCACATACCCCACCAACCAAGGCACGCCGGACACCGGAGCACGCACAAAACCCGAGATATCGCCGTAATGGCGCATCACCGTACGCCACACCGCGCCGCACCACACAGGAACCGCAGGATGGCAACACACCTCTAACAATCCGAAGCGTCAAGAAGCGCAATCCCGAATCCCCGCAGCAGCCAGCGCACACGAACCGCGAGACACAGCCACAACTTCGCATCGCCGCATACCACGATACCCAGAAACCGCAGCATGCCGTCACATCACCCACAACCCGCGGGAAAAGCGCCCACACCAGCAACACACTGCACGCCCCGGCACACAGGAACCCGGAGATACGCCGGTAACCCGGCCATCACGCTCCGGCGGCGACGGCCCCGGCACCGACATCAGCCGCCCGTCGCGCGGTATCCACCGCCTCCCGGGTTTCGGCCTCGCCACGCGCTGCAGCGTCTCGGATTTCCGCAATCAGTGTCTCGCCGGTCTGCAGCCCGCCCATGGCGAGCCGTTCGAAGTCCGCGGCCGCCTGATCAATCATCCTCTCGACAGGCTCGGCTTTCGCTGTCAGTTCGAGCTTCGCACCTTTGCGCGTGAGGCTGGAATCCACGTATCCCTTGAGCGCCAGAGTTTCCGTCAACCGGGTCGCCGACACGCGCCCGGCGTCGAGATAATCCTGCAAGGCCTTGAAATCAGCGGTATCACCACCATAATGCAGGAACACGATGACCCGCACTTCGCCAAGATCCATACCGAACTGCGTAGCGATACGTTCCAAATATCGGTCCAGTATTCGAGATGCCAGATGTGCCGTGATGAAAGGATTGTCACGCATGCCGTCGGGCACAATCAGGGGAAGTCGCTCCTCGCCAAGCCGCTTGGTGCTGGGCAGAGCGGGATTCGCCGAACCGTCCGACGCCCACGCGATCAGATACCGGTAGATGCTGGCCCGCTTGCGCGCGAACGTATCCTCGTCGTACACCTGACGGAAGAACTCGGTGTAATAGTCGAACACATAGCGCTTGATCCGCACGGTTTCCGACAGTTTCATCGCATGGTTGACGAGCGACCCCTCGGTTTTCACGTAGTAGTACATCGGCACATGAACCGGGTACACGCTCGCCGCATGCACCATGTAGTCGAGGTTGAAAATGAAATCCTCGCACCAGTTGACGCTCGTATCCATACTCACCTGATGGTCGCGGATGATGTCACGCCGGTACAGTTTGTTCCACAGCACCCCGAAGTAGAAATCCGCGGGGTCCTTGAGCAGTTCGTCCGCATACTCCTCGCGCGAAATCACGCGGTCGATACCCGTCAGTCCGCCCTTGCGGGACGTGCCCTCGCCGACCACACGGTAGAAATCGGCGATAACCATGTCGGTCCCGCTGTGCTCCGCGGCGCGCACCAGCAGTTTGGTGGCGTCTTCGGTGATCCAGTCGTCGGCGTCAAGGAACTGGATGTAGGTGCCGCGGGCGAGCGCCATGCCCTGGTTGCGTGTGTCGGACACGCCGCTGTTGGGCTTGTGGATGACACGGACGCGCGGATCTTTGGCGGCGTATTCGTCGAGGATCGCGGGCGAATCATCATGACTGCCGTCGTCAAGCGCAATGAGCTCGAAATCGCGGTATTCCTGCCCAAGGATGCTGTCGATGCAGCGTCGCAGCGCGCCGGCGGCGTTGTAGACCGGCACGATGATGCTGACGGTTGGGGCGGCTGGGGCGATAGTTCCGGTTGAGGCTGATATCTGGCTGTCGCTGCCGGTCTGCGGTTCGGTATTCGATTCGATGCGTTGTTCTGTCTGCTGTTCCGCCATCTTGCCCGTCCTTGGCCGATTCGCCGGTTGTTGAGTTTCGTCAATCGCTGATATCGCCTATTATCGCGCGTTTTCGCGACAACTTGTGTATTACAGTGAGGAAAAAGACAGGAGCCTGCGATGAAGCGATTATCTCTGCAACGGTTACCTCTGCCTTGGCGCACCGCTACTGCGGACACAGGTGCCGAGCCTGGCGGCCTCGCCCCGATTCGCGGCGTGAATCTCGGCAACTGGCTGGTCCTGGAAAAGTGGATGGAGCCGGCATTGTTCGAAGGTTACCGGGCCGAAGACGAGGACACACTCGCGACGGTCGCCCCGAAAGACCAACTCGCACAACGCATCCGGCATCATCGCGACACGTACATCACCGAACGGGATTTCCGCGAAATCGCCGCCTGCGGCATGAACCTGGTGCGTCTACCGGTGCCGTACACCGTGTTCGAATCCGAGCCGCCGCTGGGCGGTGCGTGGCGCTACGTGGACAAGGCGATGGCGTGGGCGCGTACGTATCATCTGCGCGTGCTGCTCGACCTGCATACCGCGCCGGGCGGGCAGAACGGCTTCGACAGTTCCGGGCTGATAGGCGCGGTCACCTGGCATAAGAAACCGCAGAACGTGGAAAAAGCCATCACCGTGCTGGAAGGGCTCGCCCACCGTTACGGGCATGATCCCGCCCTATTCGGCATCGAAGTCATCAACGAGCCGGTCAGCTGGCCGGTGTTCTTCTCCAACCGCAAGAAACTGGTGGCGCGCAATCCGAAAGACAAACGGTACTCCAGCTACGTACCGATGAGTTTCCTGCGGCAGTATTACCGCGCGACTTACAAGCGATTGCGGCGCTATCTGCCGGACGATAAGGCGATCGTGTTCCACGACGGGTTCCGGTTCGGTCTGTGGCGAGATTTCTTCAAACGTAACCAGATGACGAACGTGTATGTGGACGCGCACGTGTACTTGTCGGCGGCAGAGCGGATTGCCCGGGTGCACAGTCCGTGGGCGTACCGACTGTTCCTGCACTGGCAGCGGCGGCGAATCCGCAGCATGCAGCGCGTGGTGCCGGTGCTGGTCGGCGAATGGTGCGTGGAGAACGAGTGGGCGAAGAACCTTGACCCCGGCGAAATGGACCTTGACCAGTTCGATGACGCGCAACGCCGCCGGTTCGCGCATGTCACGCGCATGCAGCTCGACTGTTTCGGGCAGGCCGCAGGGTGGATGTACTGGTCGTGGAAACTGGAGCCGTCGCCGCACACCGCGCCCGACGCGCTGTGGAAGGAATGCTGGGATTTCCGGCGATGCCTGATGCACGGGTGGCTGCCGTCCCTCGACCGTCCGCCTGCCGTTCACCCAGCACCACGCACCGCCAGTCCCAGCTAAAATGTCGCGCAAGACATCACGCCGGAAACTGAAAGCCAACAACCAACAGCCAGAACCCGACAACCGGAAGGAGGGTCGCCGCCGATGCCAATCACACTGAAGCGCCACAGCAGCGTCCCACTGTACCGGCAGTTGGTCAACGCCCTGCGTGAGGACATTGTCTCCGGCGCGCTCGCCGCGAACTACAAGCTCCCACCCGAACGCGAGCTCGCTGAACGGCTCGGCGTCAACCGCGCGACCGTCCTGCAAGCCTACCAACAACTGAAATCAGAAGGCCTGATCGCCTCGCACGTGGGGCGCGGCACTTTCGTGTGCGCGAGCGATGACCGGCAAGGTGGCGCGCCGCCGTGGCAGATTCTGTTCAGCGATTATTCGAACCGCTTCACCTATCATGACATCGCCGCCGCCGACCAGGCACAGCAAGCGCCCGACGCCATCGATTTCGCGACCGGCTCGCAGAATCCGGCGGACATCCCCGATAATCTGCTACGCAGCGTCAGCATCCGCGCGTTCGAATCAGCGGATTTCCACAGCACGCAGGAATCCCCCATCGAAGGGTTCCCCCAGCTGCGCGAACTGCTCGCCGACCACATGACGCAACGCGGCGTGCGTTGCGACGCCGACAACGTGATGGTGCTGTCCGGCGCCGAGCAGGGGCTGGATTTGTGTGTGCGCGCATTCGTGAACCCCGGCGACTGCGTACTGGTCGAACAATCCACGTTTTTCCCCGCGTTGCAAGCTTTCCGATCCGCGGACGCGCGGGTGATCGGTGTGCCGATCGACGAACACGGCATGCGCACCGACCTGCTCGACGGGTATTGCAAACGATTCCATCCGAAACTGATCTTCACCATTCCGACCTTCCAGAACCCGAGCGGCGCGACCATGCCGTTGCGTCGACGGCGCGAAATCGTCGAAACCGCGATGCGCTACCAATGCCTGGTCATCGAGGATGACCCGTATGGCGAACTGTGCTACAGCGGGCGCACCGACGGGGCAATGGATGCGGGAGGCCACGGCGGAATCGGCGGGATCGGCAGTATCAGCAATGCCGGTATCAGCCATGTCGGCAATGTCGGGAACGCCGGCATCGCAAGCGGCGCAGGCAACGCAAGTGGCGCGCCCTCCCAGCGTCCCCGCGAGCTGACACCGCTCAAAGGCATGGAAAACGCGGGATACGTGATTTACCTGTCAACGTTTTCAAAGACAGTTACACCGGGGCTGCGAACCGGCTGGCTGGTGGCTGACAGCCATGTCATCGCGCGGATTGCAGCACTGCGGCGGATGATCGACCAGCACACGAGCTCGTCATCGCAGCTGATTTGCATGGAGCTGCTCAGCAGTGGGCGTATCGGGCGGCATATCGGGCGATTGTGCGAAATCTACGGGCATCGGCGCGACCTGATGCTCGATGCCTTGCGCCGGTACGCGCCTGACGGGATGCGCTGGAACACGCCGCTGGGCGGTTACTACCTGTGGGCACGGTTGCCGGATGGCTTACGTGCCGCACGGTTGCTGGATGACGCGCGGCACGCGGGAGTGACGTTCATGCCCGGTGACATGTTCGCGGTCGATGAGGATGACAGCAGTCATATCCGACTGAATTTTGTACGGCCTGATTCCCGGCAGATCGCGCCGGGGATTCGGTTACTGTGCGACACCATCGGCAAGGCGGAGCAGAGCGCTGATGGGCACGGCGGCGAGCGCTAGACATCAGGCGGCCAGAGAACTGGGGGTATTGGCGAAACTGACTGAGCGATGATTAATTATGTCTGGATGCCGACACCACAACGGTCGCAACCGTGATAGTCACAGCTACGATGGCTGTCACCGCAGCAGTCACCACTGCGACAGCCGACAAGCCAGGTGGCAGTGCTTGACTTCAACAGCCTGCGATCCGCCATTTACGTATGCCGGGGCACACGCAAACCGACAGACCCACCGGACAGACCTCGATGCCGGTGGAGATCTGACGACTTACGCATACCGGAACATACGCAACCGAACGTGTCCCACACCCGACCCGCCGAATCAGGGACATCGGATGACTTACGCATGTCAGGACATACACGACAGGCGGTATCGCGGCGCTTAGCCACTGTGCTGTCGTGCGTTTGGCGGTCTACGTATGTCTTGGCATACGCACAATCGATGTCGCCGTCCGCCGCGTGAGCAGTATGACAGTTATGTGTGAGCGACTCCTCACACGGACACGCCCAAGGTCATCACACCGGCCCAATCCAGTCGTAGCGGCACCGATTGTGTGAGCCAATCCTCACAAAGTCATTCCCTCACGACAGCAAATCGACGGATTCCGGCCGGTCAGATGGCCACCGTGCGAGCGAATCCTCACAAACAAGGGATAATCCGCCTCACCCGCAGCCACCCGCGACCGGTCACAGCACTCACACAACACTCGCGCTCACAGCACCCGCGCTCACAGCAGTTCGGTCGCGGAATCCACGCTCGTCGTCGCGGTGAACAGCGTCCGCCCGTCACGCACGGACCGTAGCACGTCGCACCGCTCGTACACGGCATTGAACACACTGTCCGCATCCAGCACCACGAAGTTCGCGGGCTTGCCGACTTCCACACCGTACGAATCGAGCATGCCGAGCGTGGACGCGCCGTTGACGGTGAGGAACTTCATCGCGTCATCGATTTCGGGGAAGCTCATCATCTGGGCCACGTGCAGCACATGGTCGAGAATAATCATCATGTTGCCGTTGCCGAGCGGATACCACGGGTCTTGCATAGAATCCTGCCCGAGCGACACGTTGACGCCGGCGTCGGTGAGTTCCTTGACACGCGTGATGCCGCGGCGCTTGGGGAAGGTGTCCTGCCGGCCCTGCAGGTAGAGGTTTTCGGTCGGGGCGCACGCGAAGTTGATGTGCGCAGCCTTGAGCAGCTTGGTCAGGTGGAAGAAGTACGCGTTGTCGGCCGATCCCAGGGAGCACGTGTGACTCGCGGTGGTGCGGGGGCCGATGCCCGCACGGTAGGCGAGCGCGCTGAGTAGTTCCACGTAGCGTGAGTTCGGGTCGTCGGTTTCGTCGCAGTGCACGTCGATGAGCTTGTCATACTTGGAGGCCAGCTCGACCACCGTGTGCATGGAGCGCTCGCCGAATTCGCGGCACTGTTCGAAATGCGGGATGCCGCCCACGCAGTCGGCGCCCATGCGCAGGCCTTCTTCCACAAGGTCCGCGCCACTTTCGCCGTTCGGCCCCTCGTAGGAGTACATGCCTTCCTGCGGGAAGGAGACGATCTGGATGGTCACCGTGTCTTTGAGCTCTTCCTTGAGTTCAAGGAGCGCTTTGAGCGAGGTGAGGTTCGGGTCGGTGACGTCCGCGTGGGAGCGGATGTACTGGACGCCGTGACGCAGCTCCATGCCAATGGCCTTGCGGGCGCGTGCCTTGATCTCGTCGACGGTGAGGTCGGATTTCGTGTCGCTCCAGCGTTGGATGCCTTCGAACAGGGTGCCGCTTTCGTTGACGGCGCCGGGCTTGCGTGCGGTGAACACGTAGTCGAGGTGCAGGTGAGTGTCGCAGAACGGCGGGGTGACGAGCTTGCCGCCGAGATCCACGGTTTTCACGCCGGTCATGTCGTAGCCTTGCGCGGGAAGGCTTGCGGCGAGGCCTTCGCCGATGGCGGCGAAATGGCCGTCTTCGACGAGGATGTCCTGGAGCGGGGCGGTCTGGGCGGCGGTGCTGCCGGGCTGTCCGGTGGCGATGTGGGCGTTGGTGAACAGGGTTCTGGTGGTCATGGTGTGCTCCTTCCTGCTGCCGTGCCGTCGTCTGCCGGTTTGCGCCGGCCGGTACGACGAATCGGGTTCGTGATGTATGTCGCCTATTGTGGGCGCGATGATGCGCGTTGCCGTAACGTGGAGGTGACGTCGCGAATCCGAGAAATGGACAGTTTGTATGACGCTGACGATGCATGACGTGATGACGGACCCGATGTTCGCTCGTATCGATCCGACAATCGAGGCGGGAGAAGCAGGCATGGACCGCACGGTCCGTTGGGCGTACACGAATGAGCGGTACGATATCGCTTCGTTCCTGTCCGGCGGCGAACTGGTGATCATCGAGGGCAGTGCGCTGCTCGGCCATATGGGCGACGACGAGATCATCCGATATGTGGACACGTTGGTGGACGCCGGCGTAGCAGGTCTTGCCATCGAACTCGTGGAGGGCGTGCGCACCGTGCCCAAGGCGATGATTGCTCGCGCGGACGAGCGTGGCCTGCCCGTCATCGGTATGCATCGGCGCATGCCGTTCGTCGACTTGTGTCAGTCCATCAACACCTCAATCGTCAAGGATCAGCTGCTGGTGCAGGTGCGCACCGACACACTCGCCACGACGATGCGCACCCGGCTCGCCACGGCCCGCTCCGCGCAGGATGTCGCGAAGATCCTCAACGAGATTTTCGGCGAATCCGTGGCGATTTTTGATTCCGACGGTCTGGTGATCGCGCATTGCGGACCGTCGATTCGACCGGCGGACGCCGATTATCCCGCGGAACGGACGCTGGTGCTGGACGTGCGAAAGAACGGCGGCCCGCTCGCAAGCATCGAAATCACCCAGCGCAATCGTCTCGCAGACGGAGGGATCGCAGACCGGGCCGATGAAGTGATCAGGCAGGTGCTCCCCGCGTTCGTGCAGACGCAGCCCCGCAACGCGATGCTCGCCCACGTGCTGCAGGGGCCGGCGAACGGCTATCGGGCGGGAGAACAGGAGATCAACGATGCAGCCACCATGTTGCAGGCGATTGGCCTGAACGACGTGAAACACCTGATTCCGTTTGCTATCGGCATGGATTCGGTTTCGTCGTCAATCGACGCCGTCTCCCGGTGCCTGTCCGGCGACGAAGAGGAGGATGCTTCAGACGAGGACACCATCGCGGATGTGCTGGAGGGGAACATGCTGTTCGGGCTGTATGCGGCGGCTGACGGCGGCGACGACAAGGGGCCTGGTTCGGGCGCGGAATTCGGCTCGGGCTTGGATACGGGCACGAATCCGGGCCCGGCCTCAGATGCAAATCCGGGCCCTGCCCAAGGCGGCAGTACTGGCAAGGCCGGCAATCGCGGCGACGCGGTGATGCGACTCAAACGGCGGCTCGCAGATGTGGCCGCACTGCCCGGAACATGGTGCATATATGGCAGGGCGGTGCCGAGCGTCGGCATGCTGCTTGATGAATGCGGTCTGCTTCAGTTCGCCGCGCACGATGCCGCAGGCCTGCCCAGCACCGGTACGGTGACGAATCTGCTGGCCGCCGCGCCGCAACGACTGCTCGGCGTCGAACGTACGCAGGACGCCGTCGGCGCGTTGCAGTCGCTGATGCTGGGGGATGCGCTGCCGAATCAGGAATCGCTGATGCGCACTTTGGGAGCCTGTTTTGACACAGGCGGCAATATTTCCAAGGCGTGCGAACTGCTGGGGATTCATCGTCAGACGCTGTACAACCGGCTGGCACAAATCACCGAATTGACCGGCATCAGCAGAGAGGACAGCATGGCTTGGCCGCTGTTGCTGTGCGCCGCGAGACTCAAAGTCGCGGAACTCCAAGCCACGGAATTTCAAGCCGCGGAGCCGGCGGACGGCGGGCAACAACCGGCGCGCTCCGCGTAATGGCGAGCCGAGACAACGGGCATGAGCACGGCAACGCACAATCGCTGCACCAGCCAATCGCCCGGAAGCCCACGATAGCCACGGGCCTAGCAATAGTCACTGGCCTAACAACCAACGCACACACATCAGTCAAGGCGCCCGGCAAATCACCGGTCCGAATCAATCAGCACGCTTCACCCACGCTCAACAACTAGACAAATTGTCCATTTGTCGCTCCGACACCGTAATCACCGGTTCACCATCGCGCAAATCACTCCGGCGATAGTACGAGGCAACCACTCATTGTCACGCATGTCATGAATTCAGTGATCCATGACCGACGGTTCCTCCAAGACGCCGGAACAACTCCGGCAGCGGCAAATGATAGAAAGGCGGTGCCCGATGACGCAGAGGATTACATTGGCTTCAACCAACGAAATGCCATCACAAACACCCACGGCTGAACATGCCACGGCAAGCAGCAATGAAAATTACGAAGACTTCCTCTCAGTAGTACCCGAACAGGCAAAGACCAAAAGCCTGTGGGGCCAGTTCTGGGTATGGTTCGGCGCGAACGTTGCCCCCATCAACTGGCTGCTTGGCGCTCTCGGCGTCCAGATGGGTCTGGGCCTATGGGAGACTTTCGCCGTCATCCTTGCCGGCAACGCCATTGGCATGTCCGTTTTCGGCTGCATGGTGCTGCTCGGGCAGCGCACAGGCCTGACCGGCATGCTGCTCGGTCGGCGCGTTTTCGGCCGGTACGGCAACTACATTCCGACGGCTATCCAGGCGATCGTAGTCATCGGCTGGTGTGCCATCAACACTTGGGTGGTGCTGGACTTGATCACCGCACTGCTCATGAAAATCGGCCTGGTTGACTCCATCGAAGGCCATTTCGTGCTCAAGGCTTGCATCGGCGCCGTGGTCATGATCATTCAGGTCATCGTGTCTCTCTTCGGATATAAGGCGATATCGACGTTCGAAAAGTGGACTGTGCCGCCCACCGTCGCCATTCTTCTGGCCATGACCATCGCCGCATGGGGCTTCATGGGCATCGATTGGAATTATGCGGGCAACCTCACCGGCACCGGTACCGACAAGATCGCCGCCATCTCTTCCATCATGACCGCCATCGGCATTGGCTGGGGCTTCACCTGGCTTACCTACGCCTGCGATTATTCACGTTTTGTCAGCCGTTCCGTTCCCCGCCGCAAACTGTTCGGCGCGAGCGCACTCGGACAGCTCATCCCCGTGGTGTGGCTTGGCCTGCTTGGCGCGACGCTCGCCACGAAATCCGGCAGCATTGACCCCGGCCAGCTTATTGTCGACAACTTCGGCGCGCTTGCCATTCCCGTACTGCTGCTGGTCGTGCATGGCCCGATCGCGACGAATATCCTGAACATCTACAGCTTCACGCTGTCGGTGCAATGCCTGGATCTCAAGATCAACCGTCGTGCCATCAATATCGCGGTCGGATTCTTCGCGTGGCTTGGCGTGTGCCTGTTCCTCAGCCTGTCCGACATGGGCAACACCCTTGACAGCTGGCTGTCCAGCGTCGCCGGATGGACATCGGTCTGGGGCGGCATCATGTTCGTTCACTTCTATGTCATCGAACGCCATCGTGACGACTTCTCCTCGGTTCTCGACGAACCCGGCAGCGACGGCATCCCCGTGGTCCGCTGGCAGGCCATGGTCGCGTTCGTTCTCGGCCTGCTGATGACCTGGATGTTCAGCTATGGCGGACTTCCCATCTTCCAGGGTCCGATTTCCACCGCTATCGGAGGCATCGACCTGTCATGGCTCGCGGGAATCGTCACCTCGGGTGGCGCGTACTATCTGCTCGCCCGCGCCACCAATCTGCGGGAACGCAACGCGTCCCTCGCCTGACCACTCCAGGCGGCGCGCCTTCGGCCAGTCAGCCGGGGCGCGCCGCCTCATTGTCGTCCCATGCTGTCATCCCTCATTGTCATCCCTAATTTTGTCATCGCATGATTTGTTGAAAGAAGCATCATGATTATCCATAACGTGCATGTCGAAAACTCTCCCGAAACGTCAGACGTCAAGATCACGGACGGAGTCATCACCGCCATCGGAGCATCGCTGCAACCAACCGGGGATGACGAGGTGATTGATGCCCGAGGCGGGCTGCTGATTCCACCATTCGTAGACCCTCACGTGCACCTCGATGCGGCACTCACCGCGGGCGACCCGGAATGGAATGAGACCGGAACGCTTTTCGACGGTATTCGCATCTGGTCGGAACGCAAGAAGACCTTGACCGTCGAGGATGTCAAAGACCGCGCGAGACGGACACTGCTGATGATGGCGAAACGTGGAATCCAGTACGTCCGCACCCATGTGGATGTGACCGACCCGAGTCTCACCGCGTTGCACGCACTGCTTGAGCTTCGCGACGAAATCGAACCGTATGTGACACTGCAGATCGTCGCATTCCCGCAAGAGGGAATTCTCTCGTTCCCGCACGGCAAAGACCTCATGCGCGAAGCCGTCGAAGAAGGAGCCGACGTCGTAGGCGGCATTCCACACTTCGAGTTCACGGCCGATTATGGCGCGCAATCGCTACGATTCCTGATGGATCTCGCCGAACGTAACGACCGTTTGGTCGATGTGCATTGCGATGAAATTGACGACCCGGCATCGCGCAACCTCGAAACGCTCGCCACGCTCGCCTACGAGAGCGGCATGGGCGACCGGGTGACCGCAAGCCACACCACGGCGATGGGATCGTACAATGACGCGTACACCTACAAGCTGTTCCGTTTGCTGGGAATGTCACGCATCAACTTCGTTTCCAACCCGCTGGTCAACATACATCTGGGCGGGCGCTTCGATACGTATCCGAAACGTCGCGGCTTGACTCGCGTAAAAGAGCTTTCCGAAGCGGGAATCAACGTCGCATTCGGCGAAGACGATATCCAAGATCCGTGGAGTCCGCTGGGAGCCGGCAACATGTTCGACGTGGTTCGCATGGGGTTGTATGCGGCGCAGCTCATGGGGTACGGACAGATCATGGATTCGTACCGATATGTGACGTACAACGGCGCCAGCACGCTGCATCTGACACCCGCTGATTACGGCATCGCCGTCGGGAAGCCGGCGAACTGCATCGTGCTGAATGCCCCGGATTTCTATCATGCGCTCAACGAGAACGTCGAGGTGCTCTACAGCATCCGACACGGTCGCGTCATTGCGCGGACGACGCCGCATGAAACGCATCTTTTCAATCCGGAACATCACTGATCATGCCCGCTGTTGCCACTTCGGCCGGCCCGCGCTGGGTGATTACTCGGCGCGGGCCGGCCGTTGTGTGAGCCGGGACTCGTATTGCCACCTGCAGGCAGAGCAATACGGCGGATTTCAGCCGACCGGCCCCCATTGTGTGAACGAATCCTCACACGACGACGCCCGCAACCTGCCAGGCACCAGCTCGAGACCATGGAACCGATCATTGTGTGAGCCAGAACTCACACAATCACCCTCTGACGCAGTAACACAGCAGACCGCGGCCAGCCAGACAGTCATTGTGTGAGCCAATCCTCACACAATGACGCCCAACGCCACTCGCTGGAAGGAATCGGAGCACGCCAACCGGCATCGTGCGAGCCAATCCTCACAAAGTCACGGCTCGAGCCTCTCAAAAGTGGCTGGCACAACAGCGACGACCCTAGCCGCCCAGCATCCGCCCAATCACGTATGTCTGGCCATACGCGGGACGGCGGACCTGCCAATCGAGCTGGAGTATCAGCTGACATCTGACACCTTGCGCATCCCGTGATATACGTAACCAGTCAATTGCCGGGCATCCCCGCAGCATCGACCTGCATCCATCAACTTACGTATGCCCACACATACGCGCGATGACGGACCCACCGTCCGGGCTGAGGCATCTCCCGGCATCTGTCACCTCGCGTATGTCCACGCACACTCACAACGACAAACCCACCGCCCGAACCGAGACATCAGCCGATATCCGTCGACTTACGCATGCAGGAACACACACGACCCGCGCATCACTCCGGAGTTCCCCACGACACACCCCGCCTTCCGCCGCCGACAGAAGCCCCCGCACCGGCGTGTCGTCTGGTATGCTAAATCGACCGTCCCCAGCGATACGAATTACTTATAGCAAGCGCGAGACCGCCGCCATACCGCCGCACATCGCGCGTGCCGGTAATTTCCTCGTTATGCGAGACAGGAATACTTTGGAAAGCGCAACACATCCTGCATGCAGAACAGCGCTTCGAGCGAACAGGCACAAGACACGGGAGAACAGGTACGATTATGGGTCACACACACCGCTCCGGCCGCATCAATCGGTCGACATTCGCAATATTCATCGCGGCCATCGCCGCCCTCACCCTCACGCTCGCCGGTTGCGGCTCCAACACGGCCAAATCGTCGGGCGACCCCAACACGCTGACGGTCGCCATCTCATCGGCGGTCAGCACCCTGAGCGTCAATCAGGAGGCCGGCAGCGCGAACTACCAGCTGGCGGCGCTCTATCAGGAGGGTCTCACCGGCGTCGATGGCACGGGCAAGGTCATCCCGGCGCTCGCCACGTCCTGGAAGTCCAGCGACAACAAGTCGTGGGTGTTCACGCTGCGCAAGAACGTGAAGCTGCACGACGGCAGCACGCTGACCGCCGACGACATCGTGTACGCGATCAACGTGGCCCGCGATTCGAAGAAATCACCGGGCCTGTCGGTGTATTGGCCTGATTATGTGCAGTCCGCCGAGAAGACCGGCGACAACCAGATCACCATCACCCTGTCCAGCCCGCACAGCGATTTCCCAATCCAGGTATCCAATGTGGCCGGCCTGTTCGTCACGTCGAAGAAGTTCTTTGATTCGGCGGGCTCGAATTACGGCTCATCCAAGAAGCTCATCGTCGGCACCGGCCCGTACAAGGTCACCGAATTCGACCCGTCCAGCCATGTGACGCTCACGAGGTTCAAGGATTATTGGGGCAAGAACAATGGTCCGCAGACGGTCCGCATCGATTTCGTGACCGAGGATTCAACCCGTCAGCTGGCGTTCACCAGCGGCAAGGTTGACGTGTCGTTCAACGTGCCGGTGACGAGTGTCGCCCAGTGGAAGACGAACGGCGGCTCGACCACCGCGTATTCCGACCGCTCCTACTACGGTCTGACTTTCGACCCGAATGTCGCTCCGTTCAACGACATCCACGTGCGTAAGGCCGTCTCGTACGCAGTGGATAAGAAGTCCATTGTTTCCGGCATTCTCAAGGGCTACGGCGAGGTCGCCACGGGCATCGATTCCCCGGAGCAGCTCGCCGGTTGGACCGGCAACGATGCGAGCAAGGCGGCCAAGCAGACGGCCAAGCTTCCCGCCATCAGCTACGACCTGAAGAAAGCGAAGTCCGAACTCAAGCAGTCCTCCAAGCCGAACGGCTTCACCGCGACACTCACCTACCCGACCGGCTACGCGCAGGTCGGCAAGGCGTCGCTCGCCATCGCGCAGAATCTCAAGAGCCTCGGCATTACGCTCAACGTGAAGGAAATCCCGCTTGAGCAGTGGCTGAGCGAAATCGGCAACGGCAAGCAGGGCGTCGGCTGGATGATCTACAACCCAACCACCCCGCAGCCGAACGAAATCACGTCATGGCTACTCGCGGCGGGTGGTTCCGGCACAAACCCGGCGAACTGGAGCAATGCCGAGGTTGCCGCGGAAACCGAGAAGGTCGGCACGCTGGACAAGGAGTCCGACAAGCTCGCGCTCGTGCTGAAGAGCACTACGACCGCACTGGATGAGGACATCTACTCGCCGGTTTACTGGGGCAAGTCGGTGGTCGCCACGGCGAAGGGCGTGAAGCTCGCGAAAATCGGCACGTATTGGCTCGGCACGAATTGGGCAGCGGATTTCAGCAAGAACGCGTAGCCTAATACTGGCATCCGCATCCGCAGGCCACTGCGATCGAGCAGTCCGGCGATTGACGGCTTGTCGCCCGTGGCGGATTCCGTCGCGGGCGACAAGCCGTTCGCATCGCACCGGTACACCGGCGCTTCGGCCGCCTCAGCCCAGATGCGTATATAACGAAAGGCGGATTTGTGAAAGTCGCGAAGTTCATAGGCAGACGCCTCGCCAATCTGGTGATTCTGCTATTCGTGCTGTCGCTGGTCACGTTCGGCCTGCTGTACCTGACGAACAGCGACCCGGCACGCACATTGGCCGGCGCGAAAAAGGTCAGCGCTGCGCAGCTTGCGGCGATCCGCCACCAGTATCACCTTGACGAACCGTTGTGGAAGCAGTACATGATCTGGCTCAGCAACGCGGTTCACGGGGATTTCGGCACGTCAATCCGCACGCAACTGCCGGTGTCTCAGATGATCGGGCAGCGCGCATGGGTCACGTTGACGTTGGCCTTGCTGGCTCTCACGATTGCGCTGCTCATCGGCTTGCCGCTTGGTGTGGTCGCCGCAAAACGGCATGGCACATGGCGTGACGGGCTGATCACCGCGCTGGCCGTCGTCGGGCTGAGCGCACCGAGTTTCGCTGTCGGCCTGCTGTTGCTGTACGTGTTCGCGGTCAAGCTGGGCTGGTTCCCCGTGTACGGGCTGGGCGACGGGAGTTTCGCTGACGCCTTGCCGCATCTGCTGTTGCCAGCGATCACGCTTGCGGTCGGCTTATTCGCCGCGGTAATCAAGGTGTCGCGCGCTTCGCTGCTCGAACAGGTTGAGTCAGATTACACGTTGTTCGCCCAGTCGCGCGGCGTTCCCCGCGGCACGATTACCCGCTGGCAGTTGCGCAATGCGGCGTTGCCGATTATGACATCGTCGGGTTTGCTGATCGCCTCGCTGATTTCCGGCACGGTGATCGTGGAAACGACCTTCTCGATTGGCGGGTTGGGCACGTTGCTGCAGGAATCGGTGACGTTCAAGGATATTCCGGTCGTGCAGGCGGTGACGCTGCTGCTGGCGACCGTCATCTGTGTGACGACGGCAATCATCGACGCGTTGTATGCGCTGGTTGATCCACGGTTGCGTCCGAATGGCGGACACCGTAATTCCGCAGACACGCCGGCGAACAAGGAAGGTGAGGCGTGATGTCCGATACAACACAAACTTCGGCACCGGGTCAAACCCCGCAGGACCCGCAGATGTCAGTGCCTCAACCGGCATCCCAGCCCGCCGCAACGCAGCCCGCCACGACGCAACCGAACGCGCAGCACCACGCCGCGTCCCAGCCCGCCACGACGCAACCGAACGCGCAGCACCACGCCGCGTCATCACAGCCGAACACATCACAGCCGAACACACCCCAGCCCGCAACACTGCAACCCGCCACAACACCACGGCATCCGCGACTGCTACCGCTGCCCGCCCGCATCCGCCACGCGATGAGCGGCTCGTGGGCCATGCTGATCGCCACACTGATTCTTCTGGCCACCGCTGTTATCGGCTTGATTCCATCGTTCAATTCGCAGGCGTTGAAGCAGGATATCGTGCTCGGTACCGTTCCTGCCGGCACGGATGGCCACATATGGGGTACTGACGCGCTGGGCCGTGACGTATTCATGCTGACCATCGCCGGCGCCCGCACAGCCATCGCCGGCCCGGTAGTGATTGCGGTCGGCGCGATGGCGATCGGCCTTGTATTCGGCCTGCTCGCCGCATATACGGGCGGCTGGATGGATTGGCTGATCTCCCGCGTAGTGGAACTCATGCTTTCCCTGCCGACGCTGCTGCTCGCCATTGTGCTCGCCGGTCTGATCGGCGGCGGCTACTGGGTGAACGTGCTCGTGTTCATGCTGCTGTACGCGCCCTACGAAATCCGCCTGGTGCGGTCCGCCGCGCTCTCGCACCTGCACGACCCGTTCCTCGATGCCGCGCGACTGTTGGAACTCAGCCCGGCGCATATCCTCGCACGCCACGTATTCCCGGTGATCCGGCCGGTGGTCGGGGCAGCCATGTTCCTCGACATGAGCAATGCGCTGGTATCGTTGTCGTCGCTGTCGTTCCTCGGCCTCGGCATCTCCCCACAGGCCGCCGATTGGGGCCGGCAGCTTTCGGATGCGCGCGACCAGCTGTTCAACAATCCGATGACCGCGATCGCGCCGGGCATCGCAATCATCGTGGTCTCGGTAGCAATGAACATCGTGGGTGACTGGATTACCGCTCGTGCGGATAGGGGTGAACGATGAGCATCATGAACAACAGCCTGCAATCGACCTCGAAGCAAGGCCAGAATCCGCAGAACCCCGCCATTACGCTTCGTGGTCTCAAGGTGCGCATCGGCGACACTGAACTGTTGCACGGCGTCGATTTGGATATTCCGCGCGGCGATACCACGGCAATCGTCGGCGAATCCGGCTCGGGCAAATCGTTGACCGCGAAAGCCCTCGCCGGTCTGCTGCCGCGATATGCGACTGTACAGGGTTTATACAGCCTACTTGATGACACCGTGGATTTGGCCGGCGGCGAGCGCTCATGGCGTGCGTTGCGCGGCGGCGCGATCGTGTGGCTTCCGCAGGACCCGTTCTCCTCGCTTGACCCGCTGCATACGTGCGGAACTCAGATTGCCGCCGGTATGCGCAGCGGCTCCCGTGCCGAGCGTCGCAATCGCGCGCGTCGGCTGCTGACGGATGTGGGGGCTTGACGCTGGTATCGCCGACCGCTACCCGCATGAGCTGTCAGGCGGTATGCGTCAGCGTGTGGCGATTGCCGCCGCACTTGCGCCGAAACCCCAAGTCCTGATCGCCGACGAGCCGACCACCGCGTTGGACGCGCAGATGCAGAGCGGCGTGCTGGACCTGCTGGACCTGCTGCGTGACGAACGCCAATTGACGCTTGTGCTAATCACGCATGATCTGGCGCTTGCCGCACAGCGCGCCGACCATCTGGTGGTGTTCCGCGACGGCAGGGTGGTCGAAACGGGGAGTCGCGATGATATCATCCGGCACCCGCGAACCGCGTATACGCGCGAACTGCTTGCCGCCCACACCGGCATCGGCGAAACAGCACGTCCAGCCATCGGCAAGACCGTTGTGCGGGCCGAACATCTGGTGAAGCGTTTCGCCAGCGCTCCCCGACCTGCGGTCGACGACGTTTCACTCGAGGTGCATGCCGGCGAAATCCTCGGCCTGGTGGGCGCCTCCGGTTCCGGCAAGTCCACGGTCGCACGCTGCCTGGTCCATCTGGAACGCCCGGATTCCGGCGATGTGCGGTATGCGGACGGCAAGGGCGGCACGACCGGCTGGTCGATGCATGTGGCGCAACTCGTATTCCAGAACCCGTATCAGTCGTTGAATCCGACGATGACAGTCCGACAGACGCTTGCTGAGGCGCTGCACGCGTCCGGGGAGACAGCCGATGACACGCATATCCGCCGGCTATTGGATGTTGTCGGGCTGGAAACCGAGTATCTGGACCGCAAACCGGGTACCTTGTCCGGCGGGCAATGCCAGCGTGTGGCCATCGCGCGCGCCCTTGCGCCGCAGCCGAAACTGCTGGTGGCCGATGAAGCGGTGACCGCGCTGGACGCGAATGTGCAACGGCATGTGCTCGAAACCCTGCTTTCGCTGCGGGAACACACAGATCTGGCGATTCTGTTCATTTCGCATGACCTTGATACCGTTCGTCGTATCGCTGACCGGATCGCGGTCATGGTCGACGGCCGGATCATCGAAGAGGGCGCCACCGCCGAAGTCATGGATCATCCGAAACACGAATACACACGCAAGCTCATCGCCTCAGTGCCGCAGGCGCTGTCCCTCGACGCGGCAAATACAGCTGATACTGCTGATATAACCCGCGAAGGTAGCACCGTGAACGCCGACACCGCCAACGCTGCAGCCGTCACCAACGCTGCAGCCGTCACCAACACCACGGCCACTGCCGGCACTGCAGTCGCCGCCAATGCCAACCGCACCGCCAACTCCGTCGCCACAAAGGAATCCCGATGACCACCGGACCAGACCCGCGTCAGCAGGCCACAAGCGACCCTTCAACCGCGTCCGGCGACGCAAGTGTACAGTACCGCACGATTGCCGTCCCACAATCGGTAAGCGGCCGGACGCAAGATATTCCCCGCGAAGCCGAACACATGGGCACAATCTGCGCTGCCGGCCCCAAGGCGTGTGACGATATCCGCTCGATCTATCTCAAACTGCCGGAAACCACGCGCGCCGCACTGGTCCAGGCGCAGGGCGCACTGGAGCGCACGGTGTACACAGCGAACGACGGCCGCGACACCGCATTCCTACTGGGATTTCACCGCCCTCACACCGCCCAAGAGAAGCTGTGCGCGTTCAGCGGTTGCGAACACCTGCGGAATGGACTTGTCGAATATGCGGCACTGCACGCGATTCATGATTCGCACACGATCACAGTCAAAACAGAGCCGGGAGTCTATGCCGAACAGGCAATGACAACATACGACGGGCAATCCTGGCGTGTGCTGGGCGAGCATGACCACTACCGCCAGACCACGGAATTCACCTGCGGTCCGGTTTCGCTGTTGAACGCAATGCACCGGCTGCATCCGCAGATGGCGGCGAACCGGGTGGACGAGCTGCATATCTGGCACGAGGCGACAATCGCCGTGGCATGCGAACCATACGGCCTGGCGTTGAGTGCGGCGAAACGCGGCGAGAATCCACGCATCGTCGTTTCCAAAACCGGGCCGGTGCTCAATCCGGCGCATGGCGCGATGGGTATGATCGATGCCGCGATGTCACGCGACGTACAGGAGCATTTTGCGGCTGAGGCGCGGAAAATCGGCATTCCCATCGATATCACGTCGTTCACCGCAGCGAATGTCGCGCGGCGGCTGGATGGCGGGCATGTGGCACTGGTGCTGATTGACGAGCATGTCATGCACGGGGTAACCTGCCCGCATTGGGTGACCGTGACCGGCGAACTTGCCGATGGCACGCTGCTGGTCGACGACCCGTGGATTGACGAGCCCTACGGCGAAACGCTGGTGGACACCTACCAGCTGCCAATCCGACAGGCTGATTTCGATCTGATGATCCACTACGACGAGCCGGCGAGCGCCCAAGCAATGGTCATTCTGTAGTCCACTCCCAGTCCCCTCACAAACCAGCTACGCTCACACGCCTTCCGCCGTAACCAGTTTGGGTAACCACTAACCCGGTTACGGCGGGAGTACGAGCGCACGCACCAGCACAACCCACAAAACACACCGGCACAACCCGCAGACACACGCGCAAACGAAAGGCCCGGCAGGACTCGTAAGTCCATACCGGGTCTTCGTTATCCGGGGCGCCTAGTCAGCGGGTTTCCGCAAACCATGGGTTTCCCGCAGTCAGCAGCTTTCCGCAGACCGTGGGATTTACCACAGGCCGAACGGATCGAACACGCCGCCGCCGTCATCGTTGGAACCGTTGCCGCTTCCATCGCTGTTGCCGCTATTGCCGTTGCTGCTGCCAGAACCGTTCGAGTTATTGGAGCTCGTAGCGGTTTCAGCCTGGTCGAGGGTCACGTCCACATCCATCGTCTTGCCGTCGCGCACGATGGTGAGCGTCACTTTCTCGTTCAACGTCGCAGCCCGCACGTAGCCGAGCAACGAGTAGCTGTTGGTCACTGCATTGCCGTTGAAGGCGACGATGGTGTCACCGGACTTCAAGCCGGCCTTGTCCGCCGCGCTGCCGGAGGTGACTGCGGAGCTGGTTCCGGAGGAGGTGATCTCGGCGCCGCCGCGGGTCACGCCGTCGGCTTCCACGGTCGCGCTCTTGACGGTCACGCCGAGTACGACATGCGTTGCCTTGCCGTCCTTGATGATTTCCTCGGTGATGGTCTTAACCACGTTGGACGGGATGGCGAAGCCGATGCCGATCGAACCGCTGGAATCGGAGCTGGAGGACGCCGTGGCGATCGAAGAGTTGATGCCGATGACCTCACCGGCCGCGTTGAAGGTTGGGCCGCCGGAGTTGCCGGGGTTGATGGCCGCGTCAATCTGCACCGCGTTGGTGACGACCTCGTTGTTATTGTCGTCGGTCACGGAGACCGGGCGGTTGATGGCGGACACGATGCCGGTGGTGGCGGTGTTCTCATAGCCAAGCGGGTTGCCAATCGCCATGATGGACTCGCCGACCGCCAGCTTGTCGGAATCGGCGAACGTCACCGCGGTCAGGTCGCTTGGCGGGTTGCTGAGCTTGATAACCGCCAGATCAGTGGTGCTGTCGGTGCCGACGACCGTCGCAGAGTAGATGTCCCCGTTGGCGAGGGTTACCTGGATGTCGGAAGCGCCGGAAATCACGTGGTTATTGGTGACGATATAGCCCTTGGTATCCACAATCGCACCGGAGCCCTTGGCGACTCCACCGCTGATGGTCGCCTGGATGGACACCACGGATTCCGAGACCTTCTTCTCGACCGTGGTCCAGTCAGTGCTGGTGGTCTTGCTGTTGGTGCTGCCGGAGCCGGATGTGTTCGAGGACACACCGCTGAGCGAGCTGGTGGTCGGGACTTTCACCCAACCGTTGGTGATGGCCGCATACCCGAATCCGAGGCACAGAACCGCCGCGACCAGGGCCGCGACGACGGCGACGACCACGTTATTCGCGGTCTTGTGCACTGCCGGGCGTCCGTTCGGGCCCACCGGAGGCATGGCACCCGGACCCTGCGGACGATTCGGATCTTGCGGGCCTTGCGGCGGGAACGCCGGGGCCTGCGGACCGTTGGCCTGCGGCGCGTTCGGTGCTTCGCCGTTCACAGGCGAGCCGACGGGCTGCTGGGCGTTCGCATTGTCACCGTAATACCCTCCGTAGTAGGCGCCGTACGGATTCTGCTGGTGTTGCGACGGCATCTGCTGGGTCTGCGGCGTCTGCTGGGCGGGCTGCGTTGGGACCGGGCCGTATGCTCCGTATTCCGGCGCCGGGGTGTACGCCGTCGGCTGCTCATCGCTATGCTGCGCGGTATCCGCCGCGTTCTGATCCGCGTTCCGGCCCGTTCCGTTGTCTGTCGTATGGTCGGTCGGGGACAGCGGCGCGGTCCGCTGGACGTCGTCCTGCGGCTGGTCGGCCTGGTTTTCCCAACCGTTATTGGTATCAGCCATAATCACTCCTTGCCTGACTCACGGCCGGCCCCTTGTAGCGCGTCCGGCCTTGTTCACTAGTTATGAGTAAAGCCGCAGCTTCTCCATGTTTCCTGAATGTTTTTTGGAAATGGATTCAAAATCGCCCCCGGATATCCAAAAAACGCGAAAAATCGAGGATATCGGGTGATTTATCGTGGCCGCGCCCACCATGCGAATCAGCTGAGAGCGATGGCCGCACGAACACGTCACACCGAAGCAGGTCACACCACCCCGCATCAACCCGCGCCACACAGCAGCACATCGCATTACAGCAAATCAATCAACCGGCCCACCGATTCGGCGGTCGTCGCCCAGCTGGTGCAGATTCGCATCACCGTATGATTGTCGTCATACCGTTCCATGAAGCCGAGGCGAACCTCACGTTCCAGCCGGTCGATGGTCGCATGGTCAAGAACCACAAAAATCTGGTTGGTCGTGTTCTCGTACACCATCCGGTAGCCCTTGGCGCGCAAGGCTTCGCGGATGCGGTCGGCCATCTCGTTCGCGTTGCGGGCGATCCGCGTGTACAGCCCGTCGGTGAACAGCGTGTCGAATTGCAGGCCCATAAGCCAGCCTTTCGCCATCAATGCGCCATGCTGCTTGATTTGCGTGGTGAAATGCCTGGGCATGTTGCCTTTGGTGAACACCACGGCCTCACCGAACAGCGCGCCCACCTTCGTGCCACCGATATAGAACACGTCGGCGATCCGGGCGATATCAGGCAGTGTCACGTCAGTGCCGGACGCCACCAGCCCGTAGCCAAGACGAGCGCCGTCAATGAACAGCGGCATGTGATACTCATGGCAGACGTCCGCAATGGCTTCGAGCTGCGCCTTCGTGTACAACGTGCCGTACTCGGTGGGGTGCGAGATGTACGCCATGCCGGGGAAGACCATATGCTCATGGTTGCCGTCGGCGTAGAAGGTCTCGCAATACTCGCGCAGCTCGCCGGCGCCAATCAGCCCGTCGTGCTGCGGGAGGGTGAGCACCTTGTGCCCGGTCGCCTCGATCGCGCCCGCCTCATGCACGTTCACGTGGCCACAATCTGCGGCGACCACGCCCTCATACGGCTGCAGCATCGTGTCAATGACCAGCTGATTGGTCTGCGTGCCGCCGGAGATGAAGCGGACCTGCGCCTGCGGGCAATCGCACGCCTGGCGAATCTTCTCCTGGGCGTCGTCGCAGTAGTGGTCGGTGCCGTAGCCCGGCAGTTGCTCCATATTCGTCTCGGCGAGACGTTTCAGGATCGCGGGATGAGCGCCTTCACTGTAATCGTTCTGGAACACGAGCATGGATACGCCTCGAATCGTAAGTAGGACAACGGCATGGATAACAGTGACATCCTATCATTGGGGGCCCTGCGCACGGCGAGCGCCCGGCACGACGAATCTGTCTTGTGCAAGCCGTATGAATCCGCGAGATATCGGCACTGACACCGGCGACACGGGAGATTACGACGCGATAGCCCATATCCACGCAATCTCCCACCGCCGACACGGGAGATTACGCGCGCATCGGCCGCCCGCAGACAAAGTCCCGTGTTTTCGCGGGAGTTTATCGCCGATACGCAGATTCGGCACTGTTCTCCCCGTACTGCTCCCAAGGGCGATGTTCAAGAACCGCGGATTTCCAACGTTCCCGTTGGGAGCTCTGTTGCGAGGCCACCGGAATCCGGTAAACTCCCGCACCACGCACGGGAGAACAGACACGAATCACAACAATCCACTATTTCTCCCGCACCGACCACAAATCGTTGGCCTGTCTAACTCCACCGCCTTCGCCGACACTGAGACTCCCGTAGCGTCGGTAGACGGTCGAAAATTCACACGGGCGACAGCCGGAAAACAAAAAACCGGAGCCGAAGCTCCGGTTTTGTTCGTGCGAGCGGAGGGAGTTGAACCCTCACGAGCATTCGCTCACTGCCACCTGAAGACAGCGCGTCTACCATTCCGCCACGCTCGCATACAAATAGACAAGATACCATGATTGACTATCTGTTGCAAGCTAGCATCATCGGCGTGTCGCGCGTCTTCGCTTCGAAGACGCAACCTGCCTGATTCAACGGCGGTCAGCTCACCCGCGCGGCTAGCTCACCCGCGCGACCCGTTCGCGTAGAATCGCGCCAGCGTCTCGTCGCGGAACTCGTCGAAATACCCACCGTCAATCGACGCGCGAATATCGTCAAGCAGCTTCACGAAGAAATGCTCGTTGTGAATCGTCGCCAGCGTGAAGCCGTTGAACTCCCTCGCGCGCAGCAGGTGGTCGACATACGCCCGCGAATAATGCGTGCACGTGTAGCAGTCGCAGCCCTGTTCGAGCGGTTCGAAATCGAACTTGTTGGCGGCGCGCTTGATGTTGTACCGTCCGTCGCGCGTGAAGATGGCGCCGTTTCGCCCGCAACGCGCGGGGGCCACGCAGTCGAAGGTGTCGCCGCCGTTTTCCACGCATGCGAAGATGTCATCCACCGCCGCGATACCGAGCACATGGCGCGGCCGGCTCTCCGGCATTGCGTCGCAGATCCACGCGCACGTGTCGCCGATGATCCGTTTCTCGATCGCGCCTCCAATACCGACGCCGTCAAAGTCCAGCGAGGCAATCTCCTCGGCAGCGTGCCGCCGCAAATCCTCGTAATTCGCGCCTTGGACCACGCCATACAGCGCCTGGTACGGCTTGCCGAGCCGCTCCCGGGTGAGCCGCTCATGCTCGGCGACGCACCGTTTCGCCCACCGGAACGTGCGTTCCACCGAGCGTTCCTGATATCCGCGCGTATTCATGAGCGTGGTCAGCTCGTCGAACGCGAACATGATGTCGGCGCCGATCTTGTGCTGGATTCCCATGCTGATTTCCGCACTGAACCGGTGTTTCGCGCCATTGAGCGGCGATTTGAACGTCACGCCGTCCTCGTCCACGAAAGCGAGACGTTCCTTGCCTTCGGCGATTACGTCATCCGACTTCATGCCGGTCACGTCCATGGCGAGCGTCTTCTTGAAGCCCGCGCCCAGCGACAGCACCTGGAATCCGCCGGAATCCGTGAAGGTCGGGCCGTCCCAGTTCATGAACTTCGCCAGCCCGCCGGCCGCATCAAGCACATCCTCACCCGGGCGTTCGAACAGGTGGAACGCGTTCGACAGCAGGCATTGCGCGCCAAGCTGCTTCATGGATTCAGGCAGAACGGCTTTCATCGCTCCCTGCGTGGCGACCGGCACGAACGCGGGCGTATGGATGTCGCCGTGCGGGGTGTGGATGATGCCGGTGCGCCCGTACCGCGCGCCGCCACGCCCTTTGCCGTTCGCGGCATCCGGCAGGCGGGTGATGGTTTCAAACCAGAACGCGCTACGGTCACCGGGTTTGCCGGGCTCGGCGCCACGGGGGTGTTCAAGCAGACTAGTCATAGCCGCTACTTTAGGCGGAACCTAGGGAAAAGGCAGTTCGCGGCAGAGTTCGCGCGCTGTCCGTTCGCACGCATATGTCCCGATGATGCCCCGATAACGCCCTGACGATGCCCGGCGTCCCGTCGCATGGCTGCGCGGAACTTTACGCTCATAAGGGCCGTCAGCGAGTAACTTCCCGGATTTCACGGGAGTTTATGCGAAATTCCATGATTCGTGGACACTCTCCCACTCGAGGTCCGGGAGTTTGCGCTGATTGCAGGGCGCTGACAACAATCTCCTAATCAAAACGTTGGAATTCCGCGATTCAGAAAAATCGGCCTCGGAGCCTTCAGCAGGAGTTTATCCACCAAACGCAGTATCCGTGATAATCTCCCACGCAAATCCGGGAGTTCATCCGCTGACGGGCGGTTCCGGCACAAAGTCCCGCCCACAACACAATTGACCGCGCCCGGCATATCAACCGGACGCGGTCAGATCGCGTAGTGCTGAGCTGTGTATCGCCGCCAGCCTTCTGGCTCGGCTCACAGCACCGGCACAATCGCAAGCAACCGCCAGAACCACCAGCGGCCGCTGCCAGCTACCTATGCAGTAACAGCTACTTCGCCGCCGACTCGTCGCTCGGATGCGGCTTCGGCTTCATAGCGCTCGGCAGCGGCATGTGAATCGGCTTATGCGGCTTGACCGGCGTATGCTGTGCCGGTGGCTCGTCGCTCGCGGCCTTCGCCGCCGCTTCCGCCGCCCACTTGGCGTATTCATCTAGATCGTCATCAACTGGTGATGACTCGCTCTTTGTGCCCTCGCCCGACTCATGCGCATACTGCTCTTCGACGTCGGCGAACGGATCGAACGAACCGGTACCCGGCTCCTGGGAATTGAGCTCCTTGGCGAGCTCATCGTAGTCGGTATCGGTAGTCAGGTACTTGAGCTTACGGGCTATTTTCTGCTGTTTTGCCTTCTGACGTCCGCGGCCCATCTGACCCCCTGCAATACTTATAGTCGTTGAATCATCATATAAGAGAGTACCACTTATTATGCACGTGGTGGTTGTCTGCTGAGACTTTTACGATGAAAGCAAGTTTTACTTGGGCTTTCAAGGCAAAGGAATGGTCATGGCAGATGAGCAAGTGACTGCTGTAGGCAACGAGATGAGCGCGAGTTTCCTCGCCGCGAAGAAGCGTTCGGACGAGACGCAGGCTGCGCTCAAAGAGAATCCGGGCGAGTTCACCATGCTGACCGGCGACCGGCCGACCGGACGACTGCACCTTGGCCATTACTTCGGCTCGATTCACGAGCGTGTCGCCATGCAGAACATGGGCGTGAACACGAATATCATCATCGCTGATTATCAGGTGATCACCGACCGCGACACCACCGAGCATATTCAGGACAACGTGCTCAACCTGGTGCTTGACTATGTGGCCGCCGGCATCGACCCGAACAAGACCATGATCTACACGCATTCCGCGGTTCCGGCGGAAAACCAGCTCATGCTGCCGTTCCTGTCGCTGGTCACCGAGGCGGAGCTGCACCGCAACCCGACCGTGAAGTCCGAAATGGAGGCTTCCGGCCACGCGCTGACCGGCCTGCTGCTCACCTACCCGGTGCATCAGGCGTGCGACATCCTGTTCTGCAAGGCCAATGTGGTGCCGATTGGCAAGGACAATCTGCCGCATGTGGAGATCACGCGCACCATCGCCCGCCGGTTCAACGAGCGGTATGCGAAGAAGCACCCGGTGTTCCCCGAGCCGAGCGCGATTCTGTCCGAAGCCCCGGAAATCCCAGGTCTTGACGGCCGCAAGATGAGCAAGTCCTACGGCAATTCGATTATGCTGGGCGCCACCGCCGAGGAAACCGCGAAGCTTATCAAGAAGAGCCGCACCGATTCCGAGCGCAAGGTGACGTATGACCCGGTGAACCGTCCGGAGGTGTCCGCGCTGCTGACCACCGCCGGCCTTGTGACTGGCCGCGACCCGAAGGATATCGCCGAGGAAATCGGCGATGCCGGCGCCGGCGCCCTGAAGGCGTATGTCACCAAGTCGGTCAACGAGTTCCTCGCACCGCATCGCGAGCGCCGAGCCGAACTGGCCAAGGACATGGACACCATCCGCGACATTCTGCACGACGGCAACAAGCGAGCCAACGAAATCGCCGAGCAGACCCTGGACGAAGTCCGCGAGGCCATGGGCATGAAGTACTGACCCGGGGTCAGGTAGCTCTCGCTGCCCCTCACAAACTGGCTACGCTAAGAAGGCCCTTAGCGTAGCCAGTTTGCGTATGGTGAGCAGAGGAAGGTCTTAGCGTGAGCGTATTGCGAACCGATCGCGAGTATCACACAATAGCACCGTAGCTTCGCGCGCAATTCTCACGCTCGCACGCTCAGACGAGCGGTAGCAGGCCGCTCAGATCGTCACGTTCGCCGACTGCACTGATACGGCCGGCCTGCTTCTCCTCGGCCCATGTGGTAATGCCGCATGCCAGACGCAGCCACACGTCCGGCTTAAGTTCAATCACATCAGGCGGCGTGAGATTATGCGGGTCAGACGCCGGTCCGTCCAGGATCTTGATGGCCCCCCACGGTGCCACGCGCACTTCGACGCCCTCCCCCGGCGCCTTGCGTTCCAGCAGATACAGCGAGTACCGCACGGCCCACGCCCACACCGGACGTGGCAGATCGTTCGGGGACACAGTCAGACGCCCCGTCTCACTGTCATCCTGCGCGGCGAGCTCCCGCGCCTTGTCGCGCCACTGTTGCAACCCGTCACGGCCCTTATCAATATCCTGTTCCCTGATTACCGGCATACCCCCATTGTGCCACGGCAGGCCCGCGACATGGCGTGATACATGGCGTATGGGCGGTTCGAATGTGCTGTGCTGCACCGCGTATGTTCAGACATACGTTATGCGTCGGGCAGAAGACATCCCGCACTACCCGGGCACCATAATGCCGACTTACGTATGTCACGGCATACGCAAACCGCAGAACACAATCCAGCGCAGCCACGTTCCAGCGAAATCCAATCAGCCGCGTATGCCACGGCATACGTCACGCAACGGATGGGAGACGTTCCGCCCCGCATGGGAACCGAAATGCAGACTTACGTATGCCACGGCATACAGGACGGCGCGGAAACCGGAACAGCAATCCAGACTCCCTATGCCAACGTCGGACACGCATATTCGCCGATAACGCAAGAGGCGGAAGCCCGCACCACACATTACACGTGCAGTGCAAAGCTTCCGCCTCTTTGGCTGACCGGCGTCTACCGGTCTTGGCCTACCGGTTCAGGCCTATACGCCCATACCGGCCGGTACTGGCGCTTACTTGAGGGCGCCGGTGTGCCAGATGCGCTCGAGGTAGTCCTCGATGGAGCGATCGGAGCTGAAGTAGCCGGAGTTGGCCACGTTGAGCACGGCCATACGAGCCCACTTCATCGGATCGCGGTAGGTCTCCTCGATCTCGGCCTGGATATCCATGTACGCGCGGAAGTCCGCGAGCGTCATGAAGTAATCCTTGTTCAGCCAGTCGTTGACGAGGTCCTTGTAGGTGTCCTTGTCGCCGTCGGAGAAGGTGCCGTCCGCGACCATGTCGATGGCCTGCTTGAGCTGCGGATCCTTCTCGTAGTACTCGCGGGACAGGCCCTTGGTGTCGTAGCCCTTGGCGTACAGGGCGGAGACTTCCGGCTCGGTCATGCCGAAGAGGAAGAAGTTCTCAGCGCCAACGCGCTGACGGATCTCGACGTTCGCACCGTCGAGCGTGCCGACGGTCAGGGCGCCGTTGAGGGCGAACTTCATGTTGCCGGTGCCGGAAGCTTCCTTGCCGGCCTGCGAGATCTGCTCGTCGAGGTCGGTGGCCGGGATGAGGTTCTGGGCCAGCTCGATGTTGTAGTTCCACGGGAAGTAGACGTGCAGCTTGCCCTTGGTGACCGGGTCGTTGTTGATGACGCGGGCCACGTTGTTGATCAGCTGGATGGTCTGCTTGGCCAGGTAGTAACCCGGAGCGGCCTTCGCGCCGAAGAACACGGTGCGCGGAACCAGGGTGTCCGGATCAACCTTGCCGGACTTGATGTCGGCGTAGGTGGCGATAACCGCGAGGATCTTCAGGGCCTGGCGCTTGTACTCGTGCAGACGCTTGATCATCGTGTTGAACATGGTGTTCGGGTCGATGTCGAAGCCGTACTTGCGCTTGGCGAACGCAGCGAAGTCGTTCTTGTTGGCCTGCTTGACGGCGGCGAACTTCTTGACGAACTCCGGATCGTCAGCCAGCGGGATGAGGCCCTTGAGCTGCTCGAGGTCGGACAGCCACGCGTCGGTGCCCAGGCCCTCGGTGATGAGGTCGGACATGCGCGGGTTGGCGAGCTTGATGAAGCGGCGAGGAGTGACGCCGTTGGTAACGTTGGTGAACTTGTCCGGGTACACGGAGGAGAAGTCCTTGAGGGTGACGTCCTTGAGCAGCTCGGAGTGCAGCTCGGCCACACCGTTGACGTAGGAGCCGCCGTAGGTGGCGAGGTACGCCATGCGGACGGAAGCATCCTTGCCGTCGGTGTAGATGCGCATGCGCTCGATCTGGTCGTCGGCAACGCCCTTGGCCTTCAGCTCGGCCATGAACTGCTCGTTGATCTTCTTGATGATCTCAAGGTGACGCGGCAGCAGCTCGCCGATCAGGGAGGCCGGCCACACTTCCAGAGCTTCCGGAAGCAGGGTGTGGCAGGTGTAGTTGAAGGTCTTGTTGGTGATGGACCAAGCGGTATCCCAGTCGTAGCCATACTCGTCGATCAGGACGCGCATGAGCTCCGGGATGCCGATCACCGGGTGGGTGTCGTTGAGCTGGAACACGATCTTGTTCGGCAGCGTGGTCAGGTCAGGGTTCTTCTCGCCCGGGTAGAACACGCGGATCGCGTCGTGGATGGACGCGGAGACGAAGAAGTACTGCTGCTCGAGGCGCAGCTTCTTGCCCTGCGGGGTGGAATCCTCCGGGTAGAGGATCTTGGAGATGTTCTCAGCCTCGACCTTCGGGATCACGGCGTCGAGGTAATCGCTCTTGTTGAAGGTGAGCAGGTCGAACTCGTCGTAGGACTTCGCGGTCCACAGGCGCAGCGTGTTCACACGGCCGGACTTGTAACCCGGAACCATGTAGTCGCACGGGACGGCGCGGACAGCCCACGCCGGCTTCCACACGCGCTTGCCGTTCTCCTCGACGACTTCGCCGCCGAAGTTCACGCGCTGATCACGGTTGTAATCGACGTGGCCCCACGGCTCCTCGTTGACGAGCCAGTAGTCAGGGGTCTCAACCTGCTTGCCGTTCTCGTCGAACTCCTGCTTGAAGATGCCGTACTGGTAGCGGATGCCGTAGCCGAAGGCCGGCACGCCGATGGAGGCGAGAGAATCGATGTAGCAGGCGGCGAGACGGCCAAGACCGCCGTTGCCCAGGCCCGGCTCGTACTCGGCGTCGATGACGTCCTTGGTGTCGAAGCCCAGCTCCTTCATGGCGCCTTCGAACTGCTCGGTCAGGCCGGCGTTCAGCAGCGCGTTCTCCAGCTGCTTGCCCATGAGGAACTCAGCGCTCAGGTACCCAACGGCCTTGGTGTCGCCGTTGACCATGTCGTGCTGGGTCTTCATCCAGGAATCCACGAGGTGGCGGCGCACGGCAGCAGCGGTGGCCACATACACATCAGCGGCGGTCGCCTGCTCCGGCGTCACGCCCTGGGTGTATTTGAGCTGCTCGCGAATCTCGTCGGTGAACTCACCGGAAGTAAGCGAAGACTTCGGTGCAGTGATTTCGGTCATTATCTGACTCCCTTTGACGGAACCTATTCCAAGAACCATTATGCCTGAAAGTCTCGGCATTGGCACGGCCTGACAAGCGCGGTGCGCCCCTTTCTGCATACGTTCTCAGAGGTTGATATTAACATCACCCCCTCAACCACGAGCAATCGTCCCACATCAGGGAGCCGAGTCATCTTTGTCTTTACTGAATTAATCAATGCATGAAGCCCATGCTCGCGCGGTTCACGCGCAGGACGACAAGATGAAAGCAATCGTTTGCAAAAGCGACACGCCCATCATGCGACCGCCATCGTGCGACCGCGAAGAGCGCCGCTACCGGAGCACTTTTCTTGATTTTGTCCTCATCGGTATATGCAACGACGACAGACAATACGTCATCCCGAGAGGCAGAGATTACTAAGCGAACGATAAATCACCCCACGACACGACTACTCCCGCAATGGCTCAGTCACATCATTGGCACCACGATTTTTCCGGTACGCCCACTTTCCGAAGCCATCGGAAACAAGTCGGAAGGAAAGTCCCATTACATTGGTTAGTGGGTCCCGCGCCGCGGGGCCCGGTCGCCGAGTGTGGTATGGCCGAATTGCCCTGTCGTTCATGATCCGGGGGGTGTTGCCGCCGCACACGGGACGCCCCCGACCGCTGATAGGGACACGACCCATCCGAAGGAAAACGGCAACGGGACGCGGATGAGGCCTCCTTGTAATGTGGATGCCGGCGCCGGGCGTCATGACCGTCCCCCGACAGGGACGCGGCGGCCGGAACGAACCGACAGACGGGAGACCAACATGCAACCCGGAGACATCGATGTCTGGCTCGGCCTCGACGTAGGCAAAAGCTCGCACCACGCATGCGCCCTCGACCACGACGGCAACACCATCCTCGACACGCCGGTCGACCAGGACGAAAAGCGGTTGCGCAGGACCATCGCCAAACTGCAACGCAGGGGCACGGTCCTCGTGATCGTGGACCAGCCCAACACGATAGGCTCGCTCCCGCTGACCGTCGCCAGGGACATGGGCGCCCGCACGGCATACCTGCCCGGGGGCGCGATGCGCAAGGCCGCCCAGCTGCTGCCGGGCGGCTCGAAGACCGACCGCAGAGACGCCCACGTCATCGCGTCCACCGCCCTGCGCATGCCCGAAACGCTCCGGGACTGCGAACCCGACGATGAGACCATGGCCGCGCTCCGCCTGCTGTCCGGCTGGGACGAGGACACCGCGCACGAACTCACCCGGACGGTCAACCGGCTGCGCGGCCTGCTCCTGCACCTGCACCCCGCGCTCGAACGCGCGCTGGCCGGCGACCGCATCAAAAGCGACACCGCCCTGGGACTGCTCGAACACTACAAAGGCCCCGACGGGCTGCGCCGGGCGGGCGCGGCGCGTATCCGCGAATACGCGCGAAGGCACGGGCTCAAAGGCACGGCGATCACCGACGCGGTCGCCGACGCCATCGGCGAGCAGACCGTCACCGTGCCCGGCACGCGGGCGGCGGAATCCCTCATCCCCCAACTCGCCTCCGATATCAGAAGGCTGCGCGACAGGCGCACGGACATCTCCCGGCAGGTCGAGGAACTGCTCGCCGACGCCCCTCTTCTCACGGTCCTGACCAGCATGCCGGGGATAGCGGCCAGGACCGCAAGCCAGATACTCCTCGCCATCGGCAGCGACATCGGCCGGTTCAAGGACGCCGCCCACCTCGCCGCATACGCGGGCATCGCGCCCGTCACCCGCCAATCCGGCACATCCATCCACGGGGAACGCCCCGCGAGGGGCGGGAACAAACGCCTGAAGAACGCGCTGTTCCAGACCGCGTTCGCCGCCATCCGGCTGGACCCCGAATCACGCGCCTACTACGACCGCAAACGAGCCGAAGGCAAACGCCACAACGCGGCGGTCATGTGCCTGGCACGCAGACGATGCAACGTCATCTACAGCATGCTGCGCAACGGCACACTCTACCAACCCGGCGGAACCCACACCACCACGACGGCACCACCACGAACCGAGACAACCCCCGCACACGCCCCAAGACCACGACAAGACACGACACACCCCGGCATCAGACGCACTTGACAAATTACATAGGGACACCCCCCCAGAAAAGTCCACCGAAACAGTCCTCAATAACGCAAACAGGGGCGCCCCGAACGGGACGTCCCTGTACAGTGCGGCACGCTCAAAGCATGCGGAATCCTTGATGGATGACGGTGACGGTGAGGTTGGATACGTCAATCCGCCAAAATATCGAAGGCGACGAATACGCCAGACGGATGCTCCGAATGAATGGGCGGCAGCCGATCAGGCCTGCTCAGGCTCGGCGGCGTCATCCGCCTCGCCTTCAGCCTTCGTCGTCATCCTTGTTCAGGCCCAAATCAACCGGTGAGGAGCTGTTCTCCCACGGCTCCTCCCATGGATCGTAATCCGGGTTCTGCTGCTTGTAGATGTACATACCCGCAACAGCGGCGAGCAGCGCTCCGAAAAGCAGCGCAAAGAACTTCCAACCGTTAGAAGACTTCTGCTCCATGACGGCTCCTTTCAGGTACCAGGTGACCTGCCCATCCAAGTCAACTCTAGCTACCATAGTACGGCCTCGATTGTGACGATTGAGTGGAAGAGCGGCAAAAGTCCACCTGCCAGGGGCGTATTCCCGCCGACGGTGCGCCGACGGGCGTTACAGTGGGACCATGCGAATTGGCAGCTTTACCCTCGATCGTCGGTCCGTGACAGCTCAGTGGCGTGGCGGAGGACCTGTCGTCACCGCGGCGATCTGCGTGGTCTGCGTCATCGTGTGGCTGCTGGAGGTCCTGCTTCAGCACGTGTCCCCCAGCTTGTTCACGGCGATGCTGGGGCAGGGGATGTTCATGCCCATCGCGGCAGTGGAGCATCCGTGGACTTGGCTGACCTCGATGTTTCTGCATTCCCCATCCATCCTGCATGTCGCGTTCAACATGATGGCTCTGTGGTCGGTAGGGCCGGTATTGGAGCGGATGTTCGGCCATTGGCGGTATCTGGCGTTCTACTTGATCTGCGGATTGGGCGGCGCCACCGCACTCACCCTGTGGTGCCGGGTGACCGGGAATTGGCTGATGGCGGCATACGGGGCATCTGGCGCGATATTCGGTCTGTTCGCAGCGCTGCTGGTGGTCTTTATGAAAAGTGGCGCCGATCTTCGATCGATGCTGGTATGTATGGTCATCAACTTCGCGCTGCCGGTGATCATGCCGAATGTCGCATGGCAGGCGCATGTCGGCGGTTTCGTGGTCGGCGGTCTGCTGACGTGGCTGCTGGTGGACGGAGTGCCTGCGATGCGAGGGCAATCCGCCAGTCGTCGGATGTGGATATATGGCTCGGCTGTGACGGTTGTGCTTGTGGTTGCGTTGATTTTGTGCGTGCCGCCGATTGGGCGGGTCGCGTAAACGGTTGCTGGACAGCTGACGGATTCAGGCCGGCGTGATGGCTGGCGGCGGGTGGCGGCGGGTGGCAGCTGCCGTATCTCGCCGCAGTGCGATTTCGCGGTCGCACGCCACGGGAATACCACCAACCAGAAGCGTTCAGCGGCCGGCACCAAGCCGCGGTGCGACAGTGCGAGCACACCGCGGCGCGATACCACCGGATCATCGGCCGGCGAACCGCATATCACACCACCATGCGACCCGACGAGCGCACTCCGACTGGATATGAGCGGCCGGGAGTGCGACGCAACCAATATCAGGCCGCAGTGCGACAGCTGTGCTGCATATGGGCAGTTGGGCCAATATGGGAATCCCACATCCGTCGATTGCTGATTCTCAGGCTTGTGCCGCAGCGACATAACAGTGCGCAATAGTCACAAAACGGAATTACACCGGTGTAGTTTTCCACATCTGTTGACAAGGCGGTGGATAACTTGGGTATAAGTGGGGTATAAGTCGTGGAAAACTGTGCAAGTTATCCACATACATATCCACAAATTGTGCATTTCCAAGGATTTTCAGGTGTGGACGATGTGCACAAATAGTTATCCACAATTTCAAAATCTATCGATATTCGATAGATTTCTCTAGTGGTCTCCCAACGACAAGACCCCTAGATGTGGTGTTGCCCACAGATTATCCACCGAGTTGTCCACTTATCCACATTTGGTGGATAATCGCCCGCCCTCCCCGACCAATGCCAACCAGCCCACCCCAACCGTCACCGTCACAACAACCATCCGCCGTGTCACCCACGTATGATGGCGGCATGGATATCAACGAGCAGACACGACGCTTCATCGCCGCCCACCGCACAGAGCAGGTGCGCGATATCGCGCTTCACGCGCATTCCAAGGACGGAACCGACCTCGCCGTCGCGCTCGACTGCATCGAAGGCTGGCAACGCGCGCGCACCAAACTCCCCCAATGGGCGGCATGCAAGGACATCATCTATCCCCCGCATCTGGCCATGGAACAATGCTCATCCCAGTCCACCGCGCAATACAAGGCAGACCTCGCGCAACGCCTCTCATCCGGGGCGCCGCGCCCCACCACGCTGATTGACATCACCGGCGGATTCGGCGTCGACTTCTCATACATGTCCCGCGTATTCGACCGCGCAGTCTACATCGAACGCCAACAGCACCTGTGTGAGCTCGCAGAACACAATATGCACGCGCTCGGCATCGGCAACGCCAAGACCGTGAACGCCGACGCGGCCGCAATCCTAGACGAACTGCCCCCGGCCACGCTCATCATGGCGGATCCCGCCCGCCGGGACGCCCACGGCTCCCGCACCTACGCAATCGCGGATTGCACACCCGACATGCTTGCCATACTGCCGAAACTGGCCGGCATCGCGCCCACCATCATCATCAAACTCTCCCCGATGCTGGATTGGCATCAAGCCGCTCAGGACTGCAACCGCGCGCTCGACGACGCGACGACGCCAGCCGCGGTATCGGAGATCCACATCGTCTCCGTGCACAACGAGTGCAAGGAGCTGCTGCTCATCATCACCCGCCACGGCGCCGAAGACAGCGAAACCGACACCTTCCCGCTAGTCACCTGCGTCGACGACGACACCGTATTCAGCTTCCGCGCCCAAGACACAGCCGGCACAAAGGCCCAGGAACGCAAACAGCTGCGACACAACGCCCAGCAGACGGCCCCGGACCAGCCTGCATACCTCTACGAGCCGAACGCATCGCTGATGAAAGCCGGCTGCTTTGACCTACTCGCACAGCGTTTCGGCGTCACGCAAATCGACAGTAACAGCCACTTGTTCGTGTCGGACAAGCAGGTTGATGCGTTCCCGGGACGAGCATTCGCCATCAACGCATATGGACCGGTCAAACACACGCTGCGCGGCATCAAGCAAGCGAATATCGCGGTACGGAATTATCCCGCGAGTGTGGCGCAGGTGCGCAAACGTTATCACATCGCGGATGGGGGAGATACCTTCGTATTTCTGACGACCATGTCAGGGAAGAAAACGGCGTTCGTGTGCGTGAAAGCGTAGATAATCTGCCGTAACTGTTGTAGATGATCTCTGAGTTGGCGGTTGTCCCCCGACTGCCCCATCGCACCACGCCGCCTGTCTACCCACACTCCGGCGCGGGAGGCGGGATTGCGGCGTTCGCCGACTACGCATGCCTCTCGGCGGCCACCGCTGTACGTTACGCGCTACGCGGCGGCCACCGAGAAACCATAAGCGGTCAGTGCCACCCCATGGTCATCAGGAAGCCGATCATGATCAGCGCGCCGCCGACGGCGAGATTCCACATGCCGATGGCGGGAATCGGATACTTGCCGGTCAGGTAGTACACCACCGCCCAAACCAGGCCGATAATCATCAGCGCGCAGAACAGCGGCACGAACCAACGCGGGTTCGACTTGGTGCTCTTGATGCTTTCCTCGACGCGCTTCGTGTTCTCAGCCTGACGCTTCATCATGCGCTGCATCTGCGGAGTCATCGATGATTTGTCGGCGGTAGCATTCAGCACGGCTTCGACTTCATCCATCGGGATGCCGTAATCGTCGCCATTCGCTCCATCATTGGACGCGGTGGCGTCCGACACGTTGTCGACCGACTGCTCGTCGGTTTCGTGCAGCTCTTCGTCAGCCATGTGCATAGTCTCCATTCGAATAGGCTAAAAAGTCATCATAGCGGCTACACTCGAAAGCAGCGAACACGGCGGAGGCGAAATGAGCAGACACACCGGAAAACATGGGGTCAAACACTCCATGCTGGGCGGCATTGCCGTGTTCGTCGTCGTCGCCCTCACCGGATTCCTGCTCGCCACCAACATCCGCGTGAACCGCACCGCAACCGTCACCTCCGATACGGCGCAGATGGTTGAACAGCGTGTCGAACAAGCCAACAAACTGCGCAGTGAAGTCAGCAAACTCAACTCGCAAATCAACACGTTGAACAAACTCGCCGGCACGGGCAGCAGCGACTCCTCCAACAGCGAGGACGCCGGCTCAAGCACCGTCCTTCCTGCTGTTCAGGGGCCGGGCGTCACCGTCACGCTTGACGATTCGCCGTTGTGGAAAACGATGGTGAACAGCTCGGGTTCTGCTTCGAATATCAACGATTATGTGATTCATCAGCAGGATATCGAGGCGGTGGTCAACGCGCTCTGGGCCGGTGGGGCAGAGGCGATGATGATTCAGGATCAGCGCGTGTTGTTCAACTCCGCTGTGATTTGCGTCGGCAATGTCCTGATGTTGCAGGGCAAACAGTATTCGCCGCCGTACACGATTTCCGCAATCGGGCCGACCGAGGACATGATCGACGCGCTAGCGGACTCCCAGGCCGTGCAGGTGTATCAAGAGTATGTGAGCGCTTTTGGCCTCGGCTGGAATGTCGAAACGAAGGATACGTTGAAATTCCCGGAAACGCCGCTGGTGATGCAGCCACTGAAATACGCCACAGCGACCGGCAACTGGAATGCCGAGACTGAGAATTCCGGCGGTTCCAGCTCCGGTTCCGAAGGGGCCGGCACCGACAGTTCCGAAGGCGTATCGGGCGATTCGTCCGCTGCCGGAGCAAGCAGTAACAACGCAACAGGCAACAATACAAGCAACTCCGGTAATACCGACGCCTCTGGTCTCGCCGGAACGACCACGTCAAACCCATCTTCGGCCAGCACACAAGGGGACTGACCGCATGACACCCAATTCCACCGTCACCCATTAGGACAATCAATCATGAGCGACCCGACATCACCGTCATACGAATCCGCACAGCCGCGTCAGCACAACGCCGCGCCGGCACAAGCTGATGCCGATTACACCGCACAATCAGTGCCTGACGCCGCGCAATCCGGGCAGGCTCTACGCTCCGGGCGTGCCACGCAATCCGAATCTGCCCCACAATCCAATCGCACCGCTCATTCCGAGCCTGCCAGGCGCCTCGGCATCGGTTGGCAGATTATCGGTATCATCGCAGAACTCCTCATCACCGCGGCGGTTATTTGCGCGCTGTACATCGTATGGCTGTTCTGGTGGACCGGCGTGCAATCAGAACACACCCAAGCTGAAACACGCGAATCAACCACCAGCACGTGGACACAGCCCGCAACAAACGAATCTGGCACGGCAATCGCCAAAGAACAGGCGGGCGACCCCCCAGTACAGCCGGCCAGCGCAAACGAGGGCGAGCTCGTCGCGGAAGTCTACATTCCGCGGTTCGGCAACCAATGGGTACGCAACATCGTGCAAGGAACCAGCCTCGAACAGCTCAACAAACATGGTATGGGACATTACGACAACAGCCAGATGCCGGGCGCGATCGGCAATTTCGCGTTCGCGGGCCACCGCGCCGGCTACGGATCGCCGCTGGCAGATATCGACAAACTGCAGACGGGCGACGCCATCATCATCCGCACCCAAGATTACTGGTACGTGTACCGGTATACCAGGCATCTTGTCGTACTACCGACCGAAACGCAAGTGGTCGCCGCCAATCCGGACAACCCGGGCAGCGCACCCACCAAGCGCATGCTCACCATGACGACATGCACACCGCGGTATTCCACGCCGACACATCGCTGGATTGCCTACGCCGAATTCGCGTACTGGGCGAAAGTCTCCGACGGCGTCCCCGCAGAACTCGCTTCGGACGCTTCCGGGGCAGTCAGCTTCTCCAGCGCGCCGACACCATCAGCGGCTTCGAAGCTCGATTCCCTCACGCCGGTTGTACAGTGGGCGCTCATCATCTACGCCGTGCTGTTCATCGCGGCCGCCATCGTGTGGCGTTGGCCGGTGCTCAAAGCCATCCACGAGGGACGTCGGCAGCGGCCGGATGCAAGCATTTACGGCACGATTCTTCGGCTTCAGCCGGGCGTGCTGCCGATTCGCATCTTGCTCACGGCATTGCTCGCCGTCGCCGCGGCCACCGTCCTGCTCCAATGGGTGTACCCGTGGGCGGCGTCCACAATCCCGATACTCCAGCAGATGTCGAACTATGTCGCTGTGTAATATGGCTTGCAATACTGGCGGCTTGCTGCTGGCTGATTATGCGGCTGATGACGTGCCTTCTGACACAACACAGTTGACACGACACAGCCGACACGGAACGGTAAAGGAGAGGCAATGGCGGATTCAGCGCATATCCTGGTCATCGACAACTACGATTCCTTCGTCTACACGATTGTGGGGTATCTGCGCACCTTGGGCGCCACCGTGGATGTCGTGCGCAATGACGCCATCGACCCATCGACGCCGGGTGTCATCGACGGATACGATGGTGTGCTCATCTCGCCTGGGCCGGGGACCCCGTCGGAATCCGGGGCGAGCGAAGGCATGATTCGACTGTGCGCGGCCACCGGCAAGCCGATGTTCGGGGTCTGCCTCGGATTGCAAGCACTTGCCGAGACTTTCGGGGCCACCGTAGGCCATGCGCCGACCATCATGCACGGCAAAACCAGCCAGGTCGAGCATATCGACGATGAAATCTTCGCCGGTGTCGCAAACCCGATGACCGCGACCCGCTACCACTCGCTCGCCATTGAGCCGGATTCGCTGCCGGACGAGCTGGTTGTCACCGCGCGTGCGCTCGACGATCACACGATTCAGGGCATCAAGCACCGCGAACTGCCGATGTATGCCGTGCAGTTCCATCCCGAATCAGTCATGACGCAGGATGGTTACCGGCTGCTGGCGAACTGGCTCGCCGTGTGCGGACAGACGAACGCCGTGGACAAGGCTCAGGGGCGTCAACCGAAAATCATGAAGACCCGCTGATTGCTTCGCGTACCTATGGGGTCGCGGCGGGCCGCTGTCGGCGCGGCGGGCGCGGTAGTCGCGGCGCATATAGGCGAGTGCGATTCGAGCGTACGTGCGATATGAGACACGCGCAGAAGGGCGAAACGGCAGTTATCAGCGGGCTCACTACAATCCCCACCCCCTCCTCAGCAGGAGACTCGTGCAAAAGGGCGAAGTTCAGTTATCAGCCGCAGTCAAGGCAGGCACGCGCCGAGAGAGCCATGCTCCCACAAACTGGTTACGCTGGTTAAGCTGAGGCGGCTGATCATGCCGGTCGCGCCGGTTACGTTGAGTGCGGCGCCAGTGCGACCAGATTGAGTGGTCGAGAGCGGCGGGAACGACCGTTCCTCAGCGTGTTCTGTTCATTTGAGTTGTTCGGTGTCATCACTTTTTCTGGACAGTTTCGTCGTTCAATCTGGACGGGTTGAGTGGCGGGGTTGCTCGAGGGTCAATCCAGGGGAGTGGGATTTCGGCGGACGACCGGGCACTCCGGCACTGAATCCGAAAACGGCAGGCGGAATCGGAATCAGTCTCTGCATCCCATAGGGCCTAGCATCAGGGATTTGCCATGGCAACACCACAGAACCGCGAAATTCCAATGATTTGCCCGTACCATGCACGGGTGGATGACGCCAGACCATGTGTACAAGTCGACCGGACCACGGACCGAATCAGAAAACGCTACTCGAAACCCAATCCAGTCCACAACATGCCCGACCGCAACATGCCCGCCAATCACGGCACCACCACGAACCCGCAGAATACCAACAATCCAACACACAACGACAATCAACCACCATCAGACGAGCCACTCAGGCCACCCGAATCCACGGACCAAACCGCGAATCACACCACGACATCGGAACCAGTCCACACCGACACCCACCCAACACGCTCCCGACAACCGCGGCACCACCACAAAACCGCGGAATACCAATGTTCTGCTTGTTGCACAGCAATCAGACGATCACACCGGCCTCGCAGCGGCCCGAACCTGCGGACCAAATCCGAGATTGAGAGCCGAAGACCGATCCAGTCCACACCGACACCGGACCACCAACCACGACACCACCACGAACCCGCAGAATACCAACAATCCAACACACAACGACAATCAACCACCATCAGACGAGCCACTCAGGCCACCCGAATCCACGGACCAAATCGGACAATGAAGGCCGAAAAAGCGATTCAGTCCACAACAGGGGACCAACCACCATCCACCGGCGGCCGCAGTCACATTGGAAAACCACGAATTTCCAATGAACCGACCGCATCATCACTATCACATACCCTCAGCTCAGTCGCCCATGCTGGCTGAACCACGGACCGAATCAGAAAACGATACTCGAAACCCAATCCAGTCCGTGACAGACCCGACTGCGACGCGCCGGCCAGCCACGATACTCCAGCAAAACCGCAGAATACCAACAATCCACAACACACACGAAGACCAGGCGCAGCACACCGGCCACGCAACCGACCAAATCCGCGGCCCAAACCGCGAATCACACCACGACATCGGAATCAGTCCACACCGACGCCCACCGACACCGGGCCACCAACCACGACACCACCGCGAAACCACGGAATACCAATAATCCGCACACACCACGATAATTAATCATTGCCAAGCGAGCCGCTTGAACCACCCGAAACACGGACCAAATCGGATAACGACACTTGAAACCCGATCCAGTCCGCACTGGCACCGGACTGTACCCGGCCGCCAGCATAACCGGCTGGGCACAGAAGCAGGAGACCCACAACGGTTAGCCGCAACACCCACAACAACGTGATGGCCCAGAACACCACCAATGCAGTGTTCCGGACCATCACACGTCGGCAGGCGGATAGCTATCAGCCGTTACTGCCGCACTTGGCCGTTTCCCTGCTGGTTATCCGTTCCCTGCGACGTCGAGGCCGAAGATGAGGACGACGACGATGCCGACGACGATGCCGACGACGATGCCGACTTGGTGGTCAGCGTAATCGAGGCGCCCTTATTCGCCTGCGTTCCGGCAGTCGGATTCTGGGCGGTCACCAGATCGGTGTCCTTGGCGCCTTGCGTCGAGTTGGACACCGTGAAGCCGAGGCCTTCGAGCGTGGACTTCGCCGACGCATACGTTGCCCCGACGACCGAGGGGACAGTCACCTGCTCCTTGCCCTTGGACACATACACATTGATGGTGGACCCCTGCTCGATCGAGGTGCCAGGCACCGGGTCGAGTCGCGTCACCGCGCCGGAAGGCACCGTATCGGAGTTCTCCTCCTCAACGGACGTGTTGAATCCACGCTCCTGCAAGGTCTTGAGGACCGTATCCTTCGACTGTCCGACCAGACCATCAGGCACCTTGGTCATGCCCGAGGAGATGTACAGCAGAATCGTCGTGCCCTTCGACTGCTTGGACCCGGCAGCCGGGCTCGTACGCGTCACATTGTCCTTGGCCACAGTGTCGCTGTCCTCGGTCTGCGTGCTCGCGGCCACCTTGAATCCGGCAGCCTCCAGCGTCGAACGCGCGTCATCCTGCGATTTGCCGCTCACATCAGGAACCGTTCCCGTTGACGGGCCGGCCGAGAACCACACTTTGACCGTCGAGCCGACGGCCACCTTCTTGCCGCCCGCCGGGGACTGCTTGGTGAACGTGCCCTTCGGCTCGGTGGAGTTCGTATCAGTCTCCACCTTGATCTTCAGACCGACCGCCTCAAGCTTCGCCTCGGCGCCCGCTTCGGTGGTGGAGGAGGAGAAGGTCGGGACCGTGACCATCTGCGTTTTCTTGGAATGCGTAAGAGCGAACACGATACCGCAGATTGCGGCGATGGCGACGATAGCGGCCACCACGGCAATGATGATGCGCTTCTTCTTGCGCTGCTGCTCAGCCTCACGCTGCTGGGCGCGCGTCTCGCCTTCCGTCTCCACGAACGGGTTCGTGGTCGTCGGCATCACCGGGTTGGTCTGCGTGGCGACTTGCGGTGGGGTGAGCACCTGGGTCGCCGTTTCGCCACCGGTACGCGTGGCGGGGTTCGCCAGGTCGGTCAACTGGTTGAACGTGGCTGCAATCGGCACGCCGCCGTTCATGAAGGTCAGAATATCGTTCTTGAACTCGGTCGCGGTCGCGTACCGGTTCTGACGATCCTTCGCCATGGCTTTCGCGCAGATGTTGTCCCACATCTTCGGCAGACCGGGAATCACCGCGCTCGGGGGCGTCGCAGCCTCGGAGACGTGCTGGTAGGCGATGGCGACCGCGGAATCGCCGGTGAACGGCGGACGGCCGGTCAGCATCTCATACAGCACGCAACCGGCGGAATACAGGTCGGAGCGCATATCTACGGTCTCACCACGCGCCTGCTCCGGGGAGAGGTATTGGGCGGTGCCGACCACACCCTGCGACTGGGTCATCGTGGCGGCGGAATCGTCCAAGGCACGCGCGATGCCGAAATCCATGACCTTGACGACACCCTGGTCGGAAATCATGATGTTGCCGGGCTTGATATCGCGGTGGATGATGCCCATGCGATGCGAGTATTCGAGCGCGTTGAGCACCCCAAGCATCACCTGCTCGGCGTCACGCTGGCTGAGCGGGCCGTTGGCTTTGATGATGTCGCGCAGGGTCTGCCCCTTGACGTATTCCATCACCAGATACGGCACCCGCTCGGTCCGCCCGCTGTCGTTGACGATGGTCTCCTCGCCCGAATCGTAGATGTTCACAATATTCGGGTTGTTCATCTGTGCAACCGAATGGGCCTCACGGCGGAACCTCGTGAGGAAGATCTCGTCATTGGCGAGGTCGGAGCGCATGATCTTGATGGCGACGGTACGCCCCAGACGCTTGTCGAGCGCCACGCGCACCTCCGCCATGCCGCCCCGGCCAACGAGCTGGCCGAGCTGATACCGGCCGTTCGCCAACGAAGTGGGTACACTGCTGCTCATTGCTGCTCCTTCCATTGCGGGCGGAATGTCGAACTCACTGTCCGCGGCTCCGCAGTCCCGCTAATGAATACTTGTTTCGGCTGCTGCGCGTCCGACATGCCTGCCGTGGCCGCCGCGCCGACATGCGGCGTACTGCTCACCCTTCGGGGCAGACGCCCGTGGGACGGCACGATGGTCGTGTCATCGCTCAGTTTGGTTTCCTGGTCCATCAGCCGTCGATCAATACGTGACAGCGTGCGCGACACCACGAGAGCGTCTTTCGGACGATCCCGCGGGTCCTTGGCCAGCATGGACATCACAAATTGCCGCAACTGCAAATCAACCGTGTCAGGCAACGGAGGAACAGCCTCGTTCACATGGGCCGCAGCGATATCAACCGGGGTCGCTCCCGTAAACGGGCGATGCCCGCACAGCCCCTCATAGGCGACGACACCCAGCGAATAAATGTCCGACTGGGCTGTAGCCTGCTTGCCCTGTGCCTGCTCCGGCGAGATGTATTGCGCTGTACCTACCACCATGCCATCTTGGGTGATTTGCTCCTGATTTGTGGAGTACGACACGCCGAAATCCGTAATTTTCACTTCTCCATCATCGGAAACCATGATGTTCGCCGGCTTGACATCGCGGTGAATCACGCCATGCGAATGCGCCACGAACAGTCCGCGCGCCACCTGAATCAGGATCGGCAGCAACTCGGTGGGATCCATCGCACCTTTTTCGTGATAGATATCCGCCAAGGATTTGCTCGGCACGTATTCCATGATAAGGAAGCCGATGCCGTCATGCTCGTAGTATTCGAACAGCGCGGCGATATTGGGGTGGGCGAGGTTCGCGGAATTATGGGCCTCGGCACGCAGTCGGCGCAGTTTCGCCTCACTGTCCGCCGCATCGCTGCGCAAGGCTTTGATGGCGACGGGACGCCCAAGCTGGATGTCATAGCCTTTCCAGACCTCGCCCATACCACCTTGCGCGAGTCTGCGGTCCAAGCGGTAACGGCGATGAATCAGCTGTCCTTCAATCAGTCTCACTGCTTCAACGCCTCCTCCATCACCTGCTTCATAATCGGCCCGGCAGCGGTAACACCGAATGTATTGACATTATGTACCACAACAGCGACCGCAATCTGCGGGTTGTCTGCGGGAGCGAAGCCCATCACCCACGCGTCAGTCGATTGGTTGTCTGTGCCAATCTGCGCAGTGCCGGTTTTCGCCGCCACCTTGACGCCGTCGATGGCGAGCGTCGGGCTTTCCTTGGTGACCACGTCCTCCATCATGCCGGTCAGAGCGGAAGCGGTGTTCGAGCTCATGGTTTGGGACATGACCGTAGGGCTGGTTTCCGAGATGGTCGACAAATCGCTGGCACGCACACGGTCGACCAACGTCGGCTGCATCAGGGTGCCGCCATTGGCGATAGCCGCGGCGATCATCGCATTCTGCAGCGGGGTTTCGAGCGTATCACCCTGGCCGATAGACGCGAGGGCGAGCTTGTCCGAAGGCAGATTCGATGGGAAGGTGGAGGCGACTGCCTTCATCGGGCTGCCGGTGGAAGCGGAACCATCTACGGTGATTGACTGGCCGAATCCGAATTTCTTCGCCTGCTCGGCGATGGCGTCCCCACCGAGTGTGACCCCGAGCTGGGCGAATGCGGTGTTGGACGAGTAGGCGAGGGCGTCGGACAGGGTCAACTGCCCATTGGTGCCGTTCGCCGCCGGGGTGGCGTTCGTCAGCTGGGTTGCCGTGTTCGGCAAGGTATACGCACTGCCGGCAGGAATCTGCGTGTCCGCCTGATATTTGCCGCTTTCCAACGCCGCCGCCGCGACGACCGTCTTGAACGTGGACCCGGGCGGATACAGTTCGGAAGTCGCGCGGTTGAGCATTGGATTGGTTGAGTTCGATGTCAGCTGGGCGTAAGCGTTGTTGACCTTCGTCGTATCATGCTGCGCGAGCACGTTCGGATCGTAACTGGGCGTGCTCACCATCGCGACGATTCTGCCGGTCTTCGGCACGATGGCGACGACCGCGCCGTCATAGCCTTGGCTGGAGAGCGCCTGATAGGCGACATCCTGCAGTTTTGTGCTGATGGATGTCTCGATGGATGCGCCCTTGTTCTCGGTTCCGGTGAGCAGCGCCTTGAATTTCTGTATCGCCAGCGCGTTTGACGTACCGCTAAGCAACGCGGCCCTCGACGCTTCGATGCCGCGGTCGGCGTTCTGGCTGATGGAGAAGAAGCCGGTGACGGGCGCGTATTCCTCACCGCTCGAGTAGGAACGCTGGTAGGAGAACGCATCGTTCGACGGGTCGGACTTCGCGAGGACAGTGCCGTCGGACGCGAGAATCGACCCTCGCGGGGCACTGAACTGGTAGTACAGCGCACGACGATTACGCGGATCGGAATTCAGTTCGTTCGCGCGGAATGCGGTGAATATCGTGGTGGAGCACCCCAGAATCACGAACAATATGACGACGACAGTGAAAATCTGCCTGAGGCTCTTGTTCATCGGGCTCCTCCTTTCACCGTTCGCGGCGTGGATTGCGGCGGCGCCGGGGGAGTCGGGGGAGTGCCGCCGTTCCCGTCTTGCGCGGCCTGGTTCTGCGCGTCTTCGACCTGTTCTGTCTGGGCCCCGCGCGTCGGCCAATGGCTGGTCGTCGTGGCCGGAGAATCATCATCATCGGCGAAATCACGCCAATCGGCCCAATCGTCTTGTTCATCGCGATTGTCTTGTTCTTCGGCATCATACAGCCCTTCCGGCTGCGATGCGTCGTCGACCATAATGGTCGGGGCATCCTCGATTTGGGTTGCCTGCACGGCGTCTTCTGCGTCGTCGGCGTGGGTCGCATGGCTTGCGTGGCTTGCGTGAGCGCCGTGCCGAGGCTGATTTTCATCGTCCTTGGCGGCCTGCGCGGCTGATTTTGCGCGTTCCTTGAGCTCATGGTCGCGCAGCACGGCCAAAGCCTCATACTGGAAGGTGTCAGAAGTCAGCTCGGGTTCGGGCTTGTTCGCAGCATTCGAAATGATCAGCAGCAAGGTGATCAGAATGTAATTCGCAATCAGCGAAGAACCGCCGGCAGCCATGAACGGCATGGTCAGACCGGTCAGCGGAATCACCAATGTAATACCGCCCACGACGGTGAACACCTGCACGGCCATCGTGAACACCAGTCCCGAGGCGAGCAGCTTGCCGAATCCATCCTTGATTTTCATCGCGGTAATCAAACCGGAGGCGATGATCACCAGATACAAGGCGAGCACGGCCAACAAGCCTGTCAAACCGAGTTCCTCGCCCACGGACGAGTAGATGAAATCGGAATTCGCCAGTGGTGTCAGGCTCGGATGCCCCTGTCCGAGCCCGGTACCCATCAAACCGCCGGACGCAAGGCCGAACAGGCCGGTCACCAACTGCTCGGAGCCGCCCTGGCGGTTGTACACCTTCGCGTCGAAGGGGTGCAGCCAAGCATCGATACGGTTGTCCACATGCGCGAACATGCGGCTGGCGATGACCGCACCTGCCGCAAACGCGAGAATGCCGATGACAATCCAGCTCTTCCGGCCGGTCGCCACATACAGCATGCACACGAACATCGCGAAGAACATGAGCGACGTACCCAAATCACGCTGAATCACCAACACGCCCATTGACATGGCCCAGACCACCATAATCGGACCCAGATCCTTGATGCGCGGCAACTGCAGACCCAGCACCTTCTTGCCACCGACGGCGAGCTGGTCACGATGATCGAACAGATAAGCGGCGAAGAAGAACGCGATGAACAGCTTGGCGAATTCACCCGGCTGCAATGAATACGAGCCGATGCCAATCCAGATCCGCGCGCCGCCGATTGTCTTGCCCAGACCCGGAATCATCGGGGACAGCAACAGTACGATGCCAGCCACCATGCTCACGTACGAGAACCGCCTGAGCACGCGATAATCACGCAGGCAGATCACAAGAATGCAGCACAGCACCAACGCCAAGCACAGCCAAATCAACTGTCTCGTGCCGACGTGCGTACCTTTCTGCTGATCGATGCGCGAGATGAGCGTGATGCCGATGCCCGTCAGCAGCAGAACGCACGGCAGAATCGACTGGCTGGCGTACGGCTGGAATTTCAGCAACAGCGACCACAAGATGATGAACAGCACCGCGACAACGCTCAGCAGCATCATGTATTCGCTTGGGAACGACCCGACGGTGCGTTCAAACATCTGGAAGAAGCCGATGAAGCTGACCGCCATCGCAAACAGCATCAACGACATCTGGCGCAGACGAGTGACGATCATCCGATCACCACCCATACATCGGCGGACCATGCAGCCACGCCTGATATGGGGACAAGGGGAACACGCAGCGCAGCCGGGCTGGATGCGGCGGACGGGCTTGCCGATCCGCTCGCCGAGGGGCTCGCCGACTTGGAATCGCTGGAATCCGTAGACCCCTTGTTGTTTGCCCGTTCGGTCGCCTTGAAGTTCTTCATCTCCTGCTCAATCAGCTTGACGTGGCTGCGCGCCTCGTCCAAACTGTCCACGGTGATTCCGTCATGCAGCTGGTCGCGCCAAGACTGGGGCAGGGACGACACCTTGATGTCGGTGTCCTGGATGGCGTGGGACAGCTCAACGCCGAACACATTCGTCGGAACGCCCTGATAAATCGACACTACGCCGTCATGCTCGCCAATGTAATACTTGGTCTGGCTCCACCGGTAGCCTGCGAAAGCCAAGCCGACCAACGCGGCGATGATCACGACGATGCCGACGATGATGCCAAGACGTGACAGATGGACGCGCTTGCGGTGCGCCCGCTTCTGCTGTGCCTGCTCGCGCTGGATGGCCTTCGCCACCTCCGGATCGTTGGGATCGGCGGATATACGGCCGTCACGCTTCTTGACGACAGGGATTTCACCGGTGTCGGTATTGGGAATCTCGCCGTTTTCCTCACGCACCTGCGAGGGCTGTGCGACACGGGATTTCGGGCCTTGCTCCTCCTCCTTGGCCGCTTCATCTTTTCCTGCGTGCACCGCGCCTTGGATCAGCGCGGCCGCACGCTGCGCAGGTGAGTTCTTGCCCGCCCGCAGAACCGGAGCTGAAGCAACCGGTTTATGCATGATATCGGCGATCGTTTCAAGGCTGGCGCTTGCCGCTCCGCCAACCAACGGAGTCTGATGAGGCAAATCGAAGGCATCGGCGTCAAGAGCGAGCGTGGCATCGCCGATCACAGCAGTCACGTTATCCGTACTACCGGCCTTCAATGCCATGGATACCAAGCGCTGTGCGCATTCCTCCTGGTCGGAGACCGTGCTGAGCATTTCTTCGATGGTCGAATCCTCCAGCACGCCGCACAAGCCGTCCGAACACAAGAGCCAACGGTCGGCGGGATGCGCCTCGCAGATGGCGATATCCGGGTGAGGGTCGATGTCAAAATCGCCGAGCACACGCATCACGACGTTGCGCTGCGGATGATTGCGCGCCTCGGCTGGACTGATGCGGCCGGTGTCAATCAGATGCTGTACGTAGCTGTGATCGGTGGTCATACGCGACAGTTTCCCGTCACGAAGCAGATACGCGCGGGAATCGCCGATATGCGTCAGCACCCAGTACCCGGAAACCAAAGCGACTGCGACCACCGTCGTGCCCATGCCGGCGAGTTTGCGTTCATGTTTCGCTTTGCCGACAATCGCATCATGCGCAGCCATCACGGAGGTTTCCATCATCTGCGCCACAGCTTCCACACTGCTTTGCTCGTCATCCTGTTCAATATGAGCAAGCGAACGAATGGCGATGGTGGACGCGGTATCGCCGCCGGCATGACCTCCCATGCCGTCGCACATGGCGATCAGGCGTTCCCCGGCGAAGGAGGAATCCTGATTATTGCTGCGAACCGTACCGACATCGGAAACGGTGGTCGAATAAAGGAACAACGTCTGCTTGGCTGCATTCGGCATCAGGCATCACCTCAGCTCGAACGTCGTGGCGCCGATACGGACAGGGACACGAGCGGGCAACACCGTCGGAGCGCTGATACGGCGCTGATTGACCACCGTACCGTTCGTGGAGCCAAGATCCTCAATCACCCACGAGCCGGCTGTGGGATCAAGATAGACACGGGCGTGATGCGAGGAGACGAATTCGTCATCAAGCACGACGGTATTGGACGCCGCACGGCCGAGGGTAATCGGCGCGTTCCCCAGAGGAACGGAACTTCCGGCGAGCGGGCCGTCGATGACGACCAGCAAGGTCGGCTGAGCGGATTGACGCGGCGTTGGCGCGGATGATCTGCCCGCAGACGGCGCTGCGGGTGTGGGACTCTTTGACGCCTTGCGCGCTTTACGATCACGGCGACGACGCGACAATGATTTGTGGGGACTGAACGTCTCGATGTCACGACGCAAGGAACGCACGACAAGCCAGAGAAACACCCACAACAGGATGAGATACCCGTACTTGAGGATTGCGAAGGTAAGTTCGGTGGGCATAACGAAACTCGCTCTCAGGCTGGGTCAGTCCTGATCCTGCGACGAAGCCCAATACAGGATGCGGGTACGGCCGATGGTAATGGTGTTGCCGTCAAGCAACGTGGCCGCGGGAATCTGATGCCCTTCGACGAATGTGCCGTTCGTCGAGCCGAGATCGCGTGCGATCACGCCGTTATCGGTGATGTCGATTTCAAGATGTTTGCGGGAGATGCCCGGGTCGTCAATGACGATGTCGCAGCCGGAACCACGGCCGATTACCGTCTTCGGTTTGGTCAGCAGATACTGGCTGCCGTTGATTTCGAGCATCGGGCTGTCCTGCGACTGGTTGTCGGTTGTGACGGGTACTGCGTTGCCCTGCACGGATTCCGAACTCAGCTTGAAGTTGCCTTTGCTCAGGTCAAGATCCTCTTCGAAAATCACCACAACCGGACCGACAAAAGCGTAATTCTGGCTCTTGGCGTACTGGGTGAGATTATCCGCAAGCTCATTGGCGAGCGCCTCGCTGCCCCACTGCTCAATCCGATCGAAATCAGGGGTGCTCAGCTTAAAACGGTACTCATTCGGGGCCACCGTGCGATCGCGGCCGACCGGCATGGCTTCAGCGTCGATCTCACGCTCGAGGGCGCTTGACAGGTCGACGGGCTGCAGGTCCTTGGACCCGAACTTCGAAAACACACCGTTGACGGCGCCTTCCACGCTCTTTTCAAAACGGTCGAGAACGCTCATAGTGATCCCTTTCTATATCCTCGTCCATCCTACGCTGTGTCACCACCACGACCAAAATCAGACGCCAATACTTGCAATTTCTTCATTCAATGGTGCACGGATGGAGATGCCGCCCAGAAAGCTGGCGGGATTTGCGTTTGTGGGAATTTGTGGGAAGAACGGGCGAGGTGGGGTTGGGATGTGGGGTTTGGAGGGTTGAAAGAGGTGGGTTGAGGTGGGTTGGGATTGAGCTGAGGTGGGAGGGATTGGGATTGGGGGAGGCAGGGTTTGAGGAGGTGGGGATTGAGAGGTGGGTTTGAGAGGCGGGTTGGGTTTAGAGGGGATTGGAAGAGATGGGTTGAGGTGGGAGGAGTGAGGTTCGGGGAGGCGGGGTTGAGGTGAGGTGGGGGTTGTGGTGGAAGAGATGGGTCGGGAGAGATGGATTGAGCTGAGGTGGGAGAGATGAAAGTGGTTCACCAGGCTCGCGCGGGCGGCATGTTCGGTTATTGCGTTTGCGGGCGGAGAGCGGGGCCGGGATTGCGAGAGGATTCTTCAGGTCATCAGGAGAAGGGCGGAATTGTTGAGGAAACCGGACACTCCGGCACCGAATCGGGAATCACACGCCGAAATCGGAGCCAGTCCGAGCAGAAGCAGGACCACACCCGGCCACCGACCACGGCAACACCGCAAAACCTTGGAATTCCAACGTTTAGGCCACATCACAACAATCAACCATTGCTGGCCCCTACAGCCTGAATCCACCAGGCCATGGACCAAATCAAAGAACAAGACCCCCAATACCGATTCAGTCCACAATTGCACTGACCTTCATGCATACCACCAACCACAGCCGCATCACGAAACCGTGGAATATCAACAATCCATCCGCGCCGGTCATCAAACCGCAAGCCCGCAACCCGTCAACATGCCCGAATCCATGGACCAAATCGGAAAACACGGGACGAAATCGGAACCGGTCCTCAACAGCGACGGACTGCACTCGGCCTTCAATCGCGATACCTTCCTCACAAGCCCTCATCAGAGTAGGCTGAAAGCATGAGTGAACTTCATACGCATACCATCGGTTCCGTCAGCGGCAAGCCGGAGCGGGCGGCCGGCGACAAGCCTTCCGCAGATACGTCAGCAATCACTGCATCGACGGTCACGACACCAGCGACGACATCTGCCGCCGTGGCAACCATCCAATCCGCCATCGAACAGTTCCCGGAACATAAAGCCCGGACCCTGCGCTTCACCTGCGGAGCACCGCGTTCGGCAACCGTAATCGGGAACGGTACCCGGGCGTTGTTCCTGCGCTCCGACGGCCCGGAGGACAGCGTCACATCTCTGTGGCTGAGCACATTCGACACCGCCACCGGCACACACGAGGAAATCCTGCTCGCCGACCCGCGCGAATTGCTCCCCAACGCCGACGCCGAAGAAGTTCCCGCCGCGGAACAGGCCCGTCGCGAACGCGCACGCGAAGGCGGGCAAGGCATCGTGTCATATTCGGTCGATGCGGCAGGCGACCGCGCGGTCTTCACCATCAACGGTCAGCTGTTCCTCACGCAAATCGACGATGACGGCTGCGGTGCGCGCACACGACAGCTTGCAGTAGATGCTCTGTCTGCGACACCGGACGCTGACGACACCCCGCACATCGATGACGCGCACGCCCATCACACCTGCGCTGACGAGGATGATGCCTTCGACACCGTAGACAACACCGATCCGAACGACTTGCTGCCGGTGCTCAACCCCCGCATCAGCCCGGACGGCCATCATGTGCTGTACACAACCGGCGAGCATCTGGTCATGGTGGATATCGCGGATTGGCCGCAATCCAACGAATCCAACGCCATCACACCGCTTCACGACGGCATCCACGCAATCTGGGGCGTTCATAACGGTCCCGACCCTGCGGAACACACATGGAGCATCGGCCTCGCAGAATTCGCCGCCGGCGAGGAAATGAACCGGTATGACGGATTCTGGTGGTCGCCCGACTCCAACGCCGTCATCTTCGAAACCTTCGACAGCTCCGCGGAACCGACTTGGTATATCAGCGATCCCACGAACCCCGACCGCAACGCGACCTCACGTCGTTATCCACAAGCTCTGACCCGCAACGCGGACGTCTTCCTCACCCTGGTTGACCTCGAATTCGACGGGCACGGCCAGTACAGCGGCATGGACGCCCGGCGCACCGCATGGGATCGCAAGGCGTACGAGTATCTCGCCGTCGTGCGGTGGGCGGCGGGGCATCGTCCGCTGCTGCTCGTGCAGAACCGTCTGCAGAACCACGACCAGGTGCTCCAAGTCGAACACAACGGCACCACCACCGTGCTCGAAGAACACACGAACCCCCAGTGGCTCGATTTGATCGCCGGAACGCCGGCATTCACCCCTGATGGGCGCCTGGTATGCGCGTTTAACGACATGGATACGGACACCAACCGTCTCACCGTTGGCGGCAAGGCGTTCACCCCGGTCGGCTGGCAGGTGTGCACGGTTCTGGACGTCGGCGACACCGACGTGCTTGCCGTCGTGCAACGTACACCCGATAATCCGCAGGCCACCGACGTTCCGGACGCATGGGCCGACCAGGCGGACGAACACGACGCCCGCAGCTTCGACGTAGTGCGATTCGGCTATGACGGCTCGATCACGCCGGTCACCATGTCGCCAGGCGTATGGACCGCATCGCGCACAGGACGCGGAATCGTCGTGTCCGGCAGGGATATGGATCATGCGAAATCACAGATGGTCCATCTTTTCGCGCTCGACGCCGACGGCGACCCCACGACCGCGAACCGGTTCCCCGCACTTGACAACCATTTGCGCGCCGACATCGCCAATCATGCTCAAACACCCGGATTCACGCCGAATACACGGTTCGTCAGATTGGGCGAGCACCGGCTGTATACCGCCATCACCCGGCCGAGCATCGACAGCCCGTACGCAGGTGCACAACGACTGCCCGTCCTACTCAAGCCATACGGCGGCCCGGGCCATCAGGAAGTCATCCTCAGCCAAGCAGCGTACTGGGATGCGCAATGGTGGGCGGACCAAGGTTTCCTGGTCGTCACCGCCGACGGGCGCGGAACCACCGGCCGCGGACCGCGATGGGATCGCGAAATCTTCCACGATATGAAGCGCGTCACGCTCGCCGATCAGGTCGAGGCCGTGCGCGCCTTGCAGGAAGCCGCCCCGGAAGCGGACACCGACCGTGTGGCGATGATCGGCTGGTCGTATGGCGGGTTCCTGTCCGCTCTCGCCGTTCTCGACGCCCCCGACACGGTCCAGGCGGCATGCGCCGGCGCACCGCCCACCGATTGGACTCTGTACGATACGCATTACACGGAGCGGTATCTCGGCCTCGACCCGGAAACCTACCGCGCCAACAGCATCATCGAGGATGCGCCAAATCTGACCCGTCCTCTCATGCTGATTCACGGTTTCGCGGACGACAACGTGAGTATCGCCAACTCGCTGCGCCTATCGCAGGCACTCATGGCGGCCGGAAAGCCACACACCTTCCTGCCGCTCACCGGCATCACCCATATGACCAACGACCCGACAGTCGCGCGCAATCTGCTGATCTTGCAACGCGATTTCCTGATCCAGGCTTTAGGCATGACGCCGAGGGCATGAATCAAGCAACTCGCGGCATCGCCATATCGCGTTGTCGCGGTGAAGCGTTGTGACAGCTGAATAACGCCTGGGTATTGGCCATTAGCCCCACGGATGACCAATACCCGGATAATCCGTTTCGACTACAGTAGATGTCATGACGATTCCGCTGATCGACGAAAGCCATTACCAAGCGCAGATGGACACCGTGGTCATGCCCGCGCTCAAGCAATGCAGCACCGAGGGATGGATGGACCCCGCGCAGGCGCCCGGGCTCGGCGAGCCGGCAACGGAAGGCAAACTGCATTACGTGTGCTATGACGCCAGGGAATTCGACAAACTCAATGTCGAAGGCGCTACGGCAATGTTCAACGGCGCGATCGTCATCTCACACGGGTTCACTGAATTCGCCACCAAATACAGCGAGATGATCTGGTATTTCCTCCTCGCCGGATATTCCGTGTGCTTCTTTGAACACCGCGGGCATGGCCGTTCCGTACGCGATATCGACAATCCATCCCTGGTGTGGATTGATGATTGGCATCGATACGTCGCCGATCTCAACAAATTCGCCTTCGACGTGGGCAGGGAATACGCGGGCGGACGGCCGCTGTTCCTGTACAGTCATTCGATGGGGGGCGGCATTGGCGCCGCGCTGCTGGAAACGTATCCGGACACGTTTGACCGGGCCGTGCTCTCCAGCCCGATGATCGCCCCGCAGACAGGAATGCCGAATTGGATCGCTTATCTCGCCGCAAGTCTGATGTGCGCCTGCGGATTGGGCAAGCACATCGTATTCGGCCAAAGCGAGTTCACGCCTGAACTCGATATGAGCGACCATCAAGGGGCATGTGAGGCGCGAGTACGCTGGTATCAGCAGCAACGCATCGACGATGTACACAACCAGACGTATGCGGCGACCTTCGAATGGGTACGGCAGTCACTCAAGCTGTCACACGCGGTGCAGAAGCCGCAGGCATGCGAGAATATCGACACCCCACTGCTCCTGTTCCAAGCGGAGCGGGACCAATGGGTGCTCAATGAGTCGCAGAACCGTTTCATCCACTGGGTGCTCAACGCCGGGGGGAACGCGAAACTCGTGCGCGTCCCCAGCGCGCTGCATGAAATCTTCAGCATGCCGAACGAAATCCTTGGGCCTTATCTTGAGCGGATTCTCGCGTTCTATGCGGATGCGGACGAGCTGGATCACTGACGTGGCACACTGCTGCGGCACCCGTCTGCTATGCGGCACGGTAGTCGCACAGCGGACAGATACCGACCAGCCCTTGCTCAGACCGACCCCCTAATATGCCCGTCATGCGACAGTCCGATCACACAGCGGGCAAATACCAACCGCGTCAATCCCAAACCAAATCGAATCCGCCTGCCGTGCGACGCAGCAGTCGCACCACGACCAGATACCAGCCCGCCGCCGCTCACTCGCCGTCGTCGCCGTCGAGAATCGACTTGAAGGGCATGTCCGGCAGGAAGCCGTCGTATGAATGCCAACGACGTTCCAGCTCCTTGTTCACCTCATCATGCTCGCGTTGGCCGCGTTTCGCGTATTCGCGCAACTCGTTCGGGCCCATCATCTTCACATCTGCCATGTCTTCCATGCTAGCCGCCGCAATGCCGGCTTACCTGCCGCCGAGAACGAACAGCCCGGCGGCCGACAAAACGGGACGTCAGAACACGTATTCTTGCAGTCTGCGGATCGCCTCACGTACACGGCTCTCCGGCAGCGCCACGTTCATGCGGATGGAGTCCGGCATGCCGAACATCACACCGTCCTGCCAGGCGACGCCCACATCCCAGCCGCGCTTCTCAAGCTCCCCGATGGTCACGCCGTGCTCCCGACACCAGCGTGAGCAGTCCAGATACAGCATGTACGTACCTTCCGGTCGGGCGAGTTCCACGCCGTCAACCGACGACAGGTAATCAAACATGAGTTTCACATTGCGCGACAACACAACAAGCAGCTCATCAAGCCATTGCCGACCTTCCTGCGTGTAGGCGCCGACCAGCGTGTGCATGGCGAGCACATTGGCCTCGTTGTAATGGGACTTTGACGCCTGCGCCTCAACCCGGTCGCGCAGATAGCTGTCGTAGATGATGTGATACGCGCCGACCAAGCCGGACACGTTGAAGGTCTTGCACGGCGCGTACAAGGCGACCGTCCGACGCTTCGCATCCTCGCTCACCGTTTGCGTGGGGATGTGCCGGTGCCCGTCAAGCAAGATATCCGACCAGATTTCATCGGAGACGACCACACAATGGTTGCGGCGGAACACTTCCATCGCTTCTTCGATTTCCCACCGCTCCCATACGCGACCGCAAGGATTGTGTGGGCTGCAAAATACCGCCACATGGATGTGATGCTCTTTGAGACGACGGTCCATATCGTCGAAATCCATGCGCCACACACCGTGCTCGTCAAGCTTGAGCGGACTGTGCTCAATGGCGTATCCCGCGTTCTCAAGTGCCATGGTGAATCCCACATAAGTGGGGCTGTGCAGCAGAATCTTGTCTCCGGGAGCCGCAAACGCCGCGACGGCGGACATCAATCCGCCGAGCACGCCGTTCTCATAGCCGATCGCCTCTCGCGGAATATCGCTGACGCCGTTGCGGTCGCGCTGCCAGCCGGCGATCGCATCGAAATACTCGTCGCTCATCTGGAAATATCCGAAAGCCGGATGCTTCGCGCGCTCGATAATCGCCTGCGCAATGGTGGGAACCGTGGGGAAGTTCATGTCAGCGATCCACATGGGGATCACGTCGAAGCCGGGTTTTGGCGGATCCGGAGCGAATCCTGGCTGGGAACCCAGACCATCGACGGCGAGCGCGTCCTTGCCGTGCCGTTCCATCAGCGACGTGAAATCGTAGGTCATTCCAAACTCTCCTTGGGTGTGGTTTGTGGCGGGGTCCCGGAATTCCAGACATTAGGGAATCCGAATACCCTTGCCGTAGTAGGCGAATCTCGTTTCGCACGCATTGCCGATATGTCACGGGATGACAAGTCATGTGACGACAAGGCACGGGCGGCGGGGCGCATGATGACACGGTGCGGGCGGTCCCGAACGGCTTCAAGCATCTGCAAGCGATTACAGACGGCTCAGTCATCGAAATCAGCTGGCTGCCGGCTTGCAAACCGCAGACGGTCAAACCGCAGACACGCAAACGTGCCGTCGGAATGCCAGCGGCACGTGAGGGATGCGGGGACTGCCGGGGCTCAGTCGTCGACTTTCGCGCGGTAGAAGTTGATATACGAACGCGACGGAGTCGGCCCGCGCTGTCCTTGATAATGCGAGCCGGTACCCTTCGACCCGTATGGGTGTTCGGCGGGGGAGCTCAGCTGGAAGAAGCACATCTGGCCGATTTTCATGCCCGGCCACAGTTTGACCGGCAAGGTGCTCACATTCGACAGCTCAAGCGTGATATGCCCTTCGAAACCGGGATCGATGAAACCTGCGGTGGAATGGGTGAGGATACCCAGACGGCCGAGCGAGCTCTTGCCTTCCAGACGGGCGGCGATGGTTGGGTCGAGCTTCACATACTCCCATGTGGAGGCGAGCGCGAATTCGCCGGGGTGCAGGATCCACGGCTCGTCGGGCTGGACTTCGAACTGTTCGGTCAGCGCACCTTGGTTTTCAGCCGGGTCGACATAGGTGTAGGCGTGGTTGTTGAACAGGCGGAAGAAACGATCCAAACGCACGTCGATGGAAGCGGGCTGCACCATCTCGGGCGTCCACGGGTCGAGCGAGATATGACCGTCGGCCTGTGCGGCGAGGATGTCACGGTCGGACAGCAGCATGAGATTCTCCTTGGCAAGTACGATGCTCTCATTGCGGCCGCCGGCTTGCGGGTGCGGCCACGGATTCACTGTATTCCAGTGTACGCGGCGGCGCGGCCATCGGTTGCCGGATCCGCTCACGCGCTATCACGACTTCAGCACAGTCTTGGCAGAATACTTTCAGGAAAACATCGAGTTGCCCACAGCATCGTGAGTTCTCATAGAACATGTCAGCAAACAGCTGATCAGGAACACCAGTTCCCGATAATTCAACCCCTTTTTCTTCTTCTCTCTCCTTTCTCTCCTCCCCGGTGGCATCCCCCACCGGGGTTTCTTTTTCGGATGTGGGAGATTGTCCTTATCGGCCGCGTTTCCCCATTGCCCACCCGCACGCCGCTCGCCCGCAGCCTATTGCCGACTTCCAATGCCGACATCTGAAAAACTCGCGTCCAAAGGCAAAACGTGCGAGATATTGAGAGATTCTTCCCGATATCTCCGTTTTCGGGGCGTCATGTCCGAGAAATCACGACATCAAAATCACGAGATCAAAATCACAGCATCGCGAGACTGAGAGCTCAACGCGAATACGCCTCACACGTCGTACCGCCAGCTCTTGTCAGTGAGTACGCGAGCCATCACCAGCCCGATCGGCAGGCAGATGATCACCATGAACGCACGGAACGCCCAGTCCAACGCATGTAGCGTGTCGAAAGCCCCAAGGTAGAACATCGCGCGATACATATACATACCGGGCACCATGATCACAATGGACGGCACGGTCAAACAGATGCGCGGATACCCCAAGTGCGGCGGCAGCAATCCGCGCCGGACCGACGACCGCCACGCGGAGGCGAGCAGCCCGGCAAGCAGCGCGCCGATGAACGCACCGGCTTCGGCGGGCACACCCATATCCACGATTTCCAGACGCAGCGTATCGGTGATCATGCCGATCACGGCTGCGACCAGGCACATACGCTGCGGGGAGTTGAACATCACGGAGAAGCCCCACACGCCAATGAACGCGAACACCATGCGCAGCAGGCACTCAATCACCGGGTTGAGACCCAAGGGCTCGAATCCCTGCGGGTTGAGATGCACAATCGAGGCGACCATCCAGCCGGCGAGTGTGGCGATCAGCACGATGCACAGCACGTATGCCACTCGTTGGATGCCTGACGGGAAGTCGATCTTCGCCATATCCAGTCCGCCCGTGATCATCGGGAAGCCCGGAATGACGAACAGCATCGCCCCGATATACGCAGTGTCATGCTGCAAGGCAACGGGGTCGAACAAGCCGATTAGACGCAGCATACCCGTGCAGGCCAGCGCCGCCACGCTCACGCACACGAAGGTCACGAAGAACTGGTTGAGATGGTGGACGAACATCCGCCGACGAAGCCAATGGCCAAGCCCTGCGCCTACGAAAGCGCCGATCATGTCATACGGGCCGCCGCCAAGCAGGAACACGAAGGCCGCGCATGCGCACGCCGAGGCGAGACCTGCAAACGCCGGGGAATACAAGGGTTTGCGATGTTCGATCATGTCAAGCCGTTCATGCGCCTGCCGTACAGTGACTCCGCGCCGATGCTCGGGACGTTGGCCAACATGGTCGAAATGACTTGCGTACTCGCCTTTCGGGGGGCGCTGGGTGCGTTCGAGCCGCCGCGCAATTCGGCGCTCCCGGGCATCATCGCAACGCTCACCGCGGGACTGCGCGTTCTGTCCGCGTTCGGCGCGATATTCGGCCTCGCGCCCCGTCTGGCCACCCTGTTCACGTTCCGCTCGGTCGATACCCCGCATATCCAGCGGCGTCGCCGTCTGGGTGTCCTGGGTGCCAGGACGGGCCTGCTCGGCGTGTTCGAGCGCGTCGAGCACCGGGTCGTCATCGGCTTCGGCCGCCTGATTCCACAATTCGCGCTGGGCCTCACTGCCCATGTTTTCCTTGATTCCCTTGCGTTCTTTGCGCAGCTGCTTGGACAGGTCGGCGGACACCTGGGAGGCATCACGCTGATCGAGATGCTGCATCAAGCCTTCGGACACTTCGGTGCGGCTGTGATACATCGATCCGGTGCCGAGATTGACGTTGAACCAGTCAGCGAAATGCTCAAGTAGCCAGATTCGCTCGGTATTGACACCGGTGGTAGGCAGGTCCACCACTTCGGTGATCCGGTCGTGGCCGTCCGTGCAGGCCGCTTCGATATCGGTCAGATTCACGTCGGCGCGCACATGCGCACCCAACGGGTACGCGATGCGGTGCATCATTTCGCGCACACGGAAGCTGCCGGTGCCCGCCCCCAAATCCAGCATGCCGACGCGCACAATCACACTGGCTTTCGCCGCGATTCCAGCCTCGGTGATCGGCTTGTCCCAGTCACGCTCGATATCCTCCATGTCGAGTGGAATGGAATGCGTATGGTATTTCTTCACCGCAGCCGCGGCATTTTCGACGCCGCCTGTCTGCGCGTTGTCCCGCAGTCCGGTTCCCTGATGTTCTCGTTGTGAAGGATGCTGTGAAGGCTGTTGTGAAGTCACGGTTCCATTACTATCGCAAGCCGTACCCCGTGCGATCCGCAGCATCGGCAGAATGCCCGGAAAACAGCCGATTCACCATCCTGTCCACCATTCGGTCAATCTGCGGACAGATTTCGGACATGTTACACGCCCGTCGAAAACATGACCGTATAATGCCACTGCAACCGCTGAACCGACGGCTTTGGGTTCGCAACGGCCGGCACCACAACCGTGGAGGAGCCACGGAAGACCGGCAGACCGAACAACCGAAGGTTTGGAAAAGGAGGTTCAATGACAACAGAAAATCAGCAAATCACGCCAGCCGACGCCGGTATTGTGACGTCCGGCACGGGCACCAAAGGCCCGGAAGAGTGTGCTCTCCCTGATTCGCTGAAGCACGACATGGATTTGTGTCTGCAGATCGTGCGCGAAGTGCTTGGCGAATTCAATCCCAAACTGCTCGAGACATTCGATACCGTCCGCCAATATGTGGCCGACGCCAGCGCCGAGCATTCCACCAGTGTTCACACCGACCCGAGTGAGGGGCAGCGTGAGCTGGACAAGGCGGTCGGAACCATCGACGCGATGAATCTGCATGATGCGCAGCTGCTCGCGCGCGCGTTCACCACCTACTTCCATCTGGCGAACCTGTGCGAAGAGAATTACCGCGTATCCGTGCTGCATCAGCGCGAAGCGGCAGTCAGCGATGACGAGGCGGTCGACCCGGTCAATGAGATGACCAATGCCTATCACAAGCTCATTGTTGAAATGGGCCCGGCGAAGGCGAAGGAACTGCTCAACAAACTCGAGTTCCACCCCGTGTTCACCGCGCATCCGACTGAGGCACGCCGCAAGGCCGTCGAAGGCAAGATCCGCCGCATCGCCCAGCTGCTGGAAAGCAGCAAGATGCTCGGCGGCTCCGACAAGAAGGAAAGCTACCGTCGTCTGTACAACGAGATCGACGCGCTGTTCCGCACCTCGCCGATTGCGCTGAAGAAGCCGACACCTGTCGAAGAGGCCGACACCATCCTCGATATCTTCGACAACACGCTGTTCCACACGATTCCGCTCGTCTACCGTCGTTTCGACGATTGGATCCTCGGCGACAAGGCGGGTCTCGTCCCGCCGGTGTGCCCCGCGTTCTTCCATCCGGGCAGCTGGATTGGCTCCGACCGTGATGGCAACCCGAACGTCACTGCGAAGGTCAGCCGCCAGGTCGCACGCAAGTTCAGCGACCATGTAATTGCCGCTCTTGAAGAGGCCTGCCGCACCGTTGGCCGTAACCTCACCATGGAATCCGGCACCACGCCGCCCAGCGCCGAGCTGAAGAACCTGTGGAACCACCAGAAGGAAATGAGCGAACGGCTCACGTCCAAGGCCGCGCTGATTTCCACCAAGGAAATGCATCGCGCCGTCATGCTGGTGATGGCCGATCGTCTGCACTACACCATCGAGCGCGACGCCGATCTCATGTACAAGTCCTGCGATGATTTCATCGCGGATTTAAAGATTGTGCAGCGTTCGCTCGCAGCAGCCGGCGATCCGCGCGCAGCCTACGGCCCGTTGCAGGATCTCATTTGGCAGGCCGAAACCTTCGGCTTCCACATGGTTGAGATGGAGTTCCGTCAGCATTCCATCGTGCATTCCCGCGCGCTCGAGGACATCCGCGAGCATGGTCTGCATGGCGAGCGTGGCGAGCTGCAGCCGATGACGCACGAGGTGCTCGACACCTTCCGCGCGCTGGGTTCTATTCAGAAGCGCAACGGTATCAAGGCCGCCCGCCGCTACATCATCTCCTTCACGAAGTCCGCGCAGAACGTGCGTGATGTGTACGAGCTCAACCGTCTCGCCTTCGCCCATCCGGAGGACGTGCCGACCATCGATGTAATCCCGCTGTTCGAACAGCTTGAGGATCTCGAGAACTCGGTGGACGTGCTCGACGAGATCATTAAGATCCCGGAGGTACAGGCCCGTCTGAAGGCTACCGGCGGCAAGATGGAAGTCATGCTCGGCTACTCGGATTCTTCCAAGGACGCCGGCCCGACCACATCAATCCTCGCGCTGCATGAGACTGAGGGTCGTATCGCCACGTGGGCCAAGGAACACGACATCGATTTGACGCTGTTCCACGGTCGTGGCGGCGCTGTCGGCCGTGGCGGTGGCCCGGCCAACCGTGCGGTGCTCGCACAGCCTGCCGGCTCAGTCGACTGCCGGTTCAAACTCACCGAGCAGGGCGAGGTCATCTTCGCCCGCTACGGCAACCCGGTGCTCGGCCTGCGCCACATCGAGTCCGTCGCCGCGGCAACGCTGTTGCAGTCCGCTCCGAGCATCGACAAGATCAACACAGAGATGACCGCGAAGTACAAGCCGATGGCCGACGCACTCAGCAAGGCATCGCACGAGCGCTTCCTGGATCTGCTGCATACACCGGACTTCGCTGAATGGTTCTCGACCGTCACCCCGCTTGCCGAGGTGGGTCTGCTGCCGATCGGCTCCCGTCCTGCCAAGCGCGGTCTGGGCGCCAAGTCGCTCGACGATCTGCGTACCATCCCGTGGGTGTTCGCCTGGTCTCAGGCGCGCATCAACCTGGCTGCATGGTACGGTCTGGGCACGGCGTGTGAGAAGTTCGGCGACCTGGATACGCTGCGCAAGGCGTATGAGGAGTGGCCGCTGTTCTCCACGTTCATCGACAACATCGAGATGTCGATCGCGAAGACCGATGAGCGCATCGCAAAGATGTATCTGGCTCTCGGCGATCGCGACGACCTGCGCGACAAGGTGCTCGACGAGATGCGTCTGACCCGCAAGTGGGTGCTGCGCATTGTCGGTGACGCTTGGCCGCTGCAGCACCGTCATGTGCTCGGCCAGGCCATCAGGGTGCGTTCCCCGTATGTGGACGCGCTCTCCGTCACCCAGGTGCTGGCGCTGCGTTCGCTGCGTCGCAAGGTGGACAAGGAAGAACTCAGCCAAAGCCAACAGGCGGAGTTCATCTACCTTATCCTGTGCACCGTTTCGGGTGTCGCTGCAGGCCTGCAGAACACGGGCTGATTCCGATTTCCGACCAATGCAACGGGAAGGTCTCGTACCCTGCGGGGTGCGGGGCCTTCTCGCGTTTTGGGAGACATGCGAGACACCTCTGCGCGACTTGTCTGCGCCGGCATACACAACTCATCACAGCCCATGACGATTCGAGCGAATCATCAGGAAATGTTGCGCCGCGTATCTGACGACATACACAACATGCCAGTTGCCCTGATGCTTCGGCAACGACGACCGGGAAATCACCCGCTGCGTATCTGACGACATACGCGATCCGTCACATGCCTTGACTATCAAGTGACGTTGGCCACGAATAGTCACGTTGCGCATGCACCGGCATACGCAATCCGTCAGATACCTTGGCGATCCGGTAACAATGAACCGGAAGCGCACGTTGCGTATATCCAGACATACCCAGCCCGCAAGCTACGCCACCGATTCGGTCTCCGAGCGCACAATCCGCCTCACTGCGCATGCGATGGCATACACAACCTGTCAGATACCGCAACGATTCGAAGACGATACTGCGAACGTGGTCCGCTCAGCACGCGATGACATACTCAACTCATCACATGTCATGACGATATGACTTCACTCATCAGCATTGGACTACTCGGGAATGTCATCGTCCAGGCCCGCCTGCCGGGAGATCACCACCGCCCCACGAGTCCGCCCAAAACTCCCGGGAAATCCCCCACAAATCACCCAGAACTCCCGCATCCCCGCCCCATCCGAGCTGATGCTGACCCTACGGGGAGTTTGCGGGTATGAGGATTCGATTCTCGCCCGACACCTGTCCACCCCATCCTCCGGGAGGTTGCATGTTATCCGCCGATGGCAGCGAGTTCTCCCGCATTTGCGCGGGACTTCTCGCAACATGCGCGATTCAGGCCATAATCTCCCATCGGGCCGATTCGAGTCGCATTGGTATATCAACGATTTCCTTGGCACAATATCGCCGAACCCGGCCATCACAGCCAAACTCCCGGGAGATCACCACCGCCCCCCCACAAATCCATCCAAAACTCCCACGCTCTCGCCCCCATCAGCAACTGCCGGAAAAGCAAGCGCCCGTCGCACGGGACGATACCCACACGACGGGCGCGATTCCAAACGGGTACGATGCCGGCCCAACAGCCGCACGAAAGAAATCAGGCTCCCAGCAAATCAAGCATCTGCGGGACCGACTTCTTACCGAATTCGATGGTCTGCTGCGCTTCGGATGCGGCGTCAGCACCGGGCCGGGTGATGACCATGCACGGCACGCTCATCACGTTGAACTTGTCCTTGAGCTCGGGGAAGTGCGCAATATCGTAAGCTTCCGCCCGCACCTTCGGGTTCGCCGCGGCGATGCGCTGGGTCGCGAGCACGGTTTCCGGGCACATCGTGCAGGTGAGGGAGACGAGGAGCATGACATCGACCGGCTGGCCAATCGAGGCGATCCGTTCGGCGGTGTCCTGGTCGAGTGCCTGCCCCGGACCGGCCACATTGTACAGTGCGAGTACGAAGGAGTTGAACTCGTGCCCGCTCGGAACGCCATGGAAGGCAATGCCGGTTTCCTGCGGTTCACCGTTAGCGCCGATCGTGCACAACCGCACATTCGGCCGCGCATCCGGCAGCGGATCATCTAGCGAGACATCGCCGCCGGTCGCCGGAGCCGTATCGACCACCGTGCTCAACTTGCCGTCGCTCAGCGAGGTCATCTCGCCGATGAACGCCTGCAATTCCTTGGACAGCGGGGAATCGTCAAGCTCAAGCTTCAATACCAGCGGACGCGCCATCCGCGAGAACACGACCGCAAGCTGCTGGCGAATCGCATCATCGAAGAATGCATGATTGCCACCGGTCGGCGCGGCAGAAGCAGCACCGGGACGCTGCGGCGCCGGTGCCGGGGACGTGCCCGATGCGCTGGCGGCCTTCGCGGCCTTGGCTTCCTGCTGCTCGTAGGTGGATGTGGTCGGGCGCGGCGGCACCAACCCGGTTTTCTCACTGAGGTGCTTGGCATACCGTTCCAGTTCAACGGCGGCGATGGCGCCATCCGCGGTCGCCGTGACCACCTGGCGCAGATTCTTGACGCGCAAATCGCCGGCCGCATACACTCCGGGGACCGAAGTCTCCAGATAACCGTGCGTGACCACATACCCGTGGTCGTCAAGTTCCACCACGCCACGGACCAGTTCGGTCTGCGGCACATAGCCAGCGAACACGAACACGCCGAAAGTACCGCCATCAGCCGGCTTCCACACGCTCGTCTCACCGGTGCGCGTATCGCGCAACGTCGCTTCGGTCAGCCCGCCGGAACCGGCTGCGACCCCGTCAAGCTGCGTATGGTATCGCACCTCGATCTTCGGGTGGTTCTTGGCTTCGGCGGCAACGGCGGCATCGCAAGTGAAATCGCCTTCGCGCACAAGAATGGTGACTTTGCTGGCGTATTTCGTCAGGAACACCGATTCCTCGGCCGCCGCGAATCCGCCGCCGACCACGATGACTTCACGTCCGTTGAAGAATTCACCATCACAGGTGGCGCAGTAGGCCACGCCTCGGCCCGCATACTCCTGTTCGCCGGTGAAACCGATTTTGCGTGGGGAGGCTCCGGTGGCGATGAGAATGCCGAAGCAGCGGATATCACCGCGATTGGTGTGCACGACCTTGATATCGCCATCCACGTCCAGTCCTGTCGCCTCGGCGACTTTGAATTCCGCCCCGAAATTCTGCGCCTGCTTGCGCATGGTCGCGGTGAGTTTGCGGCCATCGGTGCGTTCGACACCCGGATAGTTGACTACTTCGGACGTGATGGTGATCTGCCCACCGAAATCCGCCTTTTCCAAGATCAATACGCGGTATCGCGCACGCGCCAGATATAGTCCTGCGGTCAGGCCCGCCGGGCCGCCGCCGATCACCACGACATCATACAAATCATCTTGCTGTTGCATTGTCGGCTCCTCGTCATCGCAACGATTACGGGTTCACATGACGGATGCCGCCACCCAACGCGGCCACAACCTTCACTGATTGCGGTGTGCTGCGAACGGTGACGGCATCCGTGATAGGGAATGAAAACCGTTTCAGCCAATCAGCCGAAGGTCACAGCTCGCCGACGAGATCCAGCGACGGCGCGATGGTCGCCTCACCGGGCTCCCACTTGGCCGGGCAGACCTGGTCGCCGTGCTCGTAGACGAACTGGGACGCCTGCACGCGACGCAGCAGCTCTTCGGCGTTGCGGCCGACGTTGGAGGAAATAACCTCATAGGCCACAACCTTGCCTTCCGGGTTGATGATGAAGTCGCCGCGTTCGGCCTGGCCCAGCTCCTCGTTGTAGGTGTCGAGGTCGCGGGCGAGCAGCGCCGTCGGATCAGCGAGCATCGGATACTGGATCTTCGCGATCTTCTCGTTCGCGTCATGCCATGCCTTGTGCACAAAGTGCGTGTCATGGGAGACGGAGTAGATTTCGCAGCCGATCTTCTTGAACTCCTCGTAATGGTCCGCGAGGTCTTCAAGCTCGGTCGGGCATACGAAGGTGAAATCAGCCGGATAGAAGAAGAACAGCGACCAGTGACCGAGCACATCAGCCTTGGTCACTTCATGGAAATCGTTGTTCTGGAACGCCTGAACAGTGAAGTCGGTGAGTTCGTGTTGCAGTAGTGTCATGGTGCACCTCGTCGTCTCGTTGTTCGATTCCGGCGGGCTTCGCGCACGGCCCGCCTTATGCACGGGCCCGGAGGCTCCGACCCCGCGTGGTTCCCATGCTAGCCCATCGCAGGCGGGAAATGCGGGAATTCACCTGTGGTAATCATCACATTGACATATGTGTGATTTCCACGATACTGCCGGTTGGATGCTACATCATATTCGCGGCGACAATGACCGCAATGATGCCCGCAAGGCTCAACACCGTGGATATCACCGTCAGACGCACACTTTTCGTGTTCTCTTTCATCGGCGCCGCGACAATGAACATCACCACTCCGACGACCAGCAGTACAATCGCAATGCCCATCACAATCTGCCCCATATCCACCACGTACCTTTCCGTAAATCATCGTCTGACATTCGTTGTCGACGATATCGACACCATCACCGCGTATGAACCGGTTCATTCAGTATTCTCCGTGACCACGACACACCTGACCGACACCCGCTCAGCCCACGGCATAGCGCAATCCGCGATACGATGACAACGCACATCACAGGCAGGAGGCCACATGGCAGACCAGACATTCAATGACGACGACACCCAACACGAACCGACCGCAACCTCCACGTGGAGCCGTCTGCTGGCCGGCAACCGGCGTTTCGCCCAAGGCAAGATGACACACGCCTGGCAGGACCGCGAAACCCGCGAATCCCTCATCGATTCCCAGCGCCCCGACGCCGCCGTGCTGTCCTGCTCTGATTCTCGCGTACCACCGGAGATCATCTTCGATGCCGGTCTCGGCGACATGTTCACCGTTCGCACCGCAGGGCAAATCATCGACGACGGCGTGCTCGCATCGCTGGAATACGCCGTCGAAAGCTTGCACGTCAGCCTACTTGTGATCCTCGGGCACCAGAACTGCGGTGCCGTCCAAGCCGCGGAAAAACAGCTTGGAGTACTGGCGTCACGCGTGAGACACGGCGATGATTCGCCCGAAACCGCACAATCGCTGGCTTCCATCATCGATGACATCGAAGCGATGGATGATGCACAAGCCGCGCAGGCCGCGCAAGACCGACTGGAAGCATCCTTGGAACGCCTGGTCATTGAAGCGCAGTCGCCGATCGTGCGGTCGGTCGGCCCGTCGGTATTACAGGCGTATGAGACGCAATTGCGCGACCCTGCCGATATTGAGCGCATGCATATCGCCCACACCATCGAAGAGCTGGCGGACCGTTCGCAGCCAATCCGGCAGGCCCTGGCGGATGAACGCCTCGTGCTTATCGGCGCACGCTATTGCATGGATACCGGCCTCGTGGAGGTCCTGAGCTTCTGAATAGCGTGGGCCGCCACGCTCGCCAATCCCCACTCTGGCGTCACCCCCAGGCGGCCCGCACCTTGACCGGCGCTTCTTCTACAGTGGAAGTATGTCGTCATTGTGGTTGAACGTCCTGCTGATTTTCATCTTCCTCGTACTCGGGGCGGTGTTCTCGGGCACCGAGCTGGCTCTGGTGAGCCTGCGCGGTTCGCAGCTCGACCAGATGGAGCAGGAGGACGCACGAGGAGCACGTGTCGCGCGCATCGCACGCGATCCGAACACCTTCCTGTCCACTGTGCAGCTCGGCGTCACCCTATCCGGATTTCTGTCGGCATCGTTCGGCGAATCGGCGATTTCCCCGATGATCGTGCCTGTTGTGGTCAGCTGGGGCATTCCGCAACATATCGCCGCTCCGGTGACCACTATCGTGTTGACGCTGATTATTTCGTACTGCTCGATCGTCATCTCTGAAATGGTGCCGAAACGCATCGCCATGCAGCGCACTGAGCAGATCGCCCGCGCGGTCGTGCCGGCGATTGACGTGTTCGCCAAGATCTGCAAGCCGATTATCTGGTTGATCGGTAAGAATACCAACGGTCTGGTCCGTCTGCTTGGCTTCGACCCGAACGAGACGGAAAGCGAGGTTTCCGATGAGGAGCTGCGCGTGCTGGTCAACACCAATACGCGGCTTGGCAAGGACGAGCGCACAATCCTGGACGATGTGTTCGACGCCTCCGAAACGATTGTGGCCGAGGTGATGCGGCCGCGCGCCGATGTCATCTTCCTCGAGGGCGATATGACCATCGAGGATGCCGCCGCCTACGTGCGCGAAATGCCGTATTCGCGTTACCCGGTCACCGGCAAGGATTTCGACGACGTGCTTGGCTTCGTGCACGTGCGCGACCTGCTGGATGTGCGCGACCCGCATGCGAAAACCGTGGCGGATATCACCCGTGAAGGCATCTCTCTGCCGGGTACGTCGAAGCTGCTGCCCAGCCTTGAGCTGCTGCGCAAGAGCGGTATCCACCTCGCTGTGGTCATTGATGAATACGGCGGTACGGACGGCATCGTGACCCTCGAGGATATGACCGAGGAGCTGGTCGGCGATATCCACGATGAATATGATCTGCCGGAAACCAAGGACGGCAAGACCGCGCCGGACACCGCGTTCGTCAACGGCGTGGCGACGATTGACGGTGGAATGACCATTGAGGATTTCGCCGATCTGACCGGTATCGAACTTGAAGACGGCCCGTATGAGACGGTCGCCGGGTATTTCCTCGCGCACACCGGAAAAATGGGCGCTGTGGGTGATGTTCTGCACTCCGATGATGGCTACGACATGATCGTCACAAAAGTCGACGGGCGGCGGATTGAGACCATCGACGTACGCAAAAGCGGCTCGCCCGGCCATGTGGATATCGCAGATAGCGGAAAGGCCGCGTCGGATACCGGCGAATCGCACGACAGCGATACGGCGGCCCACTGACCATTTCGAGAACGACCGGTCCGGAGAACACCACCTCAGGCAATCGCCGACATCACAGCACGGCGTAACGGTTGAGTTCACGGCGCAGATCACGCCAGCCAGGCAGGAACCGGTCCATCAACTGCTGGAACCGTGGCCCGTGGCCGCCCGCCCACAGGTGGGTCATCTCATGAACCAGCACATACTCAAGGAACCGTGGTTCCATGAGTCCCAACTGAAGATTGAGCCGAATCCGCCCTGTCGCCGGGGTACATGATCCCCATCGCGACCGCATGATGCGGAAGGTGATCCGTGTCGGCGAGCGCCCAATCACACGCGTCCAATGGTCCAGCAGCGCCGGGAGCTGCCATTCGAGCGATTGGCGGGCACGTCGCTGTACATCGGCAGTCCACACGGTCACGGAGTCACGGCTACCGATGTTGCGGTTGCCGGTATCGCGACTACCGATTCCGGATGAATCCTGCTCACTCACGCTTGGTTGTCTTCCCGCCTGATCGTTCAGGTGCTGCGATTGGCTTTCCGGGTGTTCCTCGCCCGTCGCCCCACCGACAAGCCGCATCGTATCGCGTTGCATCCGCTGGATTTTGCGTTGCTGGGCGCGAATCCACGTCTTGCGTGTGCTGACGAACGTCTCGATGACCTCCGTGGATATCCGCGTGGGCGCCATCACCCGGATGTCGCCGTTCGGCGGCTGGACGCGCAGATACATGTTGCGAATCGGCTTGCGGATCACCGTGACCGTCATCCCGCCGATATCTATGATGTCCGTCGAAGTGACGCGTCTTGATGTGCGGCGTCGGTAGGTCACGGCATGGTCCTTTCTGTTCCCTGTATGCGGCCACAGAGCCGGTGGACGCTATGGCCCGGCTATCAGAAGCGCAGCATCATCTCATCATACGGCTCGGTGAGTTCCGGCCCATCGCCATGCAATGGCGCGACCTCGTGACTTGCGAGCAATGACTGCGACAGCCGGGCCCCATACGCGGATGCCTCGGGGAGAATCTTATCTCCGGAAACGCTGCGATTGAGCCATTTCTGTGCGTGTTGCGGATCGCAGAGCACCGGCATCCGGTCGTGGATCTGGGCGGCGATACCGACCGAGTCGCGCGTCAAAATGGTTGCGGTGAGCAGCCAAGTGGCATTCGCCCGTTCCCGCGACAGCCACCAGGAGTATAGCCCCAGCAGTAGCAACGGCCGGTTGTCTTTGGCGTGGAAGTAGTAGGGTTTGCGTTCCGCCGTCCACTCGTAGTAGCCGGATACGGGGATGATCGCGCGATTATGCCGCGCGGCCTGCGCGAAGGTCGGTCTGTCGAGCGCTGATTCAATGCGGGCGTTGAACGTGGGGTAGGGGAGTTTCTTCGATTCGGCGGTGGGCGGAATGAGTGACCAGTAGGCGGATGCGAGATGATTGACCCCATGCGCGTCCTGCCCGATGACGGCGATGGTCTGCGTGGGACTGACATTCCATGATTTCCCGGGCAATCCGGCGGATGGTTGCGCGTGCAGTATCTGCGCAATCTCTGGGTAATCAAGCTCCGCGGCGAATCGTCCACACATGCCCATCAGCGTAGTCGACACCGAAGAAGTGCGAGCAGTACCGCATTCCGCATACAACGACACGCCGGATACCCATGGGTTGACGGAAGTCTCAAATATGGTACTATATCTGCTTGTGCGCTTTTAGCGTACGGATCGGGCCCGTAGCTCAGGTGGTTAGAGCGCATCCCTGATAAGGATGAGGTCGGAGGTTCAAGTCCTCCCGGGCCCACGTCGAAAAATCAAGCGGCTCGTGAGCCGCTCTTTTTTTCACATGGGGCTATAGCGCAGCTGGTAGCGCATCTGCTTTGCAAGCAGAGGGTCGCCGGTTCGAACCCGGCTAGCTCCACAGCAAACCTCCGGAACCCTGAATTCGGCAGAGTTCCGGGGGTTTATCATATTTCCCGCGTCTTCCATCCCAGAAACTAGCTACGCACAACCGCCGCCTATCGAACCCCCAACCTTCTGCCGACGCTGACAAGGCTTTCAGCGTCGGCAGAGACAGGCGGGGACGACAGTTCCAGTACACCTGCCGCCTACCCCCACAAACCAGCTACACAAACGGGTACACAGGCGTAACCAGTTTGGGAGGGTCGGCTCCCAGGTCTCGGGTGTCAGCGCACGCCAGATGGCATGTCAGAGGTGTTGTCGTCACCCTGCTTGGCAAGCTGGTCGCGGATTTCGCGCAGCAACAGCACGGTCTCTTCCTCTCTGCTCAGCTTCTTTTCTTGCTCTTCCTTGACCTTGGCGTCTTCCTCACCCTTGGCCTTGGCAATCAATGCCTCGGACATATCCCGCAGCTTATTGATCGGCACCAAAATGCAGAAGTACACAGCCGCCGCCACAATCAGGAAGTTCAGCACCGCGCTGAGAATCGCGCCGAAGGACACGGTCGCGCCATTGAAGGTGAACGCGAGCAGCCCGTCCATATTCGGCTTTCCGAAGATCATGGCGATGAGCGGGTTGATCAGGTTGTTCACAATGGAATTCACCACAGCGGTGACCGCGGCGCCCATCACCACGCCGACAGCCATGTCGATCATGTCGCCGCGTGCGATGAATTTCTTGAATCCGTCTATCATTCTTGTTCTCGATTCATATGATTGCTGATTGTCATTGTCGATTGAAGGCCATACTGACCAACTATTGGTGATTGTCCGTCGACAGGCGTTGAACATGCCTATTCGACAGGTGGCACGCCGTCGGCGTCCGCCAAGGAAGATGCAGTCGACGTGGGGCTCAAACAGCTCTGCTTGGTATCGTACCGTTCGGTATCCATGAATCGACATCGCGACACGCCTGAGAAATCCCGATTTACCTTGTAGCCACGCCGGAATCGTCGTCTGTCGCCTGTCCAAGGGGCGGAAAACAGCATCCACGGTCTTGCCGGCCCATGCACCCGCGCTTAAAATAAAACCATCTTATCAATAACCCGACCAATGAGGGGAGAGCTATGCTCACTGAAGAGTATGTCAAGCGCGTGTATGCGCAAGTGGAACGCCGCGACGGTGACCAGCCTGAGTTCCTGCAGGCCGTTCGAGAGGTGTTTGAAAGCCTGGAGCCGGTTGTCGCCAAGCATCCGGAATATGAGCGCAACGGTGTGCTGGAACGGTTCGTCGAGCCGGAGCGTGTGGTGAAGTTCCGCGTCGCATGGACGGATGATGAAGGTCGTGTCCAGGTGAACCGCGGCTACCGTGTGCAGTTCAACTCCGCAATCGGCCCGTACAAGGGCGGTCTACGCTTCCACCCGACGGTCAACGAGTCTGTCATCAAATTCCTCGGCTTCGAGCAGATTCTTAAGAACTCCCTGACCGGCCTGCCGATGGGCGGCGGCAAGGGCGGTTCCGATTTCGATCCGAAGGGCCGTTCCGATGGCGAGGTGATGCGCTTCTGCCAGGCGTTCATGACCGAGCTGCAGCGTCATATCGGTCAGTTCACCGATGTTCCGGCCGGCGATATCAATGTCGGTGCCCGCGAAATCGGCTATCTGTTCGGCCAGTACAAGCGCATCCGCGACGAATATTCCGGCGTGCTCACCGGCAAAGGCTTGGAATTCGGCGGTTCGCTGGCACGCACCGAAGCGACCGGCTACGGCCTGTGCTACTACACGCAGGAGGCGCTGCGCGTGCTGCGTAACGATTCCTTCCTAGGCAAGACCGTAGTCGTCTCTGGTTCCGGGAATGTAGCGATCTTCGCGATTGAGAAGGCGCAGCGTCTGGGCGCGAAGGTCGTCACCTGCTCCGATTCCAACGGCTATGTCTACGACCCCAAGGGCATTGACCTCGATGTGGTCAAGGACATCAAACTCGGTCACCGCGGCCGTATCAAGGAATATGCCGAGCGCATGCCCGGTTCCGAATACCGTGAGGGCTGCCGTGACGTGTGGACTGTCCCGTGCGATATCGCGCTGCCGTGCGCCACACAGAACGAGATTGACGGCGAATCTGCCCGCACGTTGGTGGACAACGGCTGCACGGTTGTGTGCGAAGGCGCGAACATGCCCAGCACGCCGGAGGCGATCGCCGTGTATCGGGGCGCGAAGCTGCTGTACGGCCCTGCAAAGGCCGCCAATGCGGGCGGTGTGGCCGTTTCCGGCTTGGAGATGAGTCAGAACTCGTATCGGCTGAGCTGGACCTTCGACGAGGTCGATGCCAAGCTCAAGCAAATCATGGAGGATATCGTGGCGAACTCCCTCGACGCCGCGAAGGAATACGGCCGTGAGGGCGACCTGATGCTGGGCGCGAACGCCGCCGGCTTCGTCAAAGTCGCGAACGCCATGGTCGCACAGGGCATCTTCTGATGTCCCTTCCCCTGTTGTCTCCACTGAGATTTCCCGTGGAGACAACAGGGGATTACCGCTCGAAGAATGTTGATGTATCGCCGATTTGTCCGTCATTCTGGCGATTGTGGACCGCGTGGAGTGTCTGCGCACCATCAGCATCATTGACCCGGCCGGCATTGTCAGCATCATCGCCATCAGTACCCACACGCCCCGATTCGGCGTTACCCGGCGCGTAATCCCAAGGCATCTGCTTGAATATCAGCGCGAACACCGCGACAACGAAGACCAGCAACCCACTGTGTGTGTCCTTCTGCAGCAGCGTGAGCAAGAACCATCCGCCGATAATCGTCGTACGGATCGCATAGAACAATACCCGTTGCCATCCGTGGCGTTCACGGGTTTCCATACTCATGTGGGTGAACATGCCTCCGAGTGTCTGCCCGCGGTGCGTCGCCGGAATCCACAATTCGAATATCAGGAATGATGCCATGCCGAGCACGGTGACTATGGTGTTCAACGATTCGACGTGGATGACGACACTTGCCAGCTGGAACGTCCCGTCGGGCAGCGGCTTGGCGATGGCGTGGAACAGCCAGACGACAATAATGCCCAACGGGTAGTATCCCAAGATCACCATAATCATATCGATTGCGAAGGTCACCCCGCGGTGCACAATGCCGGGCCGGTGGTTGATTTCCGTCTGGTCAACCGGTTTTGGCGGCCACCGCCGGTCGCACAGCTTCGCGATGCCGTACCCGACGAGAGCGCCCAAGGTATTGGTCAGCAGGTCATCGACATCGAATTGCCGATACGAGCATGGGTAGATACCCCAAAATCCACTCAGCTGTGTCAATTCGATTGCCAGTGACAGCAGAAAACCGACGATGACGGTATGGCCGATATTGCGCCGCAGGAACCGCATAAGCAGGAATCCGAGCGGCATGAACAGCACGATGTTGAGCAGCAGCTGCATCACCGCCGATACTCCGCCGGTGGCGACGTCCTGAATGAATTCAAGCGGGTTGAGCTGCGGCGAAAGATGGTGTGTGGCGCAATACCGGTCAGGTTCGTCCGGCATCGGGTACTGCGTGAAGGTGAGCAGACCGACCACGTACAGCACGCTCAGATACGAGCCGATGGTCGAGGCGAGCCGCAGACGGTGCTCGTGATGGTAGAGCAGCGCCAGAATCGGCAGGGTCAGGAACGCTGAAATGAACGGCCAGAGCAGCAGCGCAATCAGCAGCGGTGTGCCGAAGGTCTTGGCGTACAGGGTTACGATACTCATCGTGCAACAACACTAGCGCAAAGGCTGGGGGATATCTTTCAAGCGGCACGGCGATTCCTGAGAGCATGCCGACGAGCGAGGCTGGTGAAGAGATCAGAATTTTGCCAAGGCTTCATCCACCCATTTGGTGGGAATGACACGCCGCCACGCCATCATCGACGCCCACATGGTGACGATGCGGAAATACTTGCGCCGCGCATCCGGCTTGGACATGCTCAAATCATGCAAACCTCCGCGAATCGTCGCCAGCGCGACCACATCGCCCAGATGCAGCGCTGCCTGACGGATCGCAGTAATGTCCAGCACACTGTCGGCTTCGCGCATGCCTTCATCCCATGTGGATTGCAGCATCATTGACTTGTCCGAAGTACATACAAGGACCGGGATCTGGATGTCAAGATTCTTCGCAATCTCGTCCTGCCCGTTGTAGATTGCCTGCATCCAGCCTGCCCGCGTGAGAAATTCAACACCCGGATTGAGCGGGTGGTCAAGATAGTCCCATTCGCCTCCGGTCGACCGTTTGATGCACCGGGCATAGAATCCCGGGTCGCGCATCGGCATCACGGTTTTGCCGCCGCGCAGCCGATACATCTGCACGACCGGCGTGGACAGCAGGCGGAACATGCGGTTGCCTTGCAATTCAAGCCAAGGGGAATTCAGCGCTAGTGCCTCGACATGGTGAGGATGTTCGGTATTGACCCACAACGAAGCGCTCAGTCCGCCTTGGGAGTGGGCGATCATCAGAATGCGGACGTCCTTGCCTTGTTCTTTGACGATCTGGTCACGCAAGGCGTTGAATTCCAGACGATATTCGTGCAGATCCTCGATATATCCGGGGGTCTGGTAGGGACGGTAGGATCGCCCGAATTTGCGCAAATCCACGGCGTAGAAGGGGATTCCCAGCGATTCCCAGTATTCGGATGCGTGCCGGCGGTAGAAATAGTCGTTCCACCCGTGCACGTACATGATGGCCAGACGATGGCCGCGCACGCTGAAATGCCAGCGCCGCCACCGTTCCTGCAAGGTGAGTTTCGACGGGTCCTTGCGCACGAAGGTTGCTACAATCTCACCCTCGGCGTCCTCACCGAGGTGGACGGTGGCCTGTTGATACCCTTCGAGCACGGAATCGGGCTTCCACGGATCCACGTAGGAGTAGGAAGCCTGCGGGTCTTTCGAGGATGATGCCATCGGAGATGATGCCGTCCGAGCGGCCAATGCACTGTCCGACAACACCGCCGCATAGGTGTTGCCCGTTGCAGCCGCATTATCCGGGATGCTGGACACTGGGGGCTGTCCGGTATCCGACATGGTCGCCTCCTTGTTCGTATGACCTGCTCTTCGGTCATCTTACGCAGGGCACGATGACGTTCGCCGTCGGCATGTCCCGCCAGCTGTTTAAGCAATCACGTGTTCCGAGGAACGTTGCGGTCGTAGGCGTGTCAGGCATTGAACCTGCGTTCCGTGTTTTCCCCGCCATCGCGAACGCGATCAGGACCGCCATGGCACCAAGGTGATGTCAGTTGCGTATGCCAGGACATACGCCGAGCGTCAGAAACAGGCACCCCACAGACCATACGCTCCGCCGACACGATGCTGCGCATGCCCAGACATACACAAACCAACAGATACCAAAGGATTCCGCCATTCTTCCGCGCCTTCCGTCCGGTCGCACATGCCAGCGCATACATCACCTGACGGAATGTTTCCGGCAATACCTTTGGCTCGGAAATGCCCGACAAACCGACAAACCATTGCACCCAATACCGCATTACCCTAGGCCGCATATACGATCAGGGGCAGCCCGGAGTACCGGAACCGCCCCTGATCGGCTGAAAAGACCATGGATATGGGAATGGCTGTCAGTCGTCACCCAAAGTCACGTGGACGCCGCCGACAAGCGAGCTGACCACGTTATACAGCAGCGCGAAAATCGTCACCAGCAGAGTGAACAGCACCACGCCGATGATGGCGAGGATGGTCACCGTGCTCAGCACCGTGCTCAGCGAGAGCACGTCGGCGAGGTTGAATCCGCTGGAATCAAGGCCTGTCGAAGAGACGATCTGCGTGACTTGGTCGAACACGCCCGCCATGTTCAGCACCAGCCACAACAGCGCCGCCGCCACAATCTGAATGATGCCCCCGGCCACACTGAGCAGGAAAGTAACCTTGGCCACCGACCAAGCGTCCACTCGTGTCAGGGACAGGCTCATACGCCGTGCGCGCGGCGTATGGTGCCGACGCTTGTTCGCAGCCGCGGCACGCGCCGCAGACGGCATCGGTGCCTCGTTGCCGGTACTGATCGGCTGGTTCGAGACGGTCCTGCCTACGCGTGGTTCGCGGCGCCCCTCGCCGTCGACGTATTCGCTCATTGTTTCTCCTTGGACGTTCCGACTGCCTTCGCCTGATTAGTGAACCTACCAGTGTTCGGGGACGATTGCCGCTCTGATGGCAAGGTCTGCACACTATCCGACGGGCCGCGCCATGGTATTTTGACGCGGCCCGCCGCCAGTTCACTGCTGCGCGCCTTGTGCGGCCGCGGCCTCATCCGCGTGCTGATCATGCTGATCGGCATCGGTCTGGTCGTTCTCGTCGTCGTCATCCTTCTCGGCGTTGCGCGCGATGGCGAGGATTTCGTCGCCCTTGTCAGGCTTGGCGAAGGTCACGCCCTGCGTGGTTCGGCCGGTCCGCTTGACTTCGGACACATCCGAACGGATGACCTTGCCAGACTTCATGATGGCCATGACCTGGTCGTCTTCGCTGACCACAAGCGCACCGACAAGCGAGCCGCGGCCTTCCGCCAGTTGCAAGGCCTTGGCACCGAAGCCGTTACGGCCTTGCAGACGATATTCGCTGATGGCCGTGCGCTTGGCGAAGCCCTCGTTGGTGACCACGAACAGATCCTTGTCGCTGTCACCCCAGATGACGTCCATGGACAGCAGTTCATCGCCGTCACGGAACTTCATGCCCTGCACGCCGGCGGTCTGGCGACCCATCGGACGCAGCTGCTCGTCGTCCGCACGGAACTTGAGACTCATACCGTGCTTGGAAACGAGGATAATGTCGTCCTCCGGGTTGCACAGCGCGGCGCCGATCAGCTCATCGGTCGGCTCCCCGGTCTCGGGGTCAGCGGCCAATCGCACTGCAATCAGGCCGCCCTGGCGAGGCGAATCATATTCGGCGAGGCTGGTTTTCTTGACCTTGCCGGACCGCGTGGCAAGCACCAGATACTTGGCGACCTCGTAATTCGGAATCGACAGCACCGCCTGGATGGTCTCGTCGGGGGCGAACTGCAGCAGGTTGGCCACATGCTGGCCCTTGGAATCCCTCGACCCTTCGGGCAACTCGTAGGCCTTGAGCCGGTAGACGCGACCCTTATTGGTGAAGAACAGCAGCCAGTTGTGCGTGCTGGTGAGGAAGAAGTGGTCGACCACGTCGTCCTCGCGCAGCTTGGTACCCTTGATGCCCTTGCCGCCGCGGTGCTGGGCACGGTATTCGTCGGCCTTGGTGCGCTTGATGAAGCCGGAATGGGTGACCGTTACGACCACGTTCTCCTCGGCGATCAGGTCTTCGACGTTCATCTCGCCCGAATACGGCAGGATGCGGGTGCGACGTTCGTCACCGTACTTCTCGACGATTTCGTCAAGCTCGTCGCCCACAATCTGACGCTGGCGCTCCGGCTTGGCGAGGATGTCGTTGTAATCGGCGATCTTGCGCTGCAATTCCTCGTGTTCGTCGAGGATCTTCTGCCGTTCGAGTGCAGCGAGGCGGCGCAGCTGCATCGCGAGGATCGCGTCCGCCTGCACATCATCGACGTCCAGTAGGTCTTTAAGGCCTTCACGGGCGGTGTCCACGTCCTTGGAGGAACGGATGAGGGCGATGACCTCGTCGATCATGTCGAGGGCCTTGAGATAGCCCTGCAAGATGTGGTCGCGCTCTTCGGCCTCACGCTTCAAATACCGGGTACGGCGTTCGACGACGTCGAGCTGATGGGAGACCCAGTGACGGATGAACGCATCCAGGCTGAGCGTGCGCGGCACGCCGTCAACCAGGGCGAGCATATTGGCACCGAAGGTCTGCTGCAGCTGGGAATGCTTGTACAGGTTGTTGAGCACGACCTTGGGGACAGCATCGCGCTTGAGCACGAGCACCAGACGCTGGCCGGTACGGCCCGAAGTCTCGTCTCGCATGTCGGCGATGCCTTGGATTTTGCCGTCGCGCACCGCCTCGCGGATGGAGACGACCAGACGGTCCGGGTTGACCTGATATGGCAGTTCGGTGACCACCAGGCACATACGCCCGTTGATTTCCTCAGTGTTGACCACGGCACGCATGGTGATCAGGCCACGGCCGGTGCGGTACGCCTGTTCGATGCCCTTGTGGCCGAGAATAGTCGCGCCAGTCGGGAAGTCCGGTCCCTTGATCCGTTCGATGAGCGCGTTGAGCAGTTCTTCGCGGCTCGCTTCCGGGTGGTCGAGCGCCCAGTGCACGCCGTCCGCCACCTCGCGCAGGTTGTGCGGCGGGATGTTGGTGGCCATGCCGACGGCGATGCCGGCGGAACCATTGACCAACAGGTTCGGGAAACGGCTCGGGAGCACGGTCGGCTCTTGAGTCTTGCCGTCGTAGTTGGGCACGAAATCGACGGTGTCCTTGTCGATGTCGCGCACCATTTCCATGGCGAGCGGGGCCATACGGCATTCGGTGTAACGCATGGCGGCCGCCGGGTCGTCGCCCGGGGAGCCGAAGTTGCCCTGACCGTCCACAAGCGGATAGCGCATGGACCACGGCTGGGCCATACGCACGAGCGTGTCGTAGATGGCGGCGTCGCCGTGCGGGTGGTATTTACCCATAACGTCGCCGACGACGCGGGAGCACTTGTTGTAGCCGCGATCCGGGCGGTATCCGCCGTCGTACATCGCGTAGATGACGCGACGGTGGACCGGCTTCATACCGTCACGCACGTCCGGCAACGCACGTTCCACGATGACGGACAGTGCGTAGGCGAGGTAGGATTCGCGCATTTCCTGCTGCAAATCAATCGGTTGGACGCGCTGGCCTTTCACCAGGCCGTAATCGGTGTTGTCGGCTTCCTGCGGGCTCAACGGCTCGTGGTTGTTGTCCAGCCCGTTGAGCTGGTCGTCATTGCTCGACCCGCCGTCTTCCGGGGTGTTGGTGTTGTTTTCGTCTGCCACGGTAGATCCTTCGTGTTCTTGTCCATCCTCTTCGGATGGCTAGCCTGATGCACGGCTAGTGATGAAGTGTGCTGGTTTCCGTACCGAAATCCTTGGAAAACCGCGGATTCCGGCGTTGTACGGTCACGCGTCGATGAATCGTGCGTCGTGCGCGTTGCGCTGGATGAACAGGCGCCGGGGCTCGACCTCGTCACCCATCAGCATGGAGAAGGTCTCGTCCGCCTGTGCCGCGTCCTCGATATGGATTTGCTTGAGAATGCGGTGGTCGGGGTCCATGGTGGTTTCCCACAGCTCCTGATAGGTCATCTCGCCCAGACCCTTGTAGCGCTGAATACCCTCACCCTTCGGCAGCTGGCGACCGGACTCCTTGCCCTCGCGCAGCACGCGGTCGCGTTCGGCGTCCGTATACACGAAGGAGTGCGGCCCCTTGGTCCACTTGATGCGGTACAGCGGCGGCATGGCCACATAGACATACCCTGCGGTGATCATCGGCCGCATGTAGCGGAAGAACAGCGTCAGGTTCAGCGTGGCGATATGCGCGCCGTCGACATCGGCATCTGCCATGATGATGATTTTGTGGTAGCGCACCTTGCTCACGTCGAAGTCTTCGCCGTAGCCGCCGCCGATCGCGGTGATCAGCGACTCGATGGTGTCGGACTTGAGCATGCGATCGATGGAGGCGCGCTCGGTGTTGAGGATCTTGCCTCGAAGCGGCAGGATCGCCTGGGTAATCGGGTTGCGCCCCTGGATGGCGGAGCCACCTGCGGAATCACCCTCGACGATGAACAGCTCGCATTCCTCCGGATTGTTGGACTGGCAGTCCTTGAGCTTGTCCGGCATACCGGCGGATTCGAAGATCGACTTGCGCCGGGTCGATTCACGGGCCTTCTTCGCAGCGATACGGGCGCGGGAGGCCTCGATCGCCTTCTGGATGATGCTTTTGGCTTCGGCAGGGTGTGCGTCGAACCAGTCGCCGAGCTTGTCGGTCATCACACGCTGTACGAAGGTCTTCGCTTCGGAGTTGCCGAGCTTGGTCTTGGTCTGGCCTTCGAACTGCGGGTTGGTGAGCTTGACGGACACGACGGCTGTCAGGCCTTCGCGCACGTCATCGCCGGAGAGATTGTCGTCCTTCTCCTTGAGGATGTTCTTCTCGCGCGCATACCGGTTGACAAGCGTGGTGAGCGCCGCACGGAAGCCCTCCTCATGGGTACCGCCTTCGGTTGTGGAGATGGTGTTGGCGAAGGTGTGCACGGATTCGGAGTAGGCGGTCGTCCATTGCATGGCGATTTCCGCGGAGATGCCGATTTTGAGGTCTTCCGCCTCGAAATCGATGATCTCCTCCTCGATCGGGTTGGTCTTGCGGGTTTTGACCAGATATGCCACGTAATCCTTGATGCCGTGCTCGTAGCAGTATGTCACGGATCGATGGAGTTCCTCGACCGGGTTGTCGCCGTCGCCGGTCACCTCGTCGCCCGCCTGGTCGATTTCACGCAGGTCGGTCAGAGAGATGCGCAGGCCGCGGTTGAGGAAGGCCATCTGCTGGAAGTGCGAACGCAGGGTCTCAAAATCGTAGACCGTGGTTTCGAAGATCTTCGGGTCGGCCCAGAAGGTCACGGAGGTGCCGGTCGATTCGCCGTCCTCCATGGGCTTGCCTTGGGCGAGCGGTGCCGTCGGATGCTGGTCGATGTACGTCTGGGTCCAATGGAAGCCCTGACGACGCACCTCGATCTCCATACGCGTGGACAGCGCGTTGACCACGGAGATGCCCACGCCATGCAGACCGCCGGAGACCGCGTAGCCGCCGCCGCCGAACTTGCCGCCCGCATGCAGCTTGGTCATAACCGTCTCAACGCCGGAAACACCTTCGCCCGGCACAATGTCAACCGGGATGCCTCGGCCGTCGTCCACCACGCGGATGCCGTTGTCCGGCAGAATGGTCACTTCGATATGGGTGGCGAAACCGGCCAAGGCCTCGTCCACTGAGTTGTCGACGATTTCGTAGACCAGATGGTGCAGGCCTCGCGGACCGGTCGAGCCGATGTACATGCCCGGGCGGATACGCACCGCCTCAAGCCCTTCCAGCACACGCAAATCACTGGCGTCGTAATGGTCCGGCGACAGCGAATCGTCAAGCTGTGCATTCTCGAGCTTGTCGTTGGCGATGGCGTCGTTGACCTTGTCGTTGAGTTCGGCCTTGGATTCATTACCTGTCTGCGATGGTACCCCGCCCTGCCCGGGCGCAGCATTGTTCAGCGAATCAGCTTCAGCGTCTGCCACACAAATTCCTTCCAGCACACCGCGCGGCGCCCCTGCCGACACGGTCGATATACCCTAGAACGAAAATAACGGGGCCTTCTAGGCGTTTTACAGTACTGTACGTGATTCTACACATCAAGGGGGACTTTGCGGCTCTGAGGGCAATACAAGGCATTCCGCGATATTTTGCGGTTTTTAAGCCCTCCATCCCATACTATCGCCGGTATCTGCCGTAGCGGCCACGGGTGAATGGATGCGCCTGCGGCCCGGTCACGCGAATCTGGGAGATATCAAGCCCGTCAAGACGTTCCTTGATCGTATCGGTCAGCTGCGGGATCATATACGTCAACGTCGTGGTCCATGCCGGGGATTCCGCCCGAATCACAAGGATTCCATCATTGAACGAGGCGACCACCGAGTGCTGTGCGATTTGTGGGCCGACCACTTGATCCCAATGGTTGCGCAGCTGGGCGAGCTTGAGATGGGGGGTCCAGTTGCCGTTTTTCGCCAGCAGGGTGACCAACGACCCGAGGGTGTTGGGGTCTCTGCCCGGTTTGCCGAAGCTCTCCCAGGCCTTTGCTTCGCGCTCTTGCCTGTCGCGGATGATGCCCGCCCGCGCGGCATAGCGTTGGAACACCTGCGCCGGCAGCTTTCTCGGATCAAGCTTGAGCATGCGTGCGACCGGCTTGTTCATGCCGATGCCTCGCCTTGCGCGTCGGCCTGTTGCCGGGCGGCCTTGATTCGCGCGACAGTCTCGTCCGTCAGCAGCTGCCCGGCTTGCTCATCGTCGCTTTGACGCCGGAGAGCGGCGATATCGACGATCCGCGCATGTGTGCCATACGGCGACAAATCAGGCACGTCTGCGGCCGCGGCGGCGGTTATCAGCACTTGGTCACGTCGGACGGCGAATTCGAGGATCTGCCGCCGACGCGTCTCATCAAGCTGGGCGAACACATCGTCAAGAATCACCATAGGAGCGTTGCCTGTAGCCCGCTCGACCAAGGCGGCAAGCGCCATTTTGAGCGCCAACGCCATCGTCCACATTTCGCCGTTGGACGCGAATTCCTTAGCCGGCACGCCGTCCAACGTCATGGCCATGTCGTCGCGATGAGGACCGATCAGATTCTGGCCGCGCGCCACTTCGCCCGGATAGATTCGTTGGAAATGCCGGCTGATCAGCTGATGCGGCTCGCCGTCTTCCAGCACCTCGTCGAATGAGGGGAGATAGGCGAGCGAGGCGTGCTGTTCACTTCCTGACAAGGCATCGTAGTTCTGGGAGAACAAGGGATCGAGCTGGTCGATGAGGCGCTTGCGCATACGCGTGAGTTCAACGCCTGACTCGATGAACTGCCCGGTCCAGATCTCCAGTCCGCTTAGCGCGGGTTGCATCGCGGCCGCCTGTCCGGCATCAGCATCGCTTGGGGCGCCCTGCCCGTACCGATCGCCGTATCGTCCGTCCTGAACGGAGGGTTTTCCCAGCTGTTTGAGCAGCGCGGCCCGTTGTCTGGCGAGTTTGGCGCATGTCTGGTGGACTTCTTCGTATCCTGGGATGAGCAGAGTCCCTGCCTGGTTGATGAATCCACGTCGGGTCGCAGGGTCGCCCGACACCAGACGCTGGTCTTCCGGCGTGAACGAGACGCTGGGAATCCGGCCGACAATGTCGCGCATGTACATCGAGGCGCCGCCGTCTATGCGTGCCCGGTTCGCCCCGTGGGCGCGAATGGTCAGTTCGATGGTGGTGTAGGGGGCGCGATCTTGGGTGTTGTGGTCTGGTTGCGCCGCATCGTCATGGTCGGAGGGTGAATTCTGAAGTGAATCCTGATTCGAATTCAGTTTTCCATTTTGCTCTTCAGAATTCGATTCAGAGGATTCTGGCGCCGATTCAGTATTGGCCGATTCCGCGACATTCCGCGGTTGCGACCCGGCCGCTTCGCCGTCTGCGGCGTTGGTATCCACGATATTAGCCCGGACCGTAGCCGAGTCATATCCTCGTTGGACGAGCGGAAGCGAGCTTGATGTTCTGTGACTCGACCCGGTGGACAGCACTTCGATTGCTTCGACCAAATTGGTTTTGCCCATGCCGTTGGCGCCCTGGATTACCGTGACTCCCTCAGGCAGGTCGATGATGCAATGGTTCCACGACCGGAAATGGTCAAGCGCCAGTCGTGAGACGATTACGCTCATCGCTGCCCGTCCTTTCTAGGTCTTTTGGCTGGCCACCAAAGCCTGTGGATAACTGGCGAATTGTCATATTCCGTGTCTGAGAAGGTTTCTCGTGTCCGACCGTCACATGAGACACGGCCGCGGAAGAATCCCACAGCGCCTCGTCGTTCAGTACGATCGTGCTCAGACAAGGATTTCGCCGTCGACAGGGTTATCCACACCACCTTGCCGACGGCGATTGCCTGATTCGGGCTCAGATGCCCAGTCCAGACTCAGTTGCTGAAGCGCATCGGAACCAGCAGATACCGGTAATCCATCGATTCGTCGGAATCCTGCTCCTGCTGGCCGTTGAATTCAACCGGCTTCACCGCTGTCGTCATCTTCATGCGCACGAATGGTTCGGTGATTGCGCTCAATCCCTCAATCAGGTAGGACGGATTGAATGCAACGGTGATGTCATCGCCGTCAAAATCGACATCGAGCACATCGCTCGCCTGATTTTCGTCGGCGACACCGGCGCTCAGCGTCAACTCGCTGCCGGAGAACGCCATCCGGATCGGTGCGTTGCGCTCCGCCACCAACGACACACGCTTGATCGAGTTGATCAGCTGCTGTTTGTCGATGACCGCCTGGATCGGATACTCGTCGGCGAACAACCGGTCGATTGCAGGGAACTCACCGTCGATCAGTTGGGATGTGGACACCCGGCCGGCGTTCTCGAAACCGATGAGCGAGGGGTTGTCCTGGCTGAAGTTGATGGTGACATTTTGGCTTTCATTCAACGTTTTGGCGATGTCGCGCAACAGCGAACCGCGCAGCAAGGTGTTGGTGGAGACATCCGGATTTTCCGGCGACCAGGTGAACGTTGCACGGGACAGACGGAACCGGTCGGTCGAGGTCATGACGACCTTGTCGCCTTTAAACTGCATGAATACACCGGTCAGCACCGGTCGTGTTTCTTCGCGCGAAACGGCCACGCACGCCTGATCCACCGCCTGATGGAAGGTTTCCCCGTCAACTTTGCCCAAAATCGGCGGAACGACTGGCAGATCGGGATATTCACTTTCCGGCATGAGCTGCATGGTGAACTTGCTCTTGCCCGAAGTGATGATCAGTGTCGAGTTTTCAGTGGACAGATACGTCTTCTCGGAAGGCAACGACCGGGTAATGTCCGCGAGAATCTTGCCTTGGACCACGGTGCTGCCTGATTCATCGATGCCGGCTTCGATGTGATCGCGCGCCGAGATTTCAAAGTTGAATGCAGACAGTTGGAGTGTTCCATCAATGGCCTCCAGCTTGATGCCTGCAAGGATTGGGCTTGCGGGACGTGCGTCGATGACCCGCGTGGTCCATGCGACAGCGTCCGCAAGCGAGGTCGTGTTCACTTCGACTTTCATGCTTCCTCGTTTCGATTGGTGTTCTGTGGCTATTCTAGCCGGACTTTCCGGCCAGATTCGTTCGTGCGAAGCATGCGCCATGATGATGTCGATGATGATACGTAAGAGAACAATAGCCTTCGTAATAATTCCGGTGGATAGTGTGGATAAGTGTATGCAGGCCTACAGCGACAAGACTTCGCAATCACTCACCGAATGTGGATAACTTCTGAATATCCTGTGCATAACCATAGGAGTTATCCACAGCGAGAAGGCCGCTGAAAAGTTATCCACATCGGAAGCCGAATCATCCACGAGTTATCCACAGCTTTTCTGGGGTTGCCCACGAGTTATTCGCACGGTTTACCCACAATTGTGAATAACGTGGTGGATAACTTTATTCTGAATTTTCCACAGCCACGGCGTGTTGCATCCACCATGGTGGACGATTTTGAATTCGTCAAAATCCTGCTGTGAGCGTCGTTGTCCTGCATGGAACGTGAGATCGGACGCAAGACATCACCCTGATAGAACACCTGATAGGACTGCCCGTAAGGCGCATTTCAAACCGGCACGCGTCCCGGGCACAGCTTGGTTGACCGGGCGGGGGCAGGGCTTATTGTTCGGCGGAATGATGCTTGAGACGAACAGTCAACTCCATGACGTAGTTGTACGTCTCCTGCTTTTCTTTCATCTCGTCGCTGATACGCGTGTAGGCGTGCATCACCGTCGTATGGTCGCGCCCGCCGAATACCTCGCCGATATCGACCAGGCTCATGCTGGTCATCTCACGGGCGAGATACATGGCGATCTGCCGCGCCAGCGCGATGTTCTTCGTGCGTGCGCGCCCCACGAGATCGTCAAAGGTCAGGTGGAAGTACTTTGCCACCTGGGTGATGATATCGGTGGGTTTGATCTCCACATCCGTTGAGAAGAAGTCCTGCAGGGTCTGCTCGGCAAGCGCGCGGGTTACCGGCTGGTTATTCAGTGACGCCACTGCGGAGACTCGTGTCAGCGCGCCTTCCAGCTCGCGGATGTTCTCAGTGAACCGTTCGGCGATGAGATCGAGCACATCGTTCGGTATTTGCATATGGTTCATCGAGGCGATCATGCGCAGAATCGCGATGCGGGTCTCCAGATCCGGCGGTTTGACATCCACGGTCAGGCCGGATTCGAATCGTGAAATCAGGCGGGCCTCGAAGCCTTTGAGGTTCTTCGGCGCCACATCGGATGCAATTACGATGCGCTTGTTCGCCTGATACAACGTGTTGAAGGTGTGGAAGAAGCTGTCGAGTGTCGCTTCCTTGCCGCCGAGGAACTGGATATCGTCGATGAGCAGGACGTCGACTTCACGGTAACGTCGGTTGAAATCAGCGATTTGGCCTTGGGACTGGTTCGGGTTCTGCAGCGCTTCGATGAATTCGTTGGTGAATTCCTCGCTGGTGACGTACCGCACTTTGAGCGTGGGGTCCTTGATCAGCGCGTAATTGCCAATGGCGTTGAGCAAATGGGTTTTGCCCAATCCGGAGCCGCCATAGATACACAACGGGTTGAAATCCTTGCCAGATCCCTCTGCCACCGCCATGGCGACGGTACGCGCGAAACGGTTGGAATCGCCTGGAACGAAGGTTTCGAAGGTCGCGTTCTTGTTGAGATGGGTTTCCGGATCGAGGGCAGGTCGATGCTGGTCGATGTTGAAATTCTCCCGATTCGGCACGCCGGAGGGCACGGTTGCCGGGATTTCGGGCTGATTTGGGCTGGGCGCCGGTGCTTGGTGCTGGGTGGCAGTAGACGGCATGGCCGCTGCAGAGCCCGGTTGGTCTGCGCCATAGTGCACTGGTTGTTGCTCGTATATCGTGGCGCCGGTCGGTTGCCCCATGTGTTGCGACTGGGCTGCCGGCTGCTGATATCCGGGGACATACGGGCTATATGCATCGGCGCCGTGTTGTTCATTGAATCCGGATGATTGTTGATATTGGCCAGGCATCTGGCCGCGGTCCTGATGCATCGTCGTCTCGGACTGCACCGGATGCGTGGTCTGGTGAGGCATCATCGCGGGTTGCTGGAACTCGGCGAATTGGGGCTGCGAAGCCTGTCCCGATCCCCATGCCGGGGTCTGCTGGACGGAAGATTGTGGCGTGGCCGACTGCTGCTGCCCGGTTGGGACATTCGTGTGGCCGGCGTAAGAGATTTCCCCTTGGACGTCGGGCCTCGGCGTGGTGTCGGGCCTCGGCGTGGTGTCGGGCATGGTGATGTCCGGCTGCGGGGCGAGCGGCTCGGGGTGCGGCTCAATCTTGAACGCCGGGAACATGTTCATTCCGGTGCACAATTTGAGCGCTTTGAGCAGAGGCTGGTTGAGGTCAGTCTGCAACGCCTTCTGCGTCGCGGCGTTGGTGACCGTGAGCACGATGGTGGTGCCGAACACGGCTTCGGGGATGACACCTTCGAACCATCCCTTGTCCCGTGCGGTCAATGATGCATCATGCTTGAGCACGGCGAGCACATCCGACCAGATATGCACGGCCTGGGTCGCCGGATCTTGCGAGCTGTTCGCCATGCGGCCATCCTTTCGTGCATACCTCGTGTTCCCGTCCGTATATGAGAACAATACCGTAGTGTATGTTTACACCGAATCCGGGAAGTTATCCACAGCCTTGCGTGTTGAAATTGCTGAAATGTGAATAACATCAGTGTGATTTGTGGATAACTTTTCCCTCGGTTTCGTTGTGATTGCAACGTTTTTTGGGAATTGTGGGGATTGATTCGCCGGTTGGTAAGCGATGTGGAAAACTCCGAAGAATTATCCACATGCTGTGTCGTGTTGACGAATGGGCAGGGGTGAGAGTAGTTTAGTAGAGCTTGACTCATGAGGAGCCGTGCTTTTGCATGGCTGAAAAACCGGGAGCGTAAATTATGAAGAGGACATTCCAGCCCAATAACCGCCGTCGTCACATGAAGCACGGGTTCCGCGCACGTATGCGTACCCGTTCCGGCCGCGCCGTCATCAACCGTCGTCGCGCCAAGGGCCGCAAGACCCTGTCTGCCTGAACCGGCGAACTGAGCAGTGGAGCGGCTTACAAGTCACCGTGACTTCGTCACCGTGCTGAAACGTCGCCGAAAAGTCAGCGACCATGACATCGTCGTGCACTATCTGGTGCGCGACGATTCACATTCATGCGCCCAATTGGGCGCTATCAGCACCCCAAACGCCCAGTCCGCTGAGACGGACGGGCATACGGATTCCACTGGCTCAACGCTTGGAACACCATCGCACCGACGTCTTGGGCTCGCCGTATCCAAATCGGTGGGGCACGCCGTAACCCGTAACAAGGTAAAACGCAGGTTCCGCGTCTTGGCGCGAAATCACGAGCAATTATTGCCCGATCATTGCGATATCGTCATGCGGGCGAAACCATCAGCAGCGCACGCGCCATTTGAATCCCTTGACCGACAGGTCGAGCGATTGTTCGCGTCCGTCGGCGCACGGGTGGCCCAAGGTAAGTAAGCGGTCGATATGTCAACTGCAACGCAAGCCGCGATTCGGGCCATCCGCTGGTATCAGAGGAATATCTCTGCGAATACGCCGGCACGGTGCAGGTACTATCCGACGTGCTCGAACTATGCCTTGCAAGCCATTCGACGCTTCGGCATAGTGCGTGGCGGAACACTGGCATTGTTGCGGCTGCTGCGATGTCGTCCCTGGAGTCGCGGCGGTATTGACGACGTTCCGCAGCGTTTCTCGCTGTTCTATCGATATTCCTGGTCGAAGGCCCATGAGGAGCCACGACTGACGCCACTGGCCTCGCACACGAAGGAGATGGCCTGATCGATGAATACCAATACTGATCAGTTCTTGCTTGACAGCGGCTTTTGGGGCTGGCTGTACAAGCTGTTGACCCCGGTCGAATGGCTGATGACCCAGATTATGGCCATCTTCCACAAGTTCCTGACACTGCTAGGCATGCCCGCCGTCGGTGTTTCTTGGGTGCTCTCCATCATCTTCTTGGTGATTGTGGTGCATGCGTGCATTCTGCCGATTTTCATCAAGCAGATGCGTTCGATGCGCAAGATGCAGGCGCTCCAGCCGGAAATGCAGCACATCCAGAACAAGTACAAGGGCAAGAACGACCAGGCCAGCAAGGACGCCATGAGCCGCGAGCTCATGAAGCTCTATCAGGACAACGACGCTAACCCCGCCGGCTCCTGCCTGCCGATGCTCATCCAGGGCCCGGTGTTCATGTGCATGTTCTATGTGCTCTCCGCCATCGAATACATCGCCAAGGGAAAGCGCGCCCCGCTCGGCGCCTTTGACAAGGCCACTGCACAGCAGTTCTCCGACAGCTCGAACTTCGGTGTGAACATCACCACGCGCTTCATGCACGCCGATACGCATGCGAAGATTGTCATCGGCATCTTCATCGCGCTCATGTGCTTCTTTATGTGGCTCATGCAGTTCTATAACATGCGGCGCAACCTGCCCCGAGCTTCGATGCAGGGCCAGCAATACCGCATGCAGCAGGCGATGACCTGGATGTTCCCGATCATGTACATCTTCTCCGGTTTGAACTTCCCGTTCTCAGTGCTGATTTACTGGCTGACCAACAACCTGTGCAACTTCCTGCGGTCGTTGTGGCAGATTTACACCTTCCCAACTCCGGGGTCGCCCGCTGCGGAAGACAAGGAAATCCGCGATCACAAGCGTGAGAACGCCCGTCGTAAGCGCGCCGGTGAGCCGTCGCTCGAGGAAGAGCAGCTGCAGAAGGCCAGGGACGAGGCCGCCCGTCGTGAAACCGAAGGATTCCAGCGTAAGCAGCCGCAGCGCAAGAAGAAGAAATAATTCCATGGTGGCGCCGGTATGTCAGGCTATACCGACGCCACCTGTGCGTTGACGGCATGGTATCAGCCGCGACGCCGGGTGTAATCCCCGCAGGAGCCTGAACCCCCGACCATGAAGACGGATGCGCCGAACAACATTTGTGATGCGCTCAGATGCGGCGAATTTCCGTCCATCCATTAGACTTGACCTATACAGCCGACAAGGAGTACCACATGGCACAGGATGATGAAAAGACTATCGACCAGCTCAATGAGGAAGCTGATATCGCCGCGGATTATCTTGAAGGCCTTCTCGACATTGCCGATTATGACGGTGATATCGAGATGGGCATTCGCAACAACCGACCCGTTGTGCAGATTGTTGCCGATGATGACGACGACATCAAGCATCTGGTTGGCAAGAATGGCGAGGTGGTGGACGCCCTGCAGCAGCTGTCACGGCTTGCGGTGCAGCAGAAGACGGGTGAGCGATCACATCTCATTGTGGATGTTGACGGATTCCTCAAGCACAAGCGTCAGCACCTGCGCGATATTGCGCTTGATGCCATCGACGAAGTGCGCGAGACCGGCAAGCCTGTCGATTTGAAGCCGATGAATTCCTTCGAACGCAAGGTGGTCCATGATCTGGTCCGCGAAGAGGGGCTGCGCTCCCGTTCGCACGGCGAGGAACCGAACCGTCATGTCACCATTTATCTCAAGGCTTCCGCTGTCGATGATGATCAGCATTACGATGATGAATATGATGACGAAGCTGATGAAACTGGTGACGTCGAAGCCTGATTTCAGTGGTTTTTGCTCGTCTGGTGATGGGCTTTGATGCTGAATGCGGTTGTGTGAATGCGTAGCTGCTGAGTGCTGCGTGTTTGCACAACCGCATTCTCTTTGAAACGGATGATGGTTGACTTCGGTGATTGGCCGTGTGGAGAGGTGTTGCTGGTGTTTGGAATGGCTGTGCGGTTGGTTGCTGTTGTTTGCTATTGGTTGTGGATGGGTTTGGTACAGCCGGTTGCCGCGGATCGTGGATATGCGGCCGATTCCGGCCGATTGTGTTAGGCTTCAACTGAATAAAATCTGATAAATAGCTGTATATGTATCATCCGGTGATTCGAGTACATTGAAATCATTACAGAAGGACGCACATTCATGATTGAACAAGAACAGACACCTCAAGATGCGGTTGTTGACGAGCTTGATGGTTCCACGCTGCCGCAGCAGATTTTGGGCGACGCCTACCCGGTGTTGCAACGCTTCCATGACAAGATCATGGCTGAAGGTGAGCCCCGTGGTTTGATTGGGCCTCGGGATGTTCATATTGTCTGGGAACGCCATATTCTGAACTCGGCCGCTGTGCTGCCCTTCATTCGTAAGGTCACTTCGCATGATGCCAAGAAGCGGGTCGCCGATGTCGGCAGTGGTGGCGGTTTTCCTGGCATTGTCGCAGCCGCATGCCTGCCTGACTGTGAATTCACTCTTATTGAGCCTATGGAGCGTCGTGTCGAGTGGCTCGAGGAGTGCATTCAGCAGCTCGGACTTGAGAATGTCAAGATTGTGCGTGCGCGGTCAGAGGAGATCATCAACCAGATTCGAAAGCATGATATCGAACCGTTCGCCGCGGTTACTTGCCGGGCGGTTGCACCGATGACCAAGCTTTCCGGTTGGACCCTGCCGTTGCTGAAGCCGCACGGCCAACTCATCGCTTTGAAAGGTCGTTCCGCACAGGTCGAACTTGATAAGGCGGAGAAAATGATTCGAAAATTCCACGGCGGTCATGCCCGTGTGTGTCTCGCGCCCGTGGGGGAGGGGCTTGAACCGACGCATGTGGTGTTGGTGGACAAGATGTAGGCAGCGCGCTGTGTTCGGTTTGAGGTTTTTCGCAGCATAGCCAGAAGCTGTTGAACCCCGGAATTCCTGCGGTTTTGGTGTTGTGTACTCGGTTGATTGATGCCTGGGCTATTACTGTGGATGCCGCTGATTACACATCTCACCCATAGAGTTGATGATACCGGGAACGGGGTGATGTTGGTGGAATGTTTCACGTGAAACATTCCACCAACATCGTGTTGGGCAAGGCTCGATGTTGGAATCAGCCGTGGTTGAGTACCGATGATAGTGCGGGTGGTATGCCTGCGAATTTTGTGAGTTGACGATTACGAAGTCAACGTAATGCCTTTGGCTTCGTGTTTTCTCATCCAACGTGTCCTTCTAGAAAACAGAATCCCGTCTTAACGGCAGAGGCGTTCGTCCTGTTTGCCAGTATGCCAATTGCGGTGACACCGTTGCCTCTATTACGCGGCGCAGTCGGGGTGTCGATGTGGTGTGCTCCTCTCGGTTACGTCTGTACGTCATGTATTGGATACATGAAACGATTGTGGACACACGAGTTCCCGGCATGAAACTATGTTCGAACACGAATCTCAGACCTTCAGATATGAATCAGCGAATGATTACTCGCATCACGACATGTCTACTCCTGCAATGGATTAGTCGCATCATCGGCACCACGATTTCCCTGTACGCCGGCGACTCGATGTTGGGAGCAGGAGAGTCGGATGATGTACTTATAGGTGAATTCCTCCAATTGTTGCCTCTGCCGTGATTTCGCTTTCTGTGTATGATTTGAATGTTCAACTACTGATGCACTGACTAGCTTTTCTGAAATTGCTAGTTGTGGATACTGTGACAAACTCGACTACGAGTTGTCTGTTGAAGCGATGATGTTTCACGTGAAACATCATCGATAGTTTGGGTGTTGTAATCAATACCAGTACACGAGTATCCTGCTGCACTGTTCTACTGCCAATATTGTTCTCTCAGTTCTCTCGCTAGTGTTTACATTTCCGTAAGGTGAGGGCTCACATCAAGAATTGTTCGTATTAGTCTACGAAGCTGATGTTTCACGTGAAACATCAACAGGCTTGCAGAACGGTGACTATAGATGTTTCGCCGATTAGATCCACACTCATTCAGATGACGAAAGTCTTGATACCGAATGACTTGCGCTGGGTCCATTGGGAATGACATGACCGGTGGCATTGAACACAGCTTGTGTCGGTCTGTAAGAACATGCCTGATACTGATAATGCTGATGGGATCTCCTGTAGGGTCGGGTAGTTGCCGCCTGTTGCCGGTTTCCAAATTCATCAGCGTTAGTGGGTGGTCGTGTGGGTGTCATTTTTCAAGGTCTCATATTGCAGGCGTATTGGGAACAGTATCCGCTGTGAATCCGTGGCTCGCCAATAGGATGACGTAGTCACACTATAATTGGCGAGAAATGCGCTAATAATGATAGCGCCGTCGAGACCTGGCCCCTCATCCAACAAGGTGGAGGGGAGTAATACTGAGAGTCTAGGTTGACACTGTTGAATAATACGTAGCGATGTGCGCCATTTGACAGGCGAATTCCAAATCAACGATGATGTTTCACGTGAAACATCGAAAGTTGAGTGAGTGTTCTTGATTGCATTCTGTTCCCCACCTACCTATGGATGCAGCGCTGGTGTGATTCTGTTTTGATAAACCCTCTCTAGGTGATAAACGGAGGCGGTTGACAATCTCTCAAAACTCGCTGGTTGCGGGATCGCAGAATCGGAATGTTTCACGTGAAACATCGTTCCATCAATTGTGTGCATGAGATGGTTCGACGAACAGTGCGAGGCAGGACGTATGGAATCAATCCTGTTGCTCATCATGCTGTTGCGCTCCAACCGGAGTTGTGTGCTGTGGCGTGATGAACCGCTCATACATGAATCCCGGTAGATCGGTGGTGTCACGTGGTCTGTTGATGTCGTATATCGCAGGGAGCGGAAATTCTGAATCCAAAACCAGCGCGCCCGCGCCTAGTGAGCGTATGAAGGAAACGCTGCATCACGTTGGACATGCTGGAATACTTCCGGGGCAGGAAAGCCATCAAGCCACAATTTGACATCTGCATAGAGATGTTAGATAGCCAGCAACGTAGTTCAGTACACCATGTTGTTCCTATATGCCTGAAGTGACATGGCAAGATTGATTCGCTTTGGGCAACACAATCAGCGATGAATTGCGTGGATGATAATAGCCACTCAACCGTATCGTCGCAACATTCTTGTCAATGTTTCACGTGAAACATTGACATCTGTTGATTGATTATCGGTTGTAATACGGATAGGGCAAATCAAGGTCTAGCACCGCTTATTCCCACTTCAATAAACTAGGTTATCCACATTTTCATGTCGCAAAAAAGTTATCCACAACAATCGTGTTTACCTTCGGGAAATGTTGTTTCCGCGATTTCCTGCGGTTTTGTGGCGAGATGAAACTAGGTTATCCACAGAGTTGTGCAATGTTGTCCACATTTATCCACAATGCGGTGGATATCTTGCTGGGCATGTCCAGTGCAATGGGGAAACTGGAACAACCGTATATCAAGGAGGAGCTTTGTCGACGGCTGCACAACGTTCAACAGGTCCAGAGCAAGGGGGTCGGTCCATGAATTCCGCCTCGGATATCATCCGTCGCATATTTGGTGATCAAGCGGATTCGCTCGGCAGTGAAATCGCAGAGGAAACCACCAGATATCAAGCTCTCCATATGGTGACGTTCCCCAAGCCGGCATTAACGCGGCGTATTGCCGTGGCCAATCAGAAAGGTGGCGTAGGCAAGACCACCACCACGGTGAATCTTGCTGCTGCTCTTGCTGATAGTGGAGCGAGGGTACTTGTTCTGGATATGGATCCTCAGGGCAATGCGTCTACTGCATTGGGTGCTCGCCACATTTCCGGTGAACCCTCGATCTATGACGTCATTGAGGGGCGTACGACTATTCGTGAAGCGATTCAGGAATGCCCGTCATTTGATCATATGGATGTCGTTCCGGCGTCTATTGATTTGAGCGGCGCGGAGCTTGAAATCGCCGATCTCGGCGACAGGACCGATTTGCTTAAGCATGCCTTGGATAAGTATCTAGAATCATGCGATGAGCCCTACGACTATGTGTTTGTCGATTGTCCGCCAAGCTTGGGCCTGTTGGTAATCAATGCGATGTGTGCTGTAACAGAAGTACTGATTCCAATCCAGGCTGAGTATTATGCGCTCGAAGGTCTGGGACAGCTCATCAACACCATTGGTTTGGTGCAGGAGCATTACAACCCTGTGCTGCTGGTGTCCACAATGTTGGTGACGATGTTTGACAAGCGTACGATTCTGAGCCGTCAAGTTTATGATGAAGTGAAGAGCCATTATCCCAATATCGTGCTCGACACGACGATTCCTCGTTCGGTCAAGATCTCAGAGGCACCGAGTTTTCAGCAGACGGTGATTGCATATGACCCGCATGGCATGGGAGCGATTGCTTATGGGGAAGCGGCTCTTGAAATTGCGAGGAGATCTCCGGCGGTTTTGGCAACTTTGGAAGCAAAACGAGGTGAGCACTGAATGGCAACGAAGTCACGTCTGGGCAAAGGGCTTGGAGCATTGTTCCCTGCATTGCCTGGAGATCCAAATGAGTCCAAACAACCGGCCGCTGAGCCGAATCATACTGCCGCAGTTGAGGCTGATGCCAGTACATTGGTAAAGCAGGACAAGGCATCTTCCGGCACATCGCAGCGTGAGAACAAGCATGCGCAGAATCGGACGCCTGCCCGTGATACGGCTTCGGTAGAGACACGACCGCAACATCAGCGGAAGCATGACGATGTTTCACGTGAAACATCTGCAACATCTGAAACATCGACTCATGCTGCATCTGCCAATACCAAGCAGCATGCGCATGGGCAGTCACGTTTGCAGCATCGGATGAGCATTCCGTCGCTCGAAGAAATGACTCATCCGAGCGACGTGTTCTTCGGAGCAATGCAATCAACGGAAACGGCTATAGAGAAGCGTGCCGCAGGCGAGAGCAAGGTACAGCAGAATCGCGCGACTGACGCTAAGACTGCGGCCAAAGGGGAAGCGTCCCGTGCTCGTTTGACCGAAGTGGTTGCCGATGCCGACAATGGAAATGGTTCGACGGACGCCGATGTTTCACGTGAAACATCGGCAGACGCTGATGGACGGAACGAAGAACTGAAGCCGGTGCACGGCGGTTATCTGGCCGAGTTGAGACTGGATGACATCGGCCCTAACAAAGAACAACCGCGAACCATCTTTGATGAGGACGAGTTGCGGGAGCTTGCCGAATCAATCCGCGAGGTCGGTGTATTGCAGCCGATTGTGGTGCGTAAGCGGCTTCAATCACAGATTGTGGCATCGGCGGAACATCAGGCGGATACCGACGATACCAACGATGTGATGCGCCGACCATACGAACTGATTATGGGAGAGCGCAGGTGGAGAGCCTCGCAGCTTGCGGGACTGGAGACAATTCCGGCGATTGTCAAGACGACATCCGACAACGAAATGCTTCGTGACGCGTTGCTTGAGAATCTGCACCGAGTCGCCTTGAATCCTCTTGAAGAGGCGGCTGCATATCAACAGATGATTGATGAGTTTGGACTGACCCAGGCACAGTTGTCGAAGTCCGTGTCCAAGTCAAGACCGCAGATTGCGAATACCTTACGGCTGTTGAATCTTCCGGCCTCAGTCCAGAAGAAAGTCGCCGCGGGTGTATTGTCTGCAGGGCATGCGCGGGCCTTGCTTGGGTTGTCCAATGAAGAAGATATGGACAAGCTTGCCAACAGAATCATCGCTGAGGGTCTTTCCGTACGCAGTACGGAGGAAATTGTCGCGTTGAAGACCATGGCGGGGGAGAAACCTAAGAAGGAGAACAAGAAGGTCGCGAACCCGTGGGCTGATTCTCCGATTCGGCAGCACCTTGAACAGCGCTTGGACACCAAGGTGACAATCAAGGGTAATCAGAAGAAAGGGCGGATCGAGATTACATTCTCGTCGCCAGATGATATGCAGCGGATTCTGGATATTCTGATGCCGCAGCAGCAGGAGGAGAATGCGTCTGCAGCCGCTGATGGGGAATCTGACTGGGTGTGATGCGAGGCGGATTTTCTGGACTCTTGAGCTGAAAACGCGGTGTGGCCGCAATCCAAGGTCTCCCCGGATTTCTGATTTGCAGCAGGAATCCGGGGATTCTGTTGTTCACTAGGTGATGGTGACTGCACTGTGCATGCCCGTGCTTGAATTCAGTCGGGAATCTGCTGTGATACGGCGTGTCGGGTTGTATCACCGGATATAAGGCATTCAGAATAATCAGAATACTTTATGGTAACTTTCAGCATCGAATGCCATTCAATCAGCGTTGCGCCGTGGTATATCACGGGATACGGGCTGGCACGGGTACGTGACAATCCCAGCTGGCGATAGATGACGACAGTCGGATTGTGGGCGCCGCTGCCGGCAATCAGTGGAGGTGAGGGAATGTCTCTGCCGATGATGGCGGAATTCGTTCGTATCGCAAAGACCGACAATCTGGTCACGCCGGGGCCACGGCGTAAGCAGATTGGGTGGTAATCAAACTGTCTACGCTGGGGTGGTGTTGAGCGTAACCAGTTTGAGAGATCGCACAATTTGGTTACGCTGGCAAGGCGGTTTGCGTAGACAGTTTGTAGTGAGATGGGAGGTGGGGAATAGCGGTATGCTGGGGCGAATACCTGCCGAATGTCTCAGGCTTGTTCGGCGAGGTAGGTTTGCGCGTCGAGGGCTGCGCGGCAACCCATGCCGGCTGCCGAAATGGCTTGCCGGTAGACGCCATCCACCACATCACCCGCTGCAAACACGCCAGACACACTGGTACGAGTCGAAGCACCGTCAACGGTGATATACCCATGCTCATCAAGTTGAAGGGCACCGTGAAGGAATTCAGTGGCAGGTGTGTGCCCGATTGCGACGAAAACACCGTTGGCCGGGATTTCAGTCGTATCGCCGGTCGCCGTATCGCGAATCGTCACGGAGTGGGCACCCGACTCATCATCGCCGTTAACACGCTCCACCACGGCGTTCATCCGGAAATCAATCTTCGGGTTCTTTTCCGCCCGGTCAACCAGAATGCGCGAGGCTCGGAATGCGTCACGCCGATGGATTACCGTCACCGAAGAACCGAAACGGCTCAGGAAGTCAGCCTCGGTCAGCGCACTGTCACCGCCGCCGACCACGACAATGGGCTTGCCGCGGAAGAAGAATCCGTCGCAGGTGGCACAGTACGAAACACCGCGGCCGGAGTATTCGGCTTCGCCCGGCACCCCGAGTTTGCGTACCTGCGAGCCGGTGGCCACGATTACAGCACGGGCGGTATACGTATCCCCGCCGTCCAGCACAACATGCTTGGAATCGCCCTGCACATCTGCGCTGACCACGTCGTCATAGACGATTTCGGTGCCGAAACGCTCAGCTTGCTTGCGCATGGCATCCATGAGATCAGGGCCCATGATGCCGTCCGGGAACCCGGGGAAGTTCTCCACTTCAGTGGTATTGACCAGCTGTCCGCCGGGCGTGAGCGCCCCGGCAATGACCACCGGATGATACCCGGCGCGGCTCAGATAAATGGCCGCAGTGTAGCCGGCAGGCCCGGAACCGATGATGATCACGTCTGTTGTCTGTTCGCTCATGGGTCCTAACCTAGCACATCCAGACGGCCATGATTGTGCTGTCAGCACAGTGGCGAGACATCCCGCAGATGACGGAGTAACGCAGGACCATGGTCGCGGCAGCGGCGTCGACAACCGTCCGAAAACAAACCGGGGCGGCCGTCCGCAACAACGCGCGCAGACAACCGCCCCGGAGAAAGCCCAGCAGCCGTGAAAACAGCCGCAGGAACTGCCGTGAAGGCAACCGCTAATACAGTTGGACTGATTTGATGTACAGCTGGTTGCCGGGCAGGCTATCCCGCGGCACCCACATGAGGAAGTCCTGGCTCTTCACCGTCTTCGTGAGCTTGACGTCGGTCGTTCCGCTCGCGTCGAAGGAGAACTGAGCGACCTGCTCGCCCTGTGTCGGATCCGCGGTTGTATTGGCATACAGGTAGCCAGTGCCGCCGGAAGACCTGATCGACACCACGAAGCGGTATACGCTTTCCGGCTCGCTCAGATGCATGTAATAGCCGTAGCCGTCCTGACCGCCGGGCTTGGTGAGGAACTCCTGTTTATCAATCGAATACGGGGTGTTATTTTCCGGAACCTTGGGTGTCGGCACGGCGGAAGCGTCCTTGTCCTCGGTGATGACGCTCGACTTGTCGGATGAGCCCGACGATGATGCATCGCTGGTAGGCGTGCTGCTGCCGAACGGCACCTTGTCGAGATTCTGGGACGGCCATGCACTCGACTGCTTCGTGACACCGAGTGTGGTGCCGCCGGAAAGGCTATGCAGGGCAAGTCCTGCGGCCGCCGCAACCACCACAATGACGACGACGATTGCCACAACCTTCGTGCTGAACCGGCCAAACAATTTCTCGTCCGCCACATCGTCCTGGGTGACCGGATTGTAGTCTTCGTGCGTCTCCTTCTCCGGTTCCACAGTCGGCGTGAAGCTCGGCGGGCGGCTCGCCGGAGTGTAGGCAGCGAGAATCTGCGTCTGTTCGTTCTCCAAGGCGCGTCGTGATTCGTCACCGGGGGGAACCGGCATCCCGTTCGCATCGTATACAGGAATCCTGCTCGTAGATTCATTCACCGACGGCGGTTGCAAACGATGGGCGTTCTTGGCCGCCTTGCGGGCGAAATCGAATCGCATCGTCGCTTGGGTGTCGGTATACGGGCCGGACGCCGCGTTGAAGTTCGGGAAAATCGCGTTATCCGGGTCAGGAACGGACGGAGCTATGATATTGGCCACTTCCGCAGCGGCGATGTCATGGAAGTCGTAGTCGCTGCTGTCAGTGACTTCAGGATGGGGAATGGTCTGCCTGTTGGGGTTGCGAGGAACCGCCTGGCTGTTCTTCATCCATTCGGCCGATTCCTGCTGCATCGCCTGCTGAATGGCCTGCTGGCGGGCGGCAAGAGCTTCGGCATGGTCGGTGTTGTTACTGCCGGCGTCAAGAATCGCGGCGGACACACCCGGCAAGACACTCGCCTGGGCGGCTTGCGCATACGAATGCTGTTCGAAGGACGAGGACAGATCCTGCGGGAAATCAAGAATATGCCCAGGGTCAGGTGTTTTCAACGCTGCGTTGGCAATGGAGCATTCTGCATCGATACTTGGCAGGGCGATATCACTGTTCTGCAAGTGCGACAACGGTTCCCAGTCGCCGAGTAGCGCGGTGAGTTCTGCAAGCGACTCCATAGGGATGACACTGCCGTTCCCGTCGGATTCCAGGCCACGATGGCAGATGAGACGGAATTCGCCGGGCACGTCCGGGCCGAGCTTGGACAAATCGAATTGGGTATCCACCGATGAAGGGGTGCGGGTGATCAGGGCATACAACACGGCGGCGAGTTGGCGGGTCGCCAGACGCTCGGCCCCGAGCCCTTCCGGGGCATGTGACGTGTCGGCGAGCATCGGGCTCAGCGTCGCATCGGCGAGCTGGACCCCGTTCGCGGTCAGACGGATGGTATCGGTGTTCAGCGCGTAGTGCGACAGCCCGTCCACCAGGAGCTGACGCATCGCAGATGCGGTTTCGCCGAGAATCGACCGCATGGCCGCATGACTGAGGGTTCCTGACGCCGGTCCATGGAAGTAATCGGTCAGCGACAAACCGTTATCCACAGCGGTGATGATAATCGACACGTCACCGCGATGCTGGAGTTGAAGGACCTGTGTGAAACGACGGTTGCGCGACAGGGCTAGGGATGACGCGATCGCGTCGACTTTGGCGATCGCATCGGCGTCGGTGACGATGTACAGCTGGCAATCACGCGCGAGGACACGGTCATTTGCCTTCCACGCTTGCAGGCCGGGTTCGTCACGCAACAGTGACACCAACGTATACCGGTTGATAACGGTATCTCCCAGTTGAGGCTTCATAGTTCCTTCGGCTCCATAACGAGAAATTCGCGTGCTCGCGGGTGATGTAGTAGTAGTCATTCTAACGACTGGAGTGGTCGAAACGGCGGTGGGTACTGCCGTGTCTTCCGCAGAATCGGCTTGCGGGCCGGTTCTTGGCCGGTCAGGGGCGAGATTGCCCGGATTGCTTGGTTCGTCCGGATTATCGGGATTGTCTGGTTCGTCCGGCTCCCCGGAGGTGGCCCGATTGTCGGCGGTTTCGGTAGTGTCGGTGGAATCCGCGGATTCGTCGGCAGTGTCGCCGGCAGGCTGATCGCCATTGACATTCGCCGCATTGCCAGACCGTCGGGAGGCGACCCGTGCCTTGAGCGACGACAACATCGTGACCAGTTCCTCGGTGTGCATACCCCACAAGGCGCCCACATAGACCGCAATCACCACAATGCCGATGACGACGCACACGCCGACGGATTGCAACCAGTTCATATGCCCGCCGGAAGGGGTGAGTTCCGCGCCCAGCAGATGTTCCACGGGTCCGCGCAGCGATAGACCGACAATCGCCGCGGCTACCGCTGCGGCAGTGGCCTTGATATAAGACAAGGCGATACGACGGCCGTCCAAGCGGTTCTCGAAGCGTTTGCGCAGCATCCACACCAGCAGGGGGAAGGACAGTGCATAGGCTAGCGTAACGGCGACACCGCGCATCAGCGTCCAATCCAGAGGAGAAAGCACCTTGGTGGTAATCAGCAGGGTGAGCATCTGAATGCTGAGCTGGACAGCCATGAATATGAACGGGGATCGCCCGTCCTCGAAGGCGTAGAAGGTGCGCTGGATGATCAGATAGGAGCTTGACAACGGCAGTGACAGTGACAGCGCAATCATCGGCCCTGACATCAGCTGTGCTTCGCCCACGCTAATCGAAGGCAGCAAGGCGAGCGAAATCGGGACGGACAACACGACGAATATCGCGGAGAAGAAGCTCATGAGCAGGGTGACATTGCGCAGCGCATCGCTCAAATCACCGCGGGCGGTGTTTAAATCATTATCAGCGACTGCTCGGGAAACCCTCGGAAACACTGCGGTCGCCACTGACACCGCAATCAACGAATACGGAAGAATGTAAATCGTGAACGCATTCTGGTAGGTGGCATTACCGGCGACCAGCGTCTCATCAATGCCGAATAGCTGATGCGCACGCAGTGGGGCGTTCGTGGTGATACGGGTCGAAATGATGGTCAGCAGCTGGTCGATGCCGACAATCCCCAGACTCCACGCGGCCACCGAACCCATCGAGCGCAAGCCGATACCGTGGATACCCCAACGCCAGCGGTACCGCAACCCCAGTTTGAACAAGGGCAGGAACAATACCAGTGCCTGGACGGCCACGCCCAGCGTCCACGTGCCGGCGGTCAGCATGATTTTGTCCGTGGTCCAGAAGCTCAGCGGCTGCTTATCGGCCTTGCCGAACATCACAATGAACAGCGTGAATCCGGCGCAGCTGACGATATTCGCCGCGACCGAACTCCACGCGTACATGCCGAAATGGTTTTTCGCCGCCAGAATCTGGCCGAGTACGGTATACAAGCCGTAGAAGAAGATCTGTGGCATGCACCACAGCGCGAACGCATTCGTCAGCGCGAGCATGTCCTTGCCGCCGTTCGCGTACAGATGCGTGAATGCGGGGGTGGTAGCGGTCAACAGCATCATTGTGATTGTGATGCCCGCCAGTAGCGCGATGGCGAAGGTGATGAGCTTGTTGAGCCGGTCCTCGGCATCATCCTCTTTGAGCGTGCGCACAATCTGGGGGACGAGCACCGCGTTGAAAATGCCTCCCGAAATCAGCGTGAAAATCACCTGCGGGATCATCGAGCCGGCCTGATACGCGTTCGCAGCCATGCCGGTGGTGCCGACAGCTGCCGCGAGCAGAATCGTACGGATTTGGCCGGTCAGTCGGGAAGCCGCCGTGCCGACGGCCATCACGAAGGAATTATGTCCAACCGAGGAACTCATTCGTCAGAATCTTTCTTCCGATGGAATTGACGCCACAGGCCTACCACGCCGAGCAGAAAAGCCACCCCGATGAACGCGATGCCGGTCTTGTCACTGATTTGCAGGGAACTGGTGATGGTCGTCGTCTGTGCCGACGAGAACGTGGAGCCCTGACGGTCCAGAAGCGTCAGATGCACCGTGGTGGAACCCGAAGTCGCCACACGGATGGCGAAGGTGACCTGCGCCTCGCCGTGGGCGGGAACCGTGACATCCGCGTACCGGCTGGTCACAATCTCCATGGAGTCGGTCAGCGAAGACACCCGAACACGCACCGGATACGGGTTTGCGTTCGTCACTGTGACCGGCATGCTTGCCGTCTCGCTGACCACGGTGACCGTATCGGTCGGGGTGATGGACACGTTGTTCAGCAATGTGGTCGACAAACTGGTCGCGGCATCGCCCATACGCTGGATGACCGCCGCATTGCCGGATAGCGCAAGCAATCCCATACGCGATTGCAGGGAATTTAGGCATGTCATCCATGAGGAAGGGCCTTTTGCGTTGTTTTCGGCGACCTTCGAGGCGTCATGTCGTGCCAGTGATTGCTCGTCACCGCTGTTGGACGTACTTGCGGTTGCGCTTGCGGACGGCGACGACGACGGATTGGAATACAGGACATGTTCCTTGAACTGGCTCAGACTCCTCACGCTGGCCGTGAACGTCGACAACGCGGCCTCAAGACGTTTGCGTGACGCTGCGGTGATGCCGGAGCTCTGAGGCACGATGTCGGACGTCTCGTCGCCGCTGAGATAAGCGTCCGAAGCGATGAGGGTGTTCAGGTCTGTGAGATTGAGCCATGTGGATTGTTCGACGGCGCTCATCAGGGTGTCGATCAGCGTGGTCGATGCCCCGGGTTTGAGACACACCAGCAGGTTGCGGGATGTATAAGGCTGTTCCATCTGGTAGAACGCGCTCTGCGCGACAAACCGCGACAGGCGTCCCGCATCGCTTGTCTCGCTGTCCGCCTCGCTGCTGGTTGCCTTGCCTTGGGCGAGGCCGCTCAGCTCCTGCTGGGCAGTGAGAACCGTCACATCGCCGGAATCCGTGGGAACAACGTATTTGCCCGTGTGGACCGTCCCGGAAGTGTCGGAGTCATAGCCGGAGGTGGCGATAACCGTCGAATAGCCCTGTTGACGCGCGATATTCAACGCCTGACGGGTCCAGCGGCCACTGCCTTGCCACGCGATGATGGTATGCGTCGCATTCGTGTTGCCGACCGCCGAACGGTAGGCGGCCATGCTTGCGGAGGCATCCCAATCAGTGGATTTGACGCCGGCGGACTGATAGGCGTCAGGCGTGTCCAGCGCCGCGTACCCGGTGATGTCGAACATGCCTGGCTGGGCGATTGCTGATGTCTGCGTGGGGATGGACATGGATTGCAAATATATGGGGTCGGCGACGACCTGCAGCTTGGCGTGCTTGGCGACGAGCTGGGATTCGGCGCGTTCGCGTTTCGCCGCGTCGGTTCCCGTGAAAATCGCGCCTGCCACCGAAGACGAGTTCAGCCATGAACGCTCCGCGTTGACGATATTGGACACGATGGTCGTATTGCTCTGCCAGGAGGTTGAGCTCAGTGGTTGGACAACCGTGATGTTCATCGCCGGCGTGTCGGCCGTTTTCAGTCCGTCGGTCGAACGGGTCAGGAAGGTGTGCAGGGAGACGCTGGCCGATCCGGATGCCGACGCATAGGAGATGCGCACCGGCTTGGGCCCCCAACTGGTGATTGAGGCCAATTGTTCGGCGGATGCGTCCACATCGACGTTCACCGTCGCGGTGCCGTGGGCGGCGATGTTGCCAACATCGATCTGGAACAGCTGGCTGGTCATGGGGATACGCGACTGGCCTTGCGCCCAATCCTGGATATCGGTGCGCGAAACGAAGGTGTACAGCGCGTTCGCGGCGACCGTCAACGTGCCGTCACCGGTGGCTACGCTCGACGTATTCTGCAAGGTGAGTTGCAGATGATAGCCGGATGAAGCAGTGACCACCGGGGTCGCACTGTCAATGCTCATCGAGATTGAGGAGTCGCTCTGCCGTTGCGTGGTGCGCGAGGCGGTTTTCGAAGTGGTTGTAGAGGTGGGCTTGGTTGATGCGCTGGCGGCATTTGCCACGCTCGCATCTGCGGCAGCATACCCGAACATCGAAGGCACGACGACGGCGAGGATACAGGCGACCAGCAGGCGCAGCAGACGCTGCATCCGCGCCGACTGGATGCCATGATGTGCGGGGTAGTTCAACGTTATGCCTGCCTGTTCAGTTTCCTGGCGTAGAGCCACGCGATCTTGCGTTCATTAGGATAGCTGAGCACATTGTCCAGATCCTCGAACTTCACCCAGATCGCGTCCTCCGCCTCATGGTCAGGGTCGCCGGTTACCGTCAGCTCACCGCTGATTCGACGAAGCGCATAATGGTGCACCAGCTTGTGCACGCGTTGGTTGGTTCCGGTGAACCAGTAGTCGATTGTGGCGATGGAATCCACCACCTCACCGAGGATCCCCGTTTCCTCATGCACTTCACGGACCGCGGTCTCCTGCGGCGTTTCGTCCTTCTCAATATGCCCCTTCGGCAGGCACCATTCCAGATGCCCGCTGCGTGAATGCCGGGCGATGATCGCGACACGGCCGAGTTCGTCGAACACGAGTCCGCCAGCGGAGTACTCTCTGACGACCGGAAGTTCCTGCGCGTCCAAGGAGGCGAACGTTGCGGGCGTGTCACCAGTCCTGCGGTGAGGCATCAATGCGGGAGTAGGGGTTCCCGGCTCGATATCCTGGTATTGTACGGGTTTTTCCGATTGCGACGTGTACATCAGCGTGTCGGGCGACGGGCCCATTTGGGTATGCTTATCCGCAGCATTGGCGAGCATGCGCGCAAAGTCTGCGGGAGTAATCATGTCTTCCACCTTACTCAAACCAATGTGCAGGTGGAGTAACGGTATGCTTGGAGGCGTAGAAAGTGCTGAATCGAAAGGGCGCGCGTTGAATTTCGAAGTCTGGCCAGAAGCGATAGAGCTGGGTCATATGTTCGCGGATGAAGGCTATGAGCTGGCTCTCGTGGGAGGTCCGGTACGTGACCTGCTGTTGCATCGCAAATCCCACGACCTTGATTTCTGCTCGTCGGCCAGGCCTGAGCAGTTTGAACATATCCTGCGGGCATGGGGACACGACGGTTTCTGGGATATGGGCCGCAAATTCGGCACGCTCGGCGCCATGCGCCGCCGGCCTGACGGCACGCCGGTACAGGTCGAGGTGACCACGTATCGAAGCGACACGTATGATCCGGATTCGCGTAAACCGGAAGTCAATTACGGCGATTCGCTGGAAGGGGATCTGTCGCGGCGCGATTTCACGGTGAACGCCATGGCGTTGCGCGTACCAGATCTGGAGTTCGTCGATCCGTTCGGCGGCGCGAACGACTTGGCCAAGGGCGTGTTGCGCACGCCCGTCGATCCGCGTCAATCCTTTGATGACGATCCGTTGCGCATGATGCGCGCGATTCGTTTCGTCGCCCAGCTGGGATTTAGCATCGAGCCGGAGACCGCGCAGGCGATCACCGAAATGACCGAGCGTATCCGCATCGTCTCCGCCGAGCGCGTACGCGACGAGCTGGTCAAAATGCTGCTGTCGACCCGGCCGCGCGCCGGAGTGGAGGCGCTGGTGGAATCCGGGCTCGCCGATATCGTGCTGCCGGAGATTCCCGCGTTGAAGCTGGAAATCGACGAACATCACCGGCATAAGGATGTCTTTGAGCACACGATGATCGTACTCGACCGTGCGGTTGCGCTGGAAACTGGCCCGGACGGCCCGGTCCCGGCCCCCGACCTCGAGTTGCGGCTCGCAGCGCTGCTGCATGACATCGGCAAGCCGGCGACCCGTAAGTTCGAAGACCACGGCAAGGTCAGCTTCCATCATCATGACGCCGTCGGCGCAAAATTGACGCGCAAACGCCTGCGCGCCCTGCATTTCGATCATCACATCGTCCAAGATGTGAGCGAACTGGTGAACATGCATCTGCGTTTCCACGGGTATGTCGACGAACCGTGGACCGATTCCGCGGTCCGCCGCTACGTGCGTGACGCCGGGCCGCTTTATGAGCGTCTCAACCGTTTGACCCGCGCTGACGCGACCACGCAGAACAAGCGCAAGGCTCAGATGTTTTCCGACGCCATGGACGAAATGGAACAGCGGGTCCGCGACCTCAAACAGCGTGAGGACATCGAGGCGATCCGCCCTGAGCTTGACGGCAACGAAATCATGCAACTGCTGGGTCTCGAGCCCGGGCCCCAAGTGGGCGTCGCCTACCAGCACATGCTGGAATACCGGTTGGATAACGGTCCGGTCGGGCATGAAGCGGCGGTCGAAGAACTCAAACGTTGGGCCGCCGCGCAGAACGCTTGAGGTGAGGTGAGAACGGGCGTGGCAACGCTGGAAAGAATGCGTGTCATCATGTGTGATGCCGTGTCATGCCGTGACACGCCGCGCCCGTGCTGTGACACGCCGTGTTATTCCCCAGCATGACACGCCCGGGCCCTTTCCCGTACCTCGACTTTCTCAGTGCCCAGATTTATTTCCACAAATTGGTTACGCTGAGCGCGTCCCAGCGTAACCAATTTGTGAAAGTGAGGGAGTGGAGAAAGCGGGTGCCGACTGGTGTGTGTGGTCAGCGTATGCGTCAGTTCACTGCGTCATGGGCTAGGGCCTTGGGCAGATTCGTCATCTTGCTGCTATCGAGGCAGCCGCTGACATCGGTGATTTTCGCGCCCTTGCCCAGCACCTTCGACTTGGTTTTGAGATTGTCGAAGGTGGCGCCGAGCACCACGTCGATGAGCTTGTCCTGACGGTCGTCCATCTTCATAACTGCATCGGTGAAGTTGTCGTTGAGCGTGTACGCTTCGTTGATGGTGTTCTTGCCGTAATAGATGATGGTCCGCTTGACGTCGGTCTTCTGGTAGTTCGACACGTTCTCCACGGTGAACCCGCGATTGGTGAGTGCTTCGCCGACAGCGCGCGCAAACCCTGAATGCTGTGTGCCGTTGAGCACGCGGACGTGGACGGTCGAGTTGTCAACATATTTCGCTGTTCCTGATGAATCCGGAACAGCGCAGGCGGCGGAGACGCCATAATTCGGCAGCGTCTCGGCGGTTGACACCGAGCCCAGACCGAATACATGGAACGAGAACAGCAGGGCGATGATCAACGCAATCACCATGCCCATGATGGTGAAAGTAAACACCGCGGTCTGACGGTGGCGCACATAGGCTTTGCGTGCCGCGCGTTCATCATAGATTCCGGTCATAGCATCCTCTTCGTTCCTGTATCCATCCCACTCTACCGGCAATCGCTGACTCCACGGACGACATGGATCCGCGGCACGGCCGGTGCCTGTGCTTCGATGATTCGATCGACGGCATTGCCTGCACGCCACGACTCGGCGACTGCCGACAGCGCGCGGGAATTTGGCACGAAAGCGACGACGGAAGGTCCTGAACCGGATACGAATGCATGGGTCGCCCCGGCTGCGATCGCCAAGTCAATCGCCGTGCCGCTGCGCGGATGAAGCTGCACCGCAGCATACTGCAAATCGTTGGCCGGCTTGACGTCGCCGGTATTGTGCCGACCGTCGCCGATACGGTCGAACTCGGCATACACACGGGGTGTACTGAGCTGCGAATCGTACGCACCGACGAGCACCAAACCCGCGAATCCTTGATTGCGCAGCTGCATCGCGGATTCGCTGTCCGGCGGTATCGGGGTGATGCGCTCGCCGAATCCGGTACCGTGCGCATATCCGCCGGTCAGGCAGAACGGCATGTCGGTGCCCAGTGTTGCCGCGACCTGTTGTAGGCGGCCGATCGGCCAATGCAGATCCCACAGGGTGTCGAGCGCCAGCAGGGTCGCCGCGGCGTCCGCCGAGCCTCCGGCCAAACCGGCCGCGACGGGGATGCGCTTGACGATATGCACGTCGACATCGGGGTGATGTCCACTCACCTGCGCCAACGCGTTGACCGCGCGCACGGCATGGTTGTGGCTGTTGTCGCCGTTGCCTGCGAGGTCGGCAAGGTCTGCAAGATGCTCCCCGTCCATCGACAGCCGTACACCGCCGCCGGGTTGCGTGGGGGACACGGTGACCGTGTCGTAGACGCCGAGCGCGCAGTAGATGGTGTCAAGCTCGTGCCGTCCGCCCCAATCCGCATGTTTCGCGCCCACATGCAGGGTGATATTGGTCTTCGCGGGGCAATCCACGCTCACCTTCATGCTGATGCCCGCTCTCCGACGGTGCTGGTGTGCGCGGTGCGTGCGACCGTAAGGCGTGTGAATTCTTCAATGGTCAAGGTCTCGCCGCGTCGGGTCGGATCGATGCCGGATGCTGTGAAGGCCTCCGGGGAAACCATGTGTTTGAGGGCGGCGTGCAAGGTCTTGCGCCGCTGCCCGAAGGCGGCATCGACCAGTGCGAAGACATCGTCGCGTGCGACCCCCAGGCTGGAGGCCTCCGGCAGCTGCCCGCCGGGATATCGGGTGAAGGTCACCAGCGCGGAATCGACGTTCGGAGCCGGCCAGAACACGTTGCGGCCAATCATCGCCGAACGCTGTGCGATGCCGTACCATGCGAGTTTGACGCTGGGGGTGCCGTAAATCTTGCTTCCCGGCTTTGCGGCGAGCCGGTCGGCGACCTCTTTTTGCACCATGACCGTGAAGCGGTCCAGTTGCGGGAAGCGTTCAAGCAGAGTCAGGATGATCGGCGTGGCCACGTTGTATGGGAGGTTCGCGACCAGCGTGATGTGCGGGGCTGTTGACAGCTCAGGCGTGTCCTCGGGGGTGATGGTCAGCGCGTCGTGGTTGATTACATGCAATCGGTCCGCGGCTTGCGGCATGAACTCCATGACGGTGTTGGGAAGGCGTTGTGCGAGGGGTGGATCGATTTCAATCGCAGTAACATCGGTTCCGGCTTCCAGCAGCGCCAATGTGAGTGATCCGAGCCCCGGACCGACCTCCAACACGGTGTCGCCGGCCGAAACGCCGGATTCGTGGACGATTTTTCGGATGGTGCCCGGGTCGATGACGAAATTCTGCCCGAATTTCTTGGTCGGGTGGATGCCCGCCTCGGCGGCGATACGGCGGATATCCGCGGCTCCGAGCAGGTGCCCGGCATGTTCCGGGGCGTTGTTCTTCCGATTGTCCGCCGTCTGCGGGGGTGTTGTGGTGTTCATTCGTACTTCTTGTCGAGTTCGGTTGCGTGGTGGTCGGTGGAGGGAATCGATCAGTACCAGTTGAAATCTTTCCAATGCTGCCAGGCGACGGAGGGTTTGCCGTAACGGATGGTGATGTAATACAGTCCCCAGTCGATCTGGACCGCGCCGTCATCCTTCCAGTTTGCCCCGAATTGAGCCATTTTGCTGCCCGGCAGGGATTGGGGGATGCCGTAGGCGCCCGATGTGGGGTTGCCTGCGGACCAGCGCCAACTGGATTCTTTGGTCCACAGGTTCACTAGGCTTGTCCACTCGTTGCCGGTCCAACCGCGTTGTGCAGCGGCGCCGGCGGCATAGGTCTGAGCTTGCTGGACGGTCGGGTGCCACAGTCTGGAGCCGGCCGCGGACGATCCGCTGCTGCTGGATGACCCGCTGTTTGAAGATCCGCTGTTCGACGGCGTGGTTTTGCTTGGGCTGGGGCTTGGTTTCGGCGCCGCAGTCTGGGTTGGTGTTGGGGTCGGTTTTGGCGTGGTCTTGGACGGGCTTGGTGACGCTGTGGCTGTCTTCGACGGCGATGGTGACGGCGAAGCACTGGATGAAGCACTGCCCGTGGAGGACGGTGAGGACGACGCCGAGGCGGATGGTGACGATGAGCCTGATGATGACGACGAGGAACCTGAGCCACTGGAACCGGAGTCGCCAGAGTTGCCGGAATCTGAACCGCCTGCCGCCGCCGATCCGCTGTCCGAACTGCCGGAATCCGCAGAATCGCTGGACTGCTCCGGTCCTACGGCGATGATCTGCATGACCGGAACCGCCGTGGTCTGCGACGAGGTCAATGTCTCACTTTCCTTGACGCCATCCACATACGTGACGTCATACGTGTCGACTTTGGCGCCGTTCTGTCCAGCCTGTTGAATGACGGTCTGCCCAGGCTGCAGGCTGTTGTCGACCACGGTCTGCGTGTCGAAGGGAATGGTTTCCGTGCGGGTTTCGGTCTGATGCTTGACGCGTTGCACGCGCAGGATGGTTGTCCCGTTGTCCCGCTCGACGCTCACGCGGTCTTCCTTGCCGAGCGTGATGCCCTTGGAATCAAGGATTGACGCAGCCGTCAGTTTGCCGTTCGGCGCGATGGATGTGGTGCCGTCCGCTATGACGGTGACCGGGCCGGCCTCGTTGATGACTAGGCCGCCAGTGAGCTGGTTGTAGACGTTCTTGATGTCGACGGTCACTTTCGAAGCGGCCTGTTCGTTCTGCTCGAAGAAGCCGAGCAGCTGGTCCATGCTTGTGGCGACTGTCCAGAACGGGACCTCGGTGCCGTCGATGTTGATGGTCGTCTCGTATGCCGAGCGGATGGTGACCACATCATGGTCTTTGAGCGCGCCTTTCGAGGTGGACTCGATGATGTCATGGGATTTGATGGTGATGCCGCGTTCGCTGAGCAAGCGATCCACCGAGGAGGCATACGTGGTGATTGTCGTGGTCTGTCCGTTGATGGAGAGGGCGACGGTTTTTCTCGCGCCGACAGTGAATGTGCACACTGAGGCGAGTACGACCGCGATCGAGCAGCATGCCACTCTGATGCGACGCAGTATCACCGTGCGTTGTGGAGTCCAACGACGCGCCATGCCATCACCTTCCGAAATCGTAGAACGGGTTGCCTGTCTGGCAGAGCCTCTGGCTTGCATTGTAGCGACTTGCCTGGGCGCGGTGGGGTATTCGGCGCAGCTCGCAACATTCTCCCACATTCGCAGGGTTCGCTGCCTGCGGTTACTTGGTTGCTTGGGGGCTCGTGGCGGTTGTGGTGATGGGGTGTTGGAATGCTGAAGTGTCGGTAGAAGGTTGTGCCGACGCTGAGCTGCCCGTGAGTGTCGGTAGAAGGTTATGGCTCTGTTTCTGCCGACGCTGAGAACCCCGTCAGCGTCGGAAGAGGGTTCTGGATCGGACGCGCTGTCGGGCTTGCCTTGCCGTCGGACGTGTGTCTTGGTTCTTCGCTTCACAAACTGGTGACGCTGGGGCGGTCCTGGCGTAACGAGTTTGTGGAGAAAGGGGAGAGGGCGGAACTTGCTGATGCGCATTGCCACACTGCCCGATGCGTATCTGACTGTCTGATGCGGATGTTGGCCGATGATTCCACAGCCTGGCCTCGCCCGAAGGCTCCCGTGGCCGGTTTCGCGGAATTCGTATGCGCTGGGAAAAAACAAGTCCGCCCCACAGTGGGCGGACTTGGAAGAGAAGGGGGGCCGAAGAGAAGGGGATGTTCCGGCCCCCTCAAGGTGAAGCTGGTTGGGGGGACGCTCCACCTTTGTGTTGCCAAGGGTCATAGTTGGGGGGAAGGCCCTTGGCTTACTTACTCGCAGTAAGACTCAACGTGGTGCCACTATTATGGCACAACAATACTGTACCACGTTTCGAGCCTCCTGTCGGGATCGAACCGACGACCTGCCGCTTACAAGGCGGCCGCTCTGGCCATCTGAGCTAAGGAGGCGTTCGCGCGTCGGCGGCAACCGTAGTGTTGTCGCGTCCTGAGCGCACAAGGAACTAGCATACCAGTGCTGACGAACATCGACTCACCATAGGGTCGGAACCGTGTCGTGGGGGCGGTGTCAGCATCAAGGAAAGCAACGTTTGCAAATGTGAATGATATGTGAAGTTGTTGATATATTCGCTCAGGGCGAACATGGAGTGGATCCCAGAATGAACATCACAGGGGTCATCTCCGCGAATTCAGCACGAGCGTCGCGAACCGTGTTATGTTGCAGTCCTTGCGCCGCCGTACCTGCAACCCCCGCGTCGCCAGGCATGACAAAAGCCCCAGCCGTAACGACCGGGGCGTGAATCTGCGGCGCGTACAGCCGCGACGCCGATCTCGTTACTTGCCGGTGTCGATGGCCTTCGGCTTGCCGGAGCCAATCGACGGCATGACGCCACTCTTGCCGACCTGGCTTTCCTTCAGCCCGATGGAGGTGAGAATCGCGTCCTTGATTGACATATTGTACTGGCCGACCTTCACCAAATCCAGATAGGTGCCGTTGATGGTGACGGTAGGCGTGGTCATGTAGCCGGCGTAATTGCCCGAGACGTTCTCAAGCTCCGGCCGCATGCTCGTGTAGGTGTCCGAAGCCTTGAGCCAGGCGGTGTAGGTATTCGAGAACGCCTTGGAGGCTACCGCGGTCGAAACCCCGGCCTTCTCCGCCTGCTCCTGCAGCTTCTTGTTGCTCACCGGGACATAGGAGTCGGCTTCGTCAGGCTGGAAATCCTCGTCGTAGATATTTTCGATGTACTTGAGCAGATGCTCCGGGTTGTCGTCGTGCTCCACGATGTACACTGCGGCGTTGGCGGCGCGCGAAGAGTAGTTGTCCGAGGAGCTTGCGTCACGCGAGGTCATCAGATGGAACTCAAGATTGACCTGTCCCGCGTCGAACATCGACGCAAGAGTCGAATCAATCTGCCGGTGCATCGACCCGCAGCCCGGGCAGATTGGATCCATGTACAGCGCGATGGTGGGGGCGTCCCTGATTGTCTTGTTGTATCCGTTCTTCGAGAACAGGAATCCACCGGTGGAATTCGCCTTTGATGGCTTGGTCTTCACCGCGTTCATTGCCTTTTTCGCGGCGGCGACGGATGTGGGCGAAGCAGAGCCGGATGATGTGGATGTCGAGGACGGATGCGTGTTGCGATAGACCGTGACGCCTATGACTGCCACCAACGCCACGACCACGAGAACCACGATTGCGCCAATCAGCGTCTGCTGTTTGCGCTCGTGTTCCGCCTGGGCGGCCTGCTCCTTCAGACGCGCTTCTTCCTCAGCCCGGCGTTCCGCACGGGTACGGCGTTTGGCGTTCCTCTTGTCGTTCTGGGGCATGATTGTCCTTTCTGGTATGCACGATTCCGCGACCGCGGCATCCATGACCGCTCACTGTCGGATAGTCTAATCGAGGACGGCGAGAACGGCCGGCAAAGTTCCGGATTCTTGCGGTTTCGGCAATCGGCACAGGCCTATTACATGTGCATGTAGCCAGTGACCATCAACGGCACCCAATTGATTGCACCAGTCATCAGCATCGCCACCACGGCGGCGACCACCAGCATCAGCCATATCACGAGCAGCGTTGTCTGTCGGCCGCCCGCGCCCTTGCATTCCGGCGCGTCGTTTTGGCCGGTCTCGCTATTGCCTTCAGCCGGGAGAGTGCTTCCCGTGTCGCGGGGAAGACCGCGCAACGCGCCCGAGCCCAATCGGATTGCGGCAGCCCCAGGCGCGAACACGTCGACAAGCCATCCGATGGCGGCGGCGCCTGCCAGGACGCAGCCGCTGACCGACAGCGGATTGCCGGCGAGCAACACGAACGGAACGACCCAGCCGTTGGTATGCCATGGCGCTGGGAATGTCGGCAAATGTAAGGCGAGTGTGGCGATGATGACCACCAGTGTGGCGATGATGCCGGCCAGTAGGGCGCAGGGGATGGCCAGCGCCAGTCCTTTGACGATATGCCACGGCATGGTTGCCACGCGCAACGCGCCATCGCCGCGTTTGCGTGTCCCGCCGCGTTTGCTTTCACGGTCGAGCTGCGAACCGGCATTCAGACCGATCGCGATGAGCAGCCAGATCAGCACGCCGGCGAGAATCCATGCGATGAGCGGCATCGCCGCCGCGGTGATGGCGACCGGAACGGTCAGCGCAGCGAGCGGGAGCGTTCCGCGCTTGAGATACTGTGCACGCTTGATATCGGCGGGATTGGGCTGATTCTGGGTTCCTGGCACCGCCGCTTGCGTTGCCGGCAGGACCGGTTGCCCGGCCGCCTGCCCGGTTTCGGCTCCATCTTCCGGGAGAATGGACGGCGGCATCGTCTCGTTCGCGGTGTTGGCGGTGTTGGCGGCGTATGGGTCGCCGGCGGCATCGGGGAGCAGGCGCGTGGGATCGTCATGCGGCATCACTGCGGTCGCGGTGATCGGAACCGGTGCGGCAACAGTAGGCTGGTCGCCGATCACCATGGTGCGATCCGAGGCGTTGGAAGAACTGGCGGTATCCGCAAATTTCGCGGAATTCATATCGGCGCGGGCATCAGCAGCGTCGTCGGGATCAACCGTGTTAACGACATCAGTGGCATCATCGTCGGCATCGGTTCCGCGGTCACCGCCGATATCAGCGGATTCTGGGCCGTTTTCCTCAGGGCTGTCGTCGTCCCAGCCGTCGCCGGTATCAGCCATCCACAACGACCTCGGATTGTCGGCTTGCATGGTGGCGTCCCTGGTGGTGTGCCCGGCATTCGCCGCATTGCCCCCGTCAAAAGGGAGCATCGTGCCCCCGTCTTCAGAGCGCTCGCTGCCGTCTGCAGGGGGAAACACAACCGTCTGCCCGTCCACCATCTGGTCTTGCGCATCATCCCAAGCGGCCGGATTCAGCGCATCCGCGGCGATGGTGTGCAGCAGCTGCTTCGGCGCGCACCTGTGATCGGGGTCCGGGTCGAGAGCAGACCGGAACGCGGCTGCTGTGCGTGCCGGCAGCCCGGAAAGATTTGCGTTGCCGCGCGCCTCGCGCTCCAGCACCGCCATCATCGGCTTCGTGCCGAACACCGGCTGGCCGGTCGCAGCGAACGCCAGCACCGAGGCGGTCGACCACCAGTCCGTCGCCTCGCTTGATTCAGCGCCGTCAATGATTTCCGGGGCGATGAACCCGGGTGTGCCCATCACCAGCCCGGTCCGCGTGACATGGCTTTCCCCTTCGCCCATCGCGATGCCGAAATCCACCAGAATCGGCCCGCTCGCAGCTACCATCACATTCGTCGGCTTGATGTCGCGATGTACGATCCCCGCCGCGTGCACCGCCTCGACCGCGTCAATCAGCTTGCGTGACAGACGCTCCAGATCGTCGCCCACATACCGGCCGTTGGCGGCGACATCCTCGCGCAAGTTCCTGCCCTCAATCAGCTCCGTGACAATGAACGCGACCGCATCATCCAATTCCATATCCACAATCGAGCACACGCCGGGATGTTTGATGCGCCGCAACGCCATCGCCTCGCGGCGCAGGCGCTCGCGGGCGGTCGCATGGTCGCGGGCGGCCTGGCCGGTCGTCTCACCGTCATCAACCAGGGAATCGCGCAGGATCTTCATCGCGTATTCCTGCCCGCCGTCGTCCTTCACGCGCCAAACCGACCCCATTGCACCACTGCCGAGCCGGGAAATCAGCGTGTAGCCGCCGATTTCCTCGCCTGCTTCGAGATTCAACGCGTTCAAATCGCTCATAGCCTCAATCCTAGTGATACCAAGGTGCAAGCGTGCCGGACCCGCCATGACACGTCAGCAGGTCATGCACGGGAAGCGTGCAGATTATGCACCCGAAATGACAGGATGGGGCGTAGAGGCACGACAGGACATATTTTCTGGTGCAATGGCATCAAGGCATGTTGAACCGCTCCCGAAGACGGGCGACACATCGGCGTGAGGCGCGGAAGCAGCATCGACACGGTCGAGACATGCACCACAAACAAGGAGGAGACGACCATGTTACAGATCAACATGGCAGATGTTGTCGCCGTCATCAACTCGCTGGTGCCGTATCTGGTCACCGCAGGTGTGTTGCTGCTGCTGGAAAGCTTGCCGTCCAATGCATGAATGATGATCGTATGCCGTATGGATTCGACACGCATCACGTCGTTGAGGCTGAGACGTAGTTTTCGTGAGCCTGCACCGACGGGCAGCGAGTTCTCGGAACGCCGGCGGACCATCCCGATGCAGATTGTTTGCGTGGAAGGTCCCCTGTTTTCGGCCCGGCACAACACGTCAAACGACACACCCTTGCCGATGTCAAATCATCGTGTATACTGGGCCATGGCTCAACGAAGAGAACCTTCAATGGACCGGAACAAGTAAACGCCGAAGCTTGCAGTTTCCGAAGCCGGATGCTACGAGTGAACGCACCAAACCTTCTCACTACGGATCGTGAGGCACGTACCTGCCTCTGAAAGGATGAACATCATGGCAGAAGTCGTATTCGACCACGTCACGCGTATCTACCCGGGCAATGACAAGCCTTCGGTTGATGATCTCAATCTTGATATCAAGGATGGCGAGTTCCTCGTGCTCGTCGGTCCGTCTGGCTGCGGCAAGTCCACAACGCTGCGTATGCTCGCCGGCCTCGAGGAAGTCAACAAGGGTCGCATCTTCATCGGTGGCAAGGACGTCACCACCATGCAGCCGAAGGATCGCGACATCGCAATGGTGTTCCAGAACTACGCGCTGTACCCGCACATGACCGTCGCCGACAACATGGGCTTCGCCCTGAAGATCGCCGGCACCCCGAAGGAAGAGATTCGCAAGCGCGTCGAGAAGGCTGCTGAAATCCTCGACCTCACCGAGTTCCTCGACCGCAAGCCGAAGGCTCTGTCCGGTGGTCAGCGTCAGCGTGTCGCCATGGGCCGTGCAATCGTCCGTGAACCGAAGGTCTTCCTCATGGATGAGCCGCTGTCCAACTTGGACGCGAAGCTCCGTGTGCAGACCCGTACGCAGATCGCTGCACTGCAGCGTCAGCTCGGTGTCACCACCCTGTACGTGACCCACGATCAGACCGAGGCTCTGACGATGGGCGACCGCATCGCCGTCATCAAGCTTGGCAAGCTGCAGCAGGTCGGCGCTCCGACCGAGCTGTATGATCGCCCGGCGAACGTCTTCGTGGCCGGCTTCATCGGCTCCCCGTCGATGAACCTGAACACCCACCCGGTGGTCAACGGCAAGGCTAAGATCGGCGACGACACCATCGACCTGCCGGCTGAGGCCGTGAACAAGCTCACCCCGGAGGACGGCGGCAAGATTGTTGTCGGCTTTCGCCCGGAGGACGGCTCTCTGGCCGCTCCGAACGAGCCGAACGCCTTCTCGCTCAAGGTCGTCAACGTCGAGGATCTCGGCTCAGACGGCTACATCTACGGCAACATCATCACTGATGGCTCGGTTGCCGAAGCCACCACGCTGATGTCCGATCAGAACAAGCTCACCACGATTCGCGTGAACCCGCGCGTGCTTCCACGCGTCGGCGAGGTCGTCAAGATCAAGATTGATCCGTCGAAGATGCACCTGTTCGCGCCGTCCACTGAGCTGCGTCTGAACTAAGAACTTGGCGGGAGCAATCCCGTCAACCAGTAACGCGAGGCTTCTCTTCCTCTCTTTCGGCCTCGTTGGAAAAGCCCCGCATAGCTGCGGGGCTTTTCTGTTGAAAAGGGTAGCATGAGGAACATGGAAACGAACGACCAGTCACAGCTTGACCCGCGCGCAGTGAACGCGACATCTGTCAAGGCGGAGGACGAAAACGCCGAGTCGAAGGAGCCTGAGGCGCTGAAGATCACGGCGGCGAGCTCGAACCCGAAGATGTTCACCCTGCCGTGGAACCAGCCGTTGGCCATGTGGCCGGACGATCTGCTGGTTAACCTGCCGCGAGGCATCTCCCGGCACGTCGTCCGCTTCGTGCGCGTCGGCGATGACGTCTACGCGATGAAGGAAATCACGCGCAGCGTGGCGGAACGGGAGTATGAGCTGCTCAGGCGACTGCGCAAGCTCGATCTGCCTACGGTCACGCCGATTGCCGTCGTCACCGGGCGCCACGACAAGGACGGCAACCCGCTCGAAGCCATGCTGGTGACCGAGCATCTGAAATACTCGCTGCCGTACCGCGCGCTGTTCGCGAGGAACCTGCGCACCGACACCGCGGAACGGCTGATTGACGCCCTCGCCGTGCTTATGGTCCGGCTGCATCTGGCCGGCTTCTACTGGGGCGATGTCTCGCTGTCCAACGTGCTGTTCCTGCGTGATGCCGACGCGTACTCGGCGTTCCTTGTGGACGCCGAAACCGGCGATCTGCATGCGAACCTCACCGAAGGTCAGCGCGAATATGATATCGACCTGGCGCACACGAATATCATCGGCGAGCTGATGGATTTGAGCTCCGGCAAGCTGCTCCCGGGCGATGTGGACGAAGTCGAAGTCGGCAACCGGCTGGTGGACCGCTACCATTCGCTGTGGAGCGCGCTCACCGATGTCGAGACCTTCAATCCGGACGAAATGTGGAAGATCGAGAAGCGCGTCAACAAGCTCAACGAGCTCGGCTTCGACGTGGATGAGCTCGAGGTGAAGACCGCCGCGGACGGCACCCACGTGCTGGTGCGGCCGCGCGTGGTCGATGCCGGGTATGCGTCCCGCAAGCTCATGCGTCTGACCGGCCTCGATGTGCAGGAGAACCAGGCTCGGCGACTGCTCAACGACCTTGACACGTATCGCGCGTCCACGTGGCGGCAGAACGAGGATCTTGAAGTGGTGGCGACCGACTGGATGCGCGAGGTCTACGAGCCGACCGTGCGCATGATTCCGCCGGAATACCGTTCGCAGATCGAACCGGCGCAGTTCTTCCACGAGGTGCTGGACCACCGGTGGTTCCTCGCCGAGCATGCCGGGCATGACATCCCCATGGCGGAAGCCGTGCAAAGCTATGTCAAGAACGTGCTCCCGCAGTACAAGCTCGATAAGAAGGCGATGAAAGATATCAACGCCGATGCCGATTCCGGTGTGATCGACGACGAGTTCACCTACTCCGATGATTCCGCGGCCGGTCGTGGTGCGGATCATGTGGATGACGGATATAATCCGGAGGACGACCCCGATGCCGCGGTGTGGAGCCACTGACAGGCGGAACAGACAGGCGTACTGGCTGGCGGAACTGGCTGAGATCGGCCTGAGCCATCCCCGACCCCGATACCGTTGCGCTCATTACACAAACTGGTTACACTGAGACCCTTCCCAGCGTAACCAGTTTGTGTATGGGGGTTGTGCGGTTGGCGGCTGGTTACTTGGCGGCCGCTTGCGTTTGCTGTTGCGCGGCTTCGCGACGGGCGCGCGCCACGGCGTACAGACTGATACCGGCGGCGACCGAAGCGTTCAGCGATTCGACCTGGCTGTCGATTGGAATACCGGCGATGGCATCGCACGATTCCCGCACGAGCCTGCTGATGCCCTTGCCTTCGGAGCCGAGCACGACCACAAGCGGATCGGTCTCGAACCCGGTCTCGCCGACGAGCGCATCCCCGCCGCCGTCAAGCCCGACAACGTAGTATCCGCGCTCTTTCAGCGCCTCGATCGCCTTGGTCAGGTTCACGACGCGCGCAACCGGCAGATGGGCCGCAGCACCGGCCGACACCTTCCAGGCCGCGGCCGTGACGGAAGCGGAACGGCGTTCCGGCAGAATCACGCCATTTGCGCCGAACGCCGCCGCGGAACGGATCACCGCGCCAAGATTCTGCGGGTCGGTCACGCCATCCAAAGCGATGAACAGCGGGCGGGCTGCAATACGCATCTGCGGGGAATCGACCTGCTCCATGGCCTTCGCGCGCTTCTCGGCCTTGTCAGCGAGGTCGCGCAACGACGCGTATTCGTAGGGCTGCACTTTGAGGATGATGCCCTGATGGTTGCCGGAATGCGCGATGTGATCCATCTCCAGGCGGTCGGCCTCCAGCAGGTGGAGTCCTTGTGCTGTGGCGATTTTGATGATCTCGCGCGTGCGGTCATCATGCTCGATATGCGAGGCGATATACAGCTGAGTGCTCGGCACGCCGACGCGCAACGCCTCGAGGACGGAGTTGCGGCCGATGACCAGATCGGCGCCGTCGGACGTGTACTTGGCGGCCCGCCGGCGCGCGGCGAGACGCGGATCGGCGGCTTTGCGGCGGTCGGCCGCCTGCTTCGCCTTGTATGCCTTGTGATAGACGCGATTCTCTGCCTTCGGGGTCGGGCCCTTGCCCCGAAGCGCGTTACGATGTTTTCCGCCCGAACCCTTGGTCGGGCCTTTCTTGTTAGCCATACCTTTCATTATCTCATGGCCGATGGAGCAATCGCCGGTCAGAGCAGCCGGGGCCAATGTCGGAGTGTCGTCGGAAAATCGTGGATTTCAGCGTTTCGTGAACGCCTCGGTAGGGGGCGTCTTTGTAGAATACAAGTATTGCGCCGCAGGCAATCGCCCGGCGCCCATAACCGCGCAGCCTTGCCGTGTCGGCATCGTCAGCAGACGCAGCAGACACGAGGGTTGACTACTCCGCGGCTGACTGAGGAGACCATCATGGTTGATCACCAGCTCGATCAATCCCCATCCCGTGCCCCCCAGGCGCAACCAGCCGAAGCCGGTGACCTGCATGCATCCGCGATTCTTGACACCGATCCGTCGCTCACCGACGCATCGGATGTCGCCAAAGCCCTGCATGTCGATCCCGCTGTCGGGCTGAGCTCGCAGGAGGCGAAACGCCGCAAGGAAAAGTTCGGCCCGAATCAACTGGCCAGCGCACCGCCGGTGCCCAAATGGAAGAAGTTCCTCGCCCAGTTCCGCGACCCGCTGGTCTATCTGCTGCTTGTCGCGACGGCCATATCGCTGGTCGCATGGTTCATCGAACGGGCTAACGCGCAGCCCGGCTCATCCACCGAGGCGCTCCCGTTCGACGCCATCGTCATCGTGCTGATCCTCATCGTCAACGCGGTGCTCGGCTACATCCAGGAAGCAAAAGCAGAACAGGCGGTTGCGGCGCTCGCCAGTATGACCGCCCCGCAGACCTCCGTGTTGCGTGACGGTCAGGTGATGCGCATCGACACGTCGGACGTCGTGCCGGGCGATATCCTCATCCTCGGCGAAGGCGATTCTGTCTCCGCTGACGGCAGACTGCTCGCCGCTGCATCCCTGCGTATCGCGGAGGCAAGCCTGACCGGCGAATCCGTGCCGGTCGCGAAGAAGCCCGAGACCCTTGACAGCGCCAAAGCGCTGGGCGACCGCATGAACATGGTGTTCAACGGCACATCCGTCACCCAAGGCACCGGGCGTGCCATTGTCACTGGCACAGGCATGGACACGCAGGTCGGCAAAATCGCCGATATGTTGTCGCGGACGGAAGACGAGCAGACCCCGCTGCAGAAGGAAATGGCACACGTTTCCAAGGTGCTGGGTATCGCCGTGTGCATCATCGCCGCGGTGGTGCTCGCCGCACTCGCGATTATGGAAGGCTTCCACAGCGTCGATGACGTCATCGAATCCTTGCTGCTTGCCGTGTCGCTTGCGGTCGCCGCAGTGCCAGAAGGCCTTGCTGCAATCCTCACCGTGGTGCTGGCGCTCGGCGTCCAGCGCATGGCCAAGCATCACGCCATCGTCAAGAAGCTGTCATCCGTCGAAACGCTCGGTTCCGCTTCGGTAATTTGCTCTGACAAGACCGGCACGCTCACCCGCAACGAGATGACCGTCGAACGGGTGGTTACGCCGAGCGGCGAAGTGCAGTTGACCGGAACCGGGTACGCTCCCGAAGGCCGGATGATTGCCGTTGGTGCCGCTGATGGCGATTTGGAAGTGCCTGCCGATATTCGTGCGGAGGTCTATGCCACGCTGGGTGCCGGTGCCATGGCGAATGACGGCGAGTTGCGTGAAGGTGACAAGCCGGGCACGTGGGATATCGTGGGCGACCCGACCGAGGTATCGCTGATTGTCGCGGCCCGCAAGACCAAAACCGACCGCCGGTTTGAGAACTTCCAACGTGTCGGCGAAGTGCCGTTCACCTCGGAACGCAAGCGCATGTCGATTGTCGCCAAGGACAACGCGGATTCCGGCAAGCTCACCGTATTCGCCAAGGGCGCCCCAGACGTACTGCTCGGCTATTGCACCCGCATCGCCGTGGGCGGCGCGGTCCGGCCGATCACCGAAGGCGACCGGCAGGAAATCCTGCACCAGGTCGAACGGCTGTCGAACGAGGCCTACCGCACGCTTGGCGAGGCATACCGTCCGCTTGACACCCCTTCAATCGCTGATGTTCCGGGCATGATTTCCAATGCGGCAGGCGAGGTGCTTGATATCGCCGACCAGAGCGACGCGTTGGAACGTGACATGATCTGGACCGGCATGGTCGGCATCATTGACCCGCCGCGCACCGAAGTGCGTGACAGTGTGGCCGAAGCGCACCGGGCGGGCATTCGTACGGTCATGATCACCGGCGACCACCCGCTGACCGCAGCGCGTATCGCCAGCGACCTCGGCATCATCGACAAGGGTGGCAAAGCCTTGACTGGCGACCAGCTGGATGCCATGGGCCAGCAGGCGTTCGACAAGGCGACATCCGAAGTATCCGTGTACGCGCGCGTCGCCCCGGAGCATAAGCTCAAAATCGTCGATTCCCTGCAACGGCAAGGCAATATCGTGGCGATGACCGGTGACGGCGTCAACGACGCCCCGGCGGTTAAAACCGCGGATATCGGTGTGGCGATGGGCATCACCGGCACTGAGGTGACCAAGGAATCCGCCAAGATGATCCTGGCGGATGACAACTTCTCCACCATCGTGGCAGCCGTGCGCGAAGGCCGCGGCATTTTCGACAACATCCGCAAGTTCCTGCGCTACCTGCTCAGCTCGAATGTCGGCGAAGTGTTCACCGTGTTCTTCGGCGTGGTACTCGCCGGCTTCCTCGGCATCACCCAGCCGGGTTCCGCGGGCGTCACCGTGCCGTTGCTGGCGACGCAATTGCTGTGGATCAACCTGCTGACGGATGCCGCGCCGGCGCTCGCCATGGGCGTCGACCCACAGACCGAAGACGTGATGAACCGCAAGCCGCGCAAGCTCATCGACCGGGTGATTGACCGCTCCATGTGGGGTGACATCGTATTCATCGGCGTCATCATGGCTGCGGTCACGCTGATCGGCATGGATATGCACCTGTCCGGCGGCCTGTTCACCGACCGTTCCGTCAGCGCCATCGGGCATGACGCGCAGATGGTCGAGGCGCGCACCATGGGCTTCACCATTCTCGTGTTCGCCCAGCTATTCAACGCGCTCGCCTCGCGTTCGGCGCGCCAGTCCGCGTTCGTCGGCCTGTTCTCCAACGGCCGGCTGTGGGGTGCGATCGCGCTGTCTGTTGTGTTGCAGCTTGCGGTGATTTATCTGCCGTTCCTCAACACCGCGTTCGGTACCACACCGCTCAGCGGCGGCGCCTGGCTGGAATGCATTGGTCTGGCAGCCATCGTGCTGGTCGCTTCCGAACTGCGCAAGCTGGTGCTTCGCGCAGTGGAACGCGGCAAGGAATCCGTGAAATGATGCGGCAACAGCCCAGACGGCCAGAGCCGGGTTCGGGTGCGAATGCCGCCAGAATGCGGCAAAGCCCTGATCAGCACTGACAGCGTCCGAGACGCGTTGTGAGGCAGGATTCGCTGATGAATGTGGGACGTCGTGCGGCAATGGCCGGTTTTCCGGTCGCCGCACGACGTCCTCGTATATTGCCGGGTGACTCGGCGTATCTGCGCCCGGCGCCTCATATGGTGAAACGATGGTGACAGCAACCCGCTGAGTGCCGCCCGGCTGTCGGGCGATGAATGATAATTGCTGTTGCGTGTATTGCGTATGTATGGCTGAAATGTGAATGAGGGCATGATGACAGACGACGGAAAGGCGTTATCCATCGATTCCGGGACTTCTGCGGCTTCAGAGGCCTTGGGAATGCCGAAAACCACAGGAAACGAGATTGCCCGGTCACGGCAGGCCACGGAGAAGGCGTCAAGCACGTCGGGGGAGGATGCATTCCGCCAGAACAACGACAGTTTCAATGCTGATGACGACTATGCTGATGACGATCCGTGGCAGGACCCTCTTCATCCTTGGAATGGACTGTATGACCGCGCGCAGGCGTCCCCGCAGCCGGATGACGATGTGATGGCAAAATTGCAACGCGAGGCCGATGGGTCGTCGTTGTCGCCGCAGGCGTCGGCGGCGTATGCGGTTGGGATGTCACCTGTCGAGCGGCAGGAGGCGACGGCTGGCTCCTCGCAACAGTCTGTGCATTCGGAGCAAACGCAGGCGGGTGCCGCCAACGCTGCTGGTGCCGCTGCTGGTGCCGACTCCGACTCCGGCGAGCGATCGAATCTGCGAAATAACCCGGCCGATAGCGACCGCGATAGTGACAATCACCCTGGTCATGCGGGCGAACCAGCGGTGCATGAACATGAATTCCACGCCGGCGAAGGGCGTGACCCGCACGCTTTGGCGGCACCCAAGCCCAAGCGCCAACGCAAGCCGATTGCCGCGGAACGCTGGATTGCCGGCGGCGCGGCGCTGAGCTCACTGTTGTCCCTCGCCGCGGCATCGTGCGCGACATTGCGCGCGGTCGCTCCCGGCAAGCTGTCTCAACTGGCGGTATTGCCTGTATCCGCTTACACCGCGATTGGCTGCGTGTTCGCGGTTCTGGCCATCATTCTCGTCGTCGCCGCCCGCGTGGCGGATTCGAAACGGCGCAAGGGCGGTCATGCGGGTACTGCCGCCATCGTGCTGACCGCCTTGGCCGGCGTGTTGATCGCCAGCGCACTGGTGGTCGGCAACTTCTTCCCTGACGGCATCATCAAGGCTTCAGGGCGTGATGATGCCCCGGTCAACAGCGTGTCACGCATGGAAACCGATATCGAGGCGGCGACTGAGCGTTGCTCCGACGGCTGGCAGTCCATGGATGTCAGCGGTTACCCCGGCATCAGCGCGGTGGCGGTGTGCAAGACCACACGGATGGCGTTCGTCACCTTCGACAGCGCGTCGGCCGCTTCCATATACCGCAGCGCGATCACGTCGAAGATCTCGTCCACGCTGGACGGCTACTCCACCGACTCGCGCGCCCAGGGCGACTGGCGCATCCTCAGCGGCGAACGCTGGATCGCCTTCGGCCAGAAATCCGACATCGAAGCCCTGCACGACCAGTGGGGCGGCGCCATCAGCACCGTGCAGTGAGCGTTGTCTCCCGAATATGATGCCGCCAACGGATAGTCGCGGACAATTCGCGGGTATATTGGGCGGTATGAGTGAATCTTCGCAGCTGGTGGGTCGTGAATCGAACGTAGTGCCGGGGCGGTTCGGCGAACCGATGCAGGTGCGTGAAGCCCAATGGTCGCGCGGAGGCGGCAACGCGCAGCCCAATCGTCCGGTGCTGCTGTGCTTGCACGGCTGGGGGTCGAACGAGCAGGATCTGGCGGATATGATGCGCTACGTGGCTCCCTACAACGATTTCGTGTCGCTGCGTGCGCCGCTCGTCTTGCAGGAGGAGCACGGGCCGGTCCCGGGTGCCTACACATGGTTCCATGATTGCGTGCCGACCGGCGAGGATCTGGACCGTGACGCTTTCGCCGCCGCCAACGCGATTGACGCGTGGGTGTCGCAGCATATCCCCGCAGAACGTGACGTGGTGCCGATCGGCTTCTCCCAAGGTGGATTGCTTGCGATTCACCTGCTGCGCGTACATCCGGAACGGTACCGTGCCTCGATTTCACTGTCCGGATTCCTTGCTCCTGCACAGGTTCCGGGCACCACTCCCGCGGATGATCGGCTCGCCGACCTGCAAATCCCGACCTTCTTCGGCTACGGTCAGGCCGATACCGTGATTCCAGCGTATGAGATCCACGCGATGTCCGCATGGCTGGAGGAACACACCTGGCTGACGGAGAAAAGCTATCGCGGGCTTGATCACGCGGTGAGTCTGCAGGAGTTCAACGATTTGCGCCAGTGGCTGATGCTGCACAACATCACGTCCGGTATGCTGTGAGCCGCGTGGCGGCGGCGAGGAATCGTGGGCGCTCGGCGAACGGGCCACTGTGCCGTGCGACGAGCGCCGTTGTGTGAGGATTCGCTCACACGCCGGAGTCCGCGTCCACCTGCATCACATACACGTTGCGACGCAGGTGCCTCAACTGGGCGCGATTAATCCGTCCGTCCTCGAACAGGTCCTGGATGATGCCCAGCTCAATCGCATAACTGTTGCGCTTGACATCCTCCACCTCGTTGATGGTCTCCGCGCTGCGCTCCATATTCGGCCGGTTGCGCAGGGAAGCCTCGGCACGCTGATAATCAAGGATCAGCGCCGAACAATCCTCGGTATTGTAGGTGCCCGCATGCATCTGCTCATACAGCTTGCCGATCACCACATGAATCGCCTCAAGCTGGGTGACGCGCACGGCCGCGTAGATTTCATCCTCGCTCATCAGCGGTGCCGTGCGCAGAATTTTGCCGTAAATCCGCCGCGCCAACAGGGATACCCGGCGTTGCAGCGCGCGGAACCGACCGCGAATCTGCGAGACCGCCTGCGAATTTCTTGACCCCGCTGTCGCATGGCGCAACGTGGTCATCAACTGGTCGAGCATGCGCTCGCAGGCTTCGATATGCAGGTCGCGCTGGTGTGTTGCCGCCGGGGTTGCGGGCTCCTCGTTTTTCAGGTCGATGATCCGCTGCTTGAGGAAGTCTTTCTCCCATTGCAACGCCTCGATTTGCAGGGCTTCGAAGCCTTGCGGGTCGGCGCTGCCGATGCGGTGCTTGAGCCGGGTGATGCGCTTGGTGTATGAGTCGATGACCGCGAGGACGGCTCGCCGGTTCTCCGGGGTGACGCGGCGGGCGAGCTCCTCCACGGTCTGGCGCAGCACTTCCACGGTGATGTCGTCCATCTCCTTGGTGCTGTGCAGGTGGGTGGGCGCGAGCAGCGGCAGCAGGAAGTTCACCAGCAGCAGGGTCACGATGATGACGCCGGCAGCCACGAATATCAGTTCGTCGCGCATCGGGAAATCGGCGCCATCGGCGATGGTGTACGGGATGGTGAACATCAGGGACAGGGTGATGGTGCCTTTTGGCCCGCCGAAGGTCATGATCGCGGCGGAACGCCACCGTTCCGAGGTCATGCGGCGTCGCCGTCCGGTGCGCTGGTCGCGGGCGATACGCAGCATGGCGGCCACCCACACGAACCGCATGGCGACCACCACAACGGATACCAGTGCGATGATCCCCAGCAGCATGGTGTTGCTTTTCGTGGGGTCGGCCCATGTGGTGCCCAGTACGTCCGGCAACATCATGCCCAGCATGATGAACACGGAACCGTTCAATGCGAACGACAGCACCGCCCACACGCTGGATGACACGATGTTGGTACGGGCGACATCCGGGCCCACACCGCTGCGATCATATTGAGCAATCAGCCCGGCGGCTACAACCGTGAGAATGCCAGAAACGCCGACCGCCTCCGCGCCCAGATACAGCAGGAACGGCAGGAGCAACTCCATCAGGATGCGTGACGTGGTGGTTTCCCAGCCGAACGAGCGCATCAGTCCGAACAGCCAGTTGGCGAAGACTCCGAACGCCAAGCCGAGCAGGGTGCCGCCGAGGAAGGAGACGACGAACTCGCCGACGGCAGCGCCGACCGAGAATGTACCGGTGGTCGCCGCGAGGATTGAGAACTGGAACCCGACGATGCCGGAGGCGTCGTTGAACAGGGATTCGCCTTCGAGAATTCCGTGCTGGCGTTCGCTCAGGGTGGCCTCGTGGCTGAGCGATGTCACGGCGACCGCATCGGTCGGGCCGAGCGCCGCGCCCAGTGCGAGGGCGGCGGCAAGCGGTACCGCGGGCCAAGCGGCGTGCGTCACGTAGCCGACGGCTACCATGGTGGCGATGGCGAGCCCGATGGCCAGCGAGAGTGACAGTTTCAGGTTCTTCAGCAGCGAGGTCTTGTTGATGCTGCGCGCCTCGAGGTACAGCAGCGGCGCGATGAACAGCACCATGAACAGTTCCGGGTCGAGGGTGACATCTGGGAAGAACGGGAGTTGCGACGCGATTGCTCCCAGCACGATCTGCACGAGCGGCGTGGATACTTTGGGAATGAACCGGCTGAGGAATGATGACACCACGACCGCGCCGACGATGCACAGTACGAGGGTCAGTTCCGTCATGATGCCGCCTTCCTTGGACTGGTAAGCAGTGGGCGTGGGCTGTGGTGCGTTGCGTTGCCGTTTGGGGTTGCCGCATGGCACGCACGAATACTTCCAGCGTACCGGGCGCAGGTGATTTTTTATTCGCTGCGTGCTGAGGAATAGTTGTGGACTGACTGTAGGCAGACCGTGTGCTGATTGCGTATCAACTGGAGATAGGCGGCACGCAGATTGGGCAGGTGGCTGGTGCGCGAAGCTTGCCGCTAGACTGGCTGATATGGCGGAAACGGGAAGTCGTGCAACGGTAAGCGAGACGCTAGACGGGCCGATGCGGCTGGCGCTGGGTCTTGCGCGCGAGGCTGCGCGTGAGGGGGAGGTGCCGGTCGGGGCGGTGGTCATCGGTGCTGATGGCGCTGTCATTGGTCGTGGCCGCAACCTGCGCGAGCGCGGCGGCGATCCATTGGCCCACGCCGAGGTCGAGGCAATGCGTCAAGCCGCTAAGACCTTGGGGAACTGGAATCTTGCCGATTGTACGCTAGTTGTCACCTTGGAACCGTGTCCGATGTGTGCCGGAGCGTGCCTGCAAACCCATATCGGGCGTATCGTGTTCGGTGCGTGGGATGCCAAATTGGGTGCATGCGGTTCAGTGTGGGATATCCCGCGCGATCCGCATGTCGGCTCATTCCCTGAAGTATATGGGGGAGTATGCGAGGACGAGTGCGCACGTCTGCTCGCGGATTTCTTCAGCCTCAGGCGGTGAATTGGACCGTCTCGGCTGAGATATCACGTCATGTCACACGCGCGCACCCCAAGCGCACGCATGTGACATGACATGCGAAGTCACACCCGCACGGCCTCGAACAGCACGGCTTGCGCTGGGTGCAGGCTTGGCGGACGGACGCCATAGGTTTCAAGCGCGACCGCAGGCAATGTCACACCGTCGGCGGTCCACCAGCCGAGCGCGGACTGACCGTTGCCGATGCCGTCGGCGTCGAGATCAAGGCTGACCGATAGCGGCTTGACCTGGTACACGGCATCCGCGTCGAGTCCGGGAAGATCGACCGGTGCCGCCGGGTAGGTCTGTGACGTGGTCAGCTGCGTGAAACGGTACACGGCGTGCGAGCGGTCGGCGCTGACAATGCCGTCCAGGCGCACTGCCGGATCCGCGGTATCCGCATGCACTGTCGTCCCGGTTTCGAACATAGAGCGATGCTCCTTGTATGCGCGCACCCACGCGGCCAGTTTGTCCAAGTCCTCCTGCGGCTCCTTGAGCAGATTCCATTCGATACCCATATGCCCGAAGAACGCCATATCCATACGCAGGTCTTGGCTGGTCGCGCGATGCGTCGAATGTGCGGGGCTGGCGCCCACATGCTCACCGATCATTTCGGGCGGCACCAACAATGACGTGTAGCGCTGGATGTCTGCACGCTCCACCGGATCCACGCAGTCGGATGCCCAGACACGGTCGGCGTAGCGCAGGATGCCCAGGTCGATACGGCCGCCGCCGGAGGAACAGCTTTCGATTTCGAGTCCGGGATGCGCGAGTTTCAGATCGCGGTAGATTCGGTATACGGCGAGCGTCTGTTCGTGCACGGCTGGCTTGCCGGAGCGCGGGGACACCGCTTCGGTGACGAGCTTGTTGTGATCCCATTTGATGTAGTCGATGCCCAGTTCGCCGACCAGATGGTCCATCGCGCCGAACACGTAATCGTACGCGTCCGGATTGGTCAGATCGACGACTTGCTGGGAACGTCCCTGCATCGGCAGGCGGCCGGGGGCGGGGCGCAGTACCCAATCCGGGTGGTTGCGGAACATGTTTGAGTTCGGATTGACCATCTCCGGCTCAAACCACAGGCCGAACTCCATGCCCTTGCTGTGCACGTAGTCGGCCAACGCCTTGAGGCTTTTTGCGCCGTCGGGCCACACATCCTGTGAGACCTGCCAGTCGCCGAGGCCGGCGGTGTCATCGCGCCGGGCGCCGAACCATCCGTCATCCACGACGAACCGCTCCACACCGCTGTCCACGGCCTTGTCCGCGAGTCGGACAAGCGTGTCATAATCATGCTGGAAATAGACGGCTTCCCACGTGTTGAGGATGACCGGACGCGGCTTGCTGGCGAGATTCGGGTGCTGCGCGCGCACGAACTCGTGGAAGCGGTGGGCGATCTCGTTCAGCCCGGTGCCGAACGCGCCATACACCCACGGCGTGGTGTATTGGCCGCCATGCTCCAGTGTGATTTCGCCGCCGAACAGCTTCTCGCCGCCGCCAATCACACCCTGCGTGTAGGGCAGACGTTCTGCAGACAGCACGCTGTTGCCGCTCCAACCCACATGCACGGAATACACGTCGCCGTGTTCGAAACCGAAACCGGGAGCGCCGGCGGTCAGGAGCAGGGATGCGTCAAAGTCGGGGCGTCCGGCCATGGAAAGCTTCTCGAAGCGGCCGACGGTGAGTGGTTGGCGTTGTGGCGAACGCTCGTGCAGATGGTGGCCGGTGGTGGTGAGGATTTCGACGGCCTGCTGGGGCAGGGGATAGCCGAGTTCGATGCCGTTGACGTCCAGGGTGCCGTCGCCGAGATTGGTGACGGTGGCGCACTGGCGGATCAGGCCGGAATCGGTCAGTTCGCAGGTCCAGTGCAGGGCGACCTGCTGGTCGGCGTCTTGCATGTCGACGCTGATCATGGAAGCGCCCTCGTTGTCGCCGACGGCGGGGCTGATGGCGATAACGGAGAAATCGCAGAAGGTCTCACGGCTGTCACGGCGGAGGTCAATGCGTTGGGCGCCGATCCACGCTTCGGCCTGCGTGGGCAGGATGCTTGGCCAGGCGGTGTTGTCCAGCGCGCCGGACACGCGTTGCGGTTTGAGTGCGTCATACAGGTGCACGAGGGTTTCCGGGTGCGTCAGTGGGCGCCCCCAGTGGACGAACCGGGGGAGGGCCTTGCCTGGGAAAATCAGTGCGAACGCTACGTTGGCAGCGGCGTTCTCCGCGTACACGGCGGTCAGGTCGGTGCCGTCGTTCGCTGTTCCGGGGATGATGGTGATGCGCGTCATTGCACTCCTTTGGTCGGTCGTTGCTGGCCTGTAGTTGTCGGCCTGCCGTTGTCCGTGGATGGGCTGGTACTGTACCGGTTCAGTGTATCGTATTCATCGAATCCGCTGACCCGGTTTCTTCGCAGCATGGTATGTGTTCCCGTTTTCCTTGTCCTATGTCGCGTGTCGCCTGCACTGCGCAAGAAAAGAATCGAGGTGCAGGTGTGCGTTGCCGGACAGTCGTCGGACCGACGCCGGACAGTCGTCGCGGATAGTCAGGAGATGAAACGACGGCACTCTGCAGAGGACATACGCGCTACAGTTGGCGCCAAATCACACTGCGCATCACGCATACCTATGTACGGGACGAGAGAAAGGACAGCCATGGCGTATTCCAACACCCAGGACCATGACGCGCTTGGCGGCAATCTGCCTCGCCGTATCGCGGCGCTTATGGTGGTGGGCATGCTGTCGGGCCTCATGTCCGGCCTGTTCGGTATCGGCGGCGGGACGATTATCGTCCCGGCGCTTGTCTGGCTCGGCCTGACGCAACGGCATGCGGTCGCCACGTCGCTCGCCGCGATCATACCGACGGCCATCGCCGGCGTGATTTCGTACGCGCAATCCGGCCATGTGGACTGGATTGCCGCACTCCTGCTCGCCTGCGGCACGATTATCGGCTCGCAACTCGGCAGCTGGCTGCTGTCACGATTGCCGGAAATGGTGTTGCGCTGGGCGTTCGCGGCATTTCTCGTATTCGTGATTGTCTCGCAGATCGTCGGCACACCATCGCGTGACGGCACGATTCATATGACGTTCCTGACCGGCGCTCTGCTGGTGCTGCTCGGCGTGTTCGTCGGCACGCTGTCCGGCTTGCTCGGTATCGGCGGCGGGGCGATTGTCGTGCCGGCGCTGTCACTGGCGTTCGGCGCGAGCGACCTGGTGGCCCGCGGCACGTCCCTGCTCATGATGATCCCGAACGCGATCGCCGGCAGTGTCGCGAATGTTCGGCGCGGCCTGGTCAACCTGCGTGATGGCTTGATTATCGGCGTGGTCGCGGCATGTCTGACCCCCGCCGGCACGTGGATTGCCGGCTCTATCAGCGCTCGCATGGGCGCCAACCTGTTCGCCGTCTACCTATGCGTGATCGGCGTGCGTTCCGTGTGGGCCGCCGTGAACGTGACCCCCGCCTTGGCAAAACGGCTCCCGCACCGCAATGCCGAACGCTGACAGCAGCACTTCAGACGGCGCTTGCCTCCCGCTTTACTTTCCGTCTTCACCTTCCGGCCCGTTCCACCAGCCTCGCCAGCTGCACCCGGTTCATGCTCAGGCGTTCGCTGGCGCTGGACAAATGCGCTTTTACTGTGCGTTCGGATATGAACATCCGTTCGGCGATTTCCTGATTGCTCATGCCTTGCGCTGCGAGAATCACGGTTTCCCGCTCCCGCTCGGGTAGACTGTCGAGCATGCGTCTGGCTTCGTCCTCGCGGGCGTTGAGGCGTGCACTCGACATATCGTCCAGCAGCTGGCGTTGCGCGGCCTGATTGAATTGCGGTTCGCCGTCACGCACGGCGATGATGCGTTCGATGATGGTTTGCGGTGCGTCGGTTTTTGAAATGAAGCCTTCCGCACCCATTTCCACGGCGCGTTCCACCGTGCGTTGCGGGCTGAGCGAGGTGAGGATCAATACGTGCGTGCCCGGGCTGACGCGTCGCACGCGGTCGGTGGCTTCGATCCCGTCCATGGCGGGCATGTCGATGTCCATGAGCATGACATCGGGATGGTCGCGTTCGGCGGCGGCAACGGCCTGCACGCCGTCCGCGCAGGTGTCGAGTACGCGGATCCGGCCGCGGGAATAGTCCTGCAGGATCAACGCCATGGTCTGGCAGATCATGGGGTCGTCATCGGCGATGATCACGGTTGCCGGGGCTTCACCGCCTGCCGCCGCACCATCTGGCTGTTCCGTCTTCTCTTGTGTCCGCACAGCTCCATGATACCGGGAATGCCGATACCGGCGATTCGCTGTTCAACGTGCGGTGCCCATTCCCGGGTGTTTCGCTCCGGATGCCTGTTGCGCGGTGTTTCCCGGCGGAAGTGTCACGTCAAGATGGAAGACGCCGCGCTGGTCGGTTCCCCACGTACAGGTACCGCCGAAGGCCGCCACGCGTTGGCGGATGCCACGCAAGCCGTTGCCGCCTGCGGGCTTGGCGTCGGGTTTGTTGCTGGTCTCGTTGCCGTTGGCAGCCGTGTTCCTGATGTCGCTGCCGCTCCCGCTGCTGGTGGCATGCCCGGGTGTCTGCACGCCGGTCGGATTGCTGATATGCACGCCGATGCCGTGCCCGGCGGAACAGGTGACCTCCAGCTCGATGGTCTGCCCGGGGGCGTGCCGCCGCGCGTTGGTGAGCCCCTCCTGGACTGTGCGGTAGGCGATTTTCGCGATATCCGGGTGGATGGCGCCCATGTCCTGGATGTCAATCCAAGTGTCGATGTGCGCGCCCGCGGCTTTCGCGTCGGCAATCAGGCCGCTTAATGATTCACGCGACAGTGACGTGGTGTCGTCCGGTCCGAGCGTTTGTCGGGCTTTGTTCGGATTGCGCAGCAGATCGATGATGCTGTGCGCTTCGTCCAACGCTCCCGCTGCCTGCTTGCGGATATCTTCGGCGCGCTGTGCGATGTCATGCAGCTGCCGGTCGGTGATATTGCCGGCTTCAAGCGCCCCGCATTGCACTTGCAGTGCCGAGGCGTTGACTGCGATAAGCGACAGGCTGTGCGCAAGCGTGTCATGCGCCTCCGTGGCGATCGCATCCGCCAGCTGCTGGTTGGCGAGGTCGGATTGCAGCATCTGCGCGCGATCCTGCTGTTGCGCCGCCTGCCGCTGGGCGCGCCGGGCACGTGAAGTGTTGCGGTTCGCTACGCCGACAATTACCGCGATGGCGATGGATATCACGGCGAGAAGCAAGCCTGACCACAGCATGCTCGGTTGGCTTGCCGCGTGGACGACGTGTCCTTGATCGTTGGTGCTGGACAACATGGTGCCGATGATGGAGTATTCGGCTGGCATCAAGGCATCGCGCAGGCGGGAGATGACGGTTGCCGCGCTGCTGAGCGCGATGAGTCCGTAGATACGGCGATCCGGGTCGCGACGAGCAATCAGCGCACTTTGTGCCATAAGCGTGGTCAGCGGACTGATGGGCAGGCAGATGGTCACGATGGTGGTAATCAGGCAAACGAATTCCGGTTTCTCGTCGCGGTTGCGCAGCAGGAAGGGTAGTGCGGCACCGGCAACCAAGCCGATCAACGACCAGAACATGCCGATATCGTTATGCCATGCGGACATGCCTTCGTAGATGAACGCCGGTTGCACGATTCCGCAGGCAATCGCACATGCGAGCATCACCGTTGTGATGGTGATGCGGCGGGTTTTCCCGTTGCCCGATGCGCCAGTATCGGTTCTTTCGGCGTGCTGCCGGGGCATCGTGTACGGGTGTTGCGCCATGTATGGTTGTGGTTGTGGTTGCGGTTGCTGAGGTTGCGCCGGTTGCGCTGGTTGCTGAAACCGCCGGGGTTGCTGTGTCGTGTACGGCTGCCGGTACTGGTATGCACCTTGGAACGTGCCCTGTGATGGGCCGCCGCCGTAACCATATGGTGATTGATGCCCGACTGGTGCGGATGGCATAGCACGAGGTGTCTGAGGGGCTCCTGCTGTCCCCAATGACCCGATGGTCCCCGCACCCATCTGCTTGTTGGGTTCGCCGCCCGGATACCCTCCTGCTTCGCTCATGCTGTCCACTGTACTCAGTGAATTGTCGCGCCGCCATTGTCCTTTCGGGCATATCGGCACGGCCTGTCGTACACTTTCCGCTTCTCTTCCCAACCCGTAGCGTGGGGATTGTCCTGATCGGAAGAGAAAAGCGAGGATGACATGGACGACAACCAACAGTATGGGACTCAGCCGTACGGCAGCCCTCAGACCGTATATTCACCGCAGCCGCAAGCTGCACCCACGATGCCGGCGACTCCTGGGGCGCTCCCGCCGAACACCGTGTACCCGCAGCCTGTGCCAGGCGGCGACCCGGATGATGACGTCCCGCGCAAGCTGAGTGCCAGCGCGGTCGCCGGTCTGGTCCTCGGCATTATTGGCATCATCTTCAGTTTCATCCCGATTATCAACAATGTCGCGTTCATTCTCGGCATCATCGGTCTGGTGTTCGGCATCATCGGCTTGGTCGCGACCAAGCGTGGCGGCAAGCGTCGCGGCAGGGGACTTGCGATTGCCGCCGTCGTCCTGACGGTGCTGGCGATGGTGATTACGCTGGTGATGCAGCAGGCGACTGGCAAGGCGCTCGATGATGCGCTCGGCACGTCTTCCACCACATCCCAGTCTGCCTCGTCTGGCGCGAAGAAGGACAGCGGCGATTCGTCGTCTTCTTCAGCTGCGGCGTCCGGGGCGCAGGATACTGAGGGCGATCTTGGCAAACTTCATGTCAAGATCGTGTCTGCCGCCAAGTCCGGGGCCGACTATAACGGCCAGCCGACCGTGCTGGTGACCTACGAGTGGACGAATAACACCGACAAGAACCAAGTGTTCTCGGTGGCAACGTCGGCGAAGGCCTTCCAAAACGGCAAGGAGCTTGACATGGCGATCTATACGGAAGCGCCGGCTGGCTATGATTCCAACGCCAGCCTTCAGGAGATTCAGCCCGGTGCCACCCAGCAGGTGAGCGTTGGCTACGTGCTTCAGGATGATTCGCCTGTGGATGTTGAAGTGAGTGGCACCCTTGACTTCTCGGGCGCCAAGGTCTCGCACACCTACCAGCTGCAGTAGGGGATGCGGCGCGGGTCCTGAATGCGGTTCGGGGCTGTGTGGTCGACGGTCTGTCGGCTGCGCAGCCCCGTCATCGTGCGAGGATCGGCTCACAAACTGGCGGGTTGGGCGCTCCGAATCGCTGATTTAGCGGTTTCCGGTGCCCACTTTGTGAGGATCCGCTCACACAATGGCAGGTGGATGGCATCGAAACTGAGAATTCGACACGTCTGAGCGTCATCGTGTGAGGATGCGCTCACAAACTGACCGGTAGAAACACGATTTCGCTTGTTTGACCGGCCCTATACAGTCCGTTGTGTGAGTGAATCCTCACACAACAGCCTGTGAAATACATGGGGCACGATTGGCAGCGCGCGCCATGGCCACCCCGCCTCACCCGATATACCGTGCGATCGCCCGTGCGGCCGCGGCTTTCGCCCAGCTTTCCCAAGAGAAGTCAAGGATTTCGAAGTCGACGGTCGCCGCCTGGCTGGGGCGATACCAGTTGATGCCGCTGCGAATCGATTCTTGGTTCATTTTCGCGAGGAACGATGATTCCCCGCTGATCAGCACTTTTGACGGCATCGCGAAGTTCGCGACCGTAGACACCAACACGCCAAGGCGGAAGCACAGGCGGTTGAGCAACTGTCGTGCCTGCGCGGTCCCTTCCTGTGCGTCGGCGGCGAACTGGTCGAAGGTGACCATATGCCCCACCATGCCTGAATATTCCTCGGCCAGCGAATCATTGGTCAGGCATTGCGAGCAGCCGGTGTGACCCGCGTAACAGCGTGGCCCTTCGGGGTCCACGAGGATATGCCCGGCCAGCCCATAGCTTTTATCAGGGTAGTCCACAGGCATGCCGTCCTCGGCGAGCGAGTACCCGACGCCCGCACCTATCGTGACCACAGCGAACCGTCGCACGCCGATGCCGGCGCCGAACCAGCTTTCATACAGTAACAGCGAATCGAGGTCGTTGAACACCGCTGTGGGCAGCCCGCTCGTCTGTTCAATCGCCCCGGCGGCATCGACCCGCCCGTCCCAATGCAGGAAGGGAGCATACGTCACATACCGGTCGTCTTCCGCATGCCCGCCGAAGCTCATCCCTACGGCTACCGGGCTCGGCGTGACGTCCGAACGGTATTTGCGAATCGCCGTGCCGATGGTCGCGGCGACATCCTGCGGCTTGGTGGATTCAAGTGTCACCGTGCGGCATGGCCCGACCGGCCGGCACAGCGCGTCCACAGCCACAATACTCGCCTCGGAGCCGTGGATATTGATGCCGAGGAAAGTGCGCTCGCCGGCGCGCAACCGCAGATTGGTCTGCGGGCGGCCGCGTTTTTCGCGTGATTCTTTCGGTATGAAGTCTTGCGGGAGTCTGCCTTGTTCTGTGGTGTCACCGGGAAGTTCTTCGATGACACCTTCGTAGATCAGGTCGCTGGTGATGCGCGACAACGCCCCTTGTGACAGCCCGAGAAGTTGGGCCAGGGTCGTGCGTGCGATGGGCCCGTATTGTGTAATGGCGCGGGCCACCCGGTGGGTTTGCGGGGAGCCGGTGAACCATTGGACGTCTGTCGTGTGTTCATGCTCATCGCCTGATTCCGCGGTTTTCCGCGTATCCGTCTCGTGTGTCGTCATCACTGCTCCTTGCCTGTGGGGTCCATCGCCGGCGTGCGAGGATACGTCCTTGTTCTCATGGCCTCGCATCTGATATCCTGCATTTTCTTTCTCAATACATTAAAATACCGTGTTTTTCTTTCCTCATGCAAGAGGCGCGCAGGGGCTGGGAATGAAATCCGCAGTCGCGTATGCTTGCAATCACAAACAAAGCCGCGGCGATGGTGTTGCGGTATGGAAGAGGCAAAGGAGTCTTCATGAAGACGGATTCCCATTCAGGACGCGGAACGCTCAGGTCGGTACTTCGCAGGGCCCTCACCGTGGCATGTGTCGCGGTGATGGGTCTTGGCGCCGCTGGGTGTGGTGCGTCGAACGCGCAGACGGTGACGTTGGATTTCTTCCAGTTCAAGTCCGAGGCCGCCGACCAGTTCAAGAAGATGGCGGAGGAGTTCGAGAAGGAGAATCCGAACATCCGCATCAACATCAATAATTCCGCGAACGCGCAGACCGATCTGCGCACCAGGTTCGTGAAGAACCGCGTTCCGGATGTCATCACGTTCAACGGCGATATCAGCTTCGGCATGTTCGCCGCCTCCGGTGTGTTCCATGATTTCACTGACGACCCGATTGTTGACGAACTCAATCCTGGCATGGTCCAGATCGCCAAGAACCTGGTACAGACCACCGACCCGGCGAAGAAGCGTCTGTATGGTCTTCCGTTCTCCGGCAACGCATCCGGCTACATCTACAACAAGACGCTGTGGCGTAAGGCCGGCGTTGATCCGAACAATCCGCCCAAGACCTGGAACGAATTTATTGCCATGCTGAAGAAATTCAAGGCTGCGGGTATCAACCCGGTGCAAGCCAGTGTCGCGGACGCGTGGACCACCCAGGCGCCGCTCGCCTCGCTCGCCGGTACGCTCGTCCCGGAATCCGAGTACACGAAACTGAAGGAAGGCAAGACCGACTTCAAGACAATCTGGACCGAAACCGCGAAGAAGGAAGTCGAAATGTACTCCTATTCGACGTCCGACAAGGGTGTCACCTATCAGGAGGCCACCCAGAACTTCGCGAAGGGCACGGCGGCGATTATCCCGCTCGGCACGTATGCGATTCCGCAGATCACGATGATCAACCCTGATATTGACCTCGGGTTCGCGCAGATGCCGGCCAGCAACAACGCCAAGGAGCAGAAGCTCACCGCAGGCGATGACGTGATGCTCACAATGGGCGCCGACACCAAGCATCCGAAGGAAGCCATGAAGTTCATCAAGTTCCTGATGAGCAAGAAGCAGCTGAACGCCTACGCGAAGGCCCAGTCCGCTATTTCCCCGCTCAAGGACACCTACTTCGGCAACAAGGCGCTGGAAGGCATCCGCCCGTTCTTCGAAAGCAACGACGTGGTTGACTTCTGCGACCACTACATCCCGTCGTCCATCAACCTCGGCGGCTACCTGCAGACCATGGTGATCAGCGGCAACGTCCCCCGCTTCATCAACTCGATGCAGAAGGAATGGGACAAGGTCCAAGCTCGCACGGTCGAGTAAGTCGAGTAATCGGACATGGAGAAAGGAAATAGCATGTCTGCAACAGTCGTATCGTCGAAGCAGCCGGCGGCGTCGGACAAGCCGGCTAAGAAGCGCAAGACCGCGTTCTCCAAGCGCAAGGTCGACCGCGCCTACTACTGGATGACCGTCCCCGCGGCGATTATCTTCGCGGTGTTCCTGTATGTCCCGTTCATTCGCGGCATCGGCTACTCGTTCACGAACTCGCAAGGGTACGGCAACTTCAAGTGGGTCGGCCTGCGCAACTACCAGGCGTTGTTCAGCGATGACCGCGTCGGCCACGCCTACCTGTTCACCTTCTTCATCGCCATTATCATTACGGTGCTGATCAACGTGATCTCGATGTTCCTGGCGGTGTTGCTGAACAGCAAGATCGCGTTCAAGAACGGGTTCCGCGCGATCTTCTTCATCCCGTACATTCTGGGCACGCTGGTCATTGGCTACGTGTTCAAGTACATCTTCATGACGCCGCTTCCCGCGCTCGGCAAGGCGCTGGGCATCGGCTGGTTGTCCGAATCGATGCTGACCAGCGAACAGTATGCCTGGGTTCCTGTGGTGTTCCTCGCCGTATGGCAGGGCGTCGCCTACTCCACGCTGCTGTACATCGCCGGTTTGCAGACCATTGACGACGAACTCTACGAGGCCGCTTCAATCGACGGTGTGAATGCGTGGCAGAAGTTCTGGAAGATTACCTTCCCGCTGATCGGGGCGTTCGTGACCATCAATCTCGTGCTGTCGCTCAAGAACGCGCTGGGCACCTTCGACCAGGTGGTCGCGTTGACGGAAGGCGGCCCGAATTCCTCCACCGAAACCGTGACCTACCTCATCTGGAAGGGTGGTCTGACCGGCGGTGAATACGCCTATCAGACAGCCAATGCGGTGATCTTCTTCATCGTCCTCGCGATTGTCGCGTTCATCCAGCTCGGATTCTCGAGAAGCAAGGAGCAGATCTGACAGCCGTGCGCTGAAGCCCGACTGACAGAGGGGAAAGGAACATCATGAAAGACAAGACATTCCACAAGGATCATCGGATTAATTGGTGGCTGACCGCACTGACCGTGGTGCTGGCGCTGACCGTGCTGATCCCGCTGTATTTCACCATCGTCACGGCGTTGAAGACACCGGCCGAGGCGGGCACCTTCAGCCTGCCGACGTCCTGGCAGTGGCATAATTTCGCGGATGCTTCGGCGAAGGTCGATTATCCGCGGGCAGCGCTGAATTCCGCGATCATCACGGTGGCCGCGGTGGTGCTCACGCTGCTGACGAACACCTTCGTGGCGTACGCCGTCGCCCGCAACATGGACAAGCGCTTCTTCCGCTTCCTGTACTACTTCTTCATCGCCGCGATGTTCGTGCCGTTCCCGGTGGTGATGCTGCCGATCGCCAAGCAGATGGGCGCCTGGCATCTGGACAACCAGTTCGGTCTGATTCTGCTGTACATGACGCTCGGTCTGGGTACGAACCTGTTCATCGCGACCGGCTTCATTCGCTCGATCCCGCCGTCGCTCGAGGAGGCGGCGCGCGTGGATGGCGCGAGCACGTGGAAGATCTTCTGGAAGATCATCTTCCCGCTGATGAGCCCGATCAACGCGACGATCGGCATCCTGACCGCGCTGTGGGCTTGGAACGACTTCCTGCTGCCGCTGATTGTGCTGACGGACCAGTCCAACCAGACGATTCCGCTCGCTCAGTACGTGTTCAGCTCGCAGTTCGCGACCAACTATCCGATGGCGTTCTCCAGCTACCTGATGGCGATGGCCCCGATCCTGATCGTCTACGTCTTCGCTCAGCGCTGGGTCGTCAGCGGTGTGATGAGGGGCGCCGTGAAGTAAAGGAAAGCCCAGTGGGCTTTCCGTTCACGGCGCCGGGCGGGGTGCGCCCCCCGCCCGGGAAAAATGTGGTCGGCCGTAGGCCGCCCAAAATTGCCGGATCCCGTGAAGTAAGGGAAAGCCCAGTGGGCTTTCCGTTCACGGCGCCGGGGCGGGGGATAGTCCCCGCCCCGGTAAAAATCCCGCCGACCGTAGGCCGTCAATAATTGCCGGATCCGGTGAAATAGACGAAAGCCCTCATCGGACAACGAGTTCGGCAATCCCGAATCCGGAAAGCCCAATGGGGTAAGGAAAGCCCGCCGCCTTCCTACTCTCCCCATCCACTTCCGTCCAACTGTTCTCTCCCGCCGAGGGGCCTGTGATGCACATTCACAGGCCCCTCGGTCTGTTTTTCCTCGCCCGATGCAACCACCCAGTCGCACGACACTGGGGTATCTCCCGCCTCCCGTCTCCGCTTTTCGCCTCTCACATCCTGCGCCCGTCGTGCCGAGCTAGTTGTTGCCCTGCGTGATTGCGGGCGCGGCGGCAGGTGTCGCGTGGACGTGGATGCTTGCCGACAAGGGCACGGTCAACCAGCTGCTCCGTGCAGTCGGGCTTGGTGATGCCACTCATGTTTGGCTTGGCGACAGGGCAACCGCGTTGAATGCCGTCGGCGTCATCGGGTTCTGGCTCCAACTCGGGTTCTGCGTGGTTCTGCTGCTTTCCGGCATCGGGAACATCGACCAATCGCTGTATGAGGCGGCGAGCTTGGACGGAGCTGGGTGGTGGAGACAGCTCTTCTACATCACACTCCCCGGCTTGCGCGGGCAAATCGGCGTATGCCTGACGATGACGATTATCGCGGCATTGGCGAGCTTTGACGTGGTCTATATGTCCACGCAGGGTGGACCGGGAACTTCGACGATGGTGCCGGGCGTCCAGGTATACCGGCTGGCGTTCACCCAGCAAAGTGTGGGCCTCGCGTCGGCGCTGGCTGTCGCGTTGATGGTGCTGGTCCTGCTGATTGTGGTGCCTTTGCAACGTTTGGTCAATGGGAAGGATAAGTGATCGCGATGGAGCAGTCCAAAAGTACGAAGGTAATCGGCGGCATCATGCTCGCGCTGACTATCGTGTTCTGCATCATGCCTTTCGTGAGTATGTTTTCCGCGGCGATTCAACCGCAAGGTTCAACTCCTGAAGGTATCCAATTCACCGCTCACCCGCAGTGGCATAATTTCGTGGATGCTTGGAAGATGGCGAATATCACCCCGTTGCTGCTGAACAGCATGCTGCTGGTGGTTGTCGTGGTCCCGAGCGTGGTAATCCTATGCTCTCTGGGCGGCTACGCGTTCGCCCATCTCAGCGTGCCATGCAAAGGCCTGATTTACTTCCTGTTCCTGATTGGCCTGACCATTCCGTTTGAAACCCTGGTCACTCCGCTGTATTACGAAATCAGCGACATGGGCATACTCAATACCCGACTGGCGTTGATGTTGCCCCTGATCGGTCTCAACATCCCATTCGGCATCGTGTGGATGCGGTCCTGCTTCGAGCAGATGCCCCGCGATTTGATCGAGGCGGCAAGCATCGACGGTGCCGGACACTTCCGGACATTCGTCTCAGTGCAGCTGCCGCTCGCTCTTCCTGCGCTCTCATCGCTGGGTATCTTGACATTCTTGGCGACATGGAATCAGTTCCTTCTCGCGGTCGTGTTGGAAGATGATCCGAACAAGCGCACGATGGCAGGCGCCCTGCAGTCCTTCGTCGGCCAGTATCAGACCGATGTCGTGCTCCTCAACGCAGGCGCTCTGCTGATTATGGCCCCGACGATGATCTTGTTCATCATCCTGCAGCGGTACTTCATCCGTGCCATGCTTGCGGGCTCCGTCAAAGGATGACCGATGGCCGAGGACAATGCTGATGATTGGTGGAGAAACGCCGTGGTCTACGAGGTGTACCCCCGGTCGTTCAATGATGCCAACGGTGACGGGGAAGGCGACTTCCGCGGCATCATCGACAAGATGGACTACCTGCATGACCTCGGTGCGGACGCATTGTGGTTGACTCCGTTCTACCCCTCGCCGCTTGCGGATGGTGGGTATGATGTCGCCGACTATTGCGGCGTGGATCCCAGGTTCGGAACACTGCAGCAGTTTGCCGATCTCGTTGCAGGCGCGCACGAACGGGGAATACGCGTCATCATTGATATCGTGCCCAACCATACTTCGGACAAGCATCCTTGGTTCACCAAGGCACTGCACTCGGCGCCGGGCTCGAAGGAGCGGAACCGCTATATTTTCCATGTTGGGCGCGGAGAACACGGAGAACAACCGCCTACGAACTGGCTGAGCAATTTCGGCGGATCAGCGTGGGAACCTTGTGGAGACGGATGGTACTACCTGCATTCGTTTGCGAAGGAACAGCCTGATCTGAACTGGGATAACCCCCAGGTCCGGCAGGATTTCCTGGATATCCTCCGTTTCTGGTGCGAGCAAGGCGTAGACGGGTTCCGTATCGACGTGTCCCACGGGCTGGTCAAGGACCTGAAGGAGCCGCTGCGGGATCGGCCGGATCCGACGTTGATGTCGCCGCAGGCGGCAGACGGGTCTGATCCTGTATGGGATCGCGATGGTGTGCATGAGGTCTATCGCCAATGGCGTGAGCTGCTGAACCGGTACAGTCCGGTGAAATATGCGGTCGGGGAGTCTTGGACGCCGTTCACTCCGCGGGTATACCAGTATGCCCGGCAGGACGAACTTGGGTCGATTTTTGACTTTTCCTTGCAGAAAGCGGCGTGGGATCGGGACGATTATCGGAAGATCATCGAGCGGACTGGCGCATGCGCTGCCGCAGCGGGTTCTGCGCCGGTTTGGGTGCTGGGAAACCATGATGTGCCAAGACTGGCCTCACGGATTGGGCTTCCCAAAGGAACGGACGTCGAACATTGGGTCACGTCCAACGGCACCGACCCGAGCATCGATCCCGCCCAGGCAGAACGCCGCGCACGTGCCGATGCGTTGTTGATGCTTGGCCTGCCCGGCACCGCGTTCATCTATCAGGGAGATGAGCTTGGCCTACCCGAGGACCTTGATTTGCAGCCCGCGGACTTGCAAGACCCGATATGGGAGCGTTCTGGGCATCGATTCAAAGGGCGTGACGGCTGCCGTGTGCCGCTGCCTTGGAACAGCGATTCAGTATCGTTCGGGTTTAGCCAGTCCGGGCATCCTTGGCTGCCGCAACCGGCATGGTATGCGCGGTATGCGGTGTCCAATCAGGAACGCTTGCCGGGATCGATGCTGAACCTCTACCGGGCGGCTATCGCAGCGCGTCGACGTTGGATTAGGCCAGGAGATGAAGCCGAATGGCTCGCGGACGGCGAATATGCTGAATACGGTCTTGGCTGGAGAGTGTCTTCAGGATTGGAAGTCTTGGTGAATTTCTCTTCCGACCATGCGATCCGCCTGCCGGAAGACGCAACTGTCATGCTGAATTCGCGCCCGGAAATAACGGATTGTGCGGATAAGCAAGTTCCGCCTGAAACCGCGGTCTGGTATTTCCGCGGAACCTTGGCATCTCGTAGCAAGGAGAACCGATGAACAACGTATGCCCGATTGATGTTGTGCGTGTTCAATCCAGCATTCTGAAAGAAGACACGCATGAGTGCAAGGAATGCGCCGTTCCGGCAACGGCAGTGAATATCGAGCCTGTCCGTGGGGACGATGCTGTCTGGAGTCTGTCGATCTGCACTGAGACCGGACCTGCGAAGCGTGAGCAACAATTCATCGCCTGTGATTCATTCGCGCCCTGCGATGCGGTGCGGGTCAGTTGCAGGGTGGGCGTTGCTGACGGCCAGATTCTGGCGCTGTACCAGCACAAGGAGTGGTGGATGCGACCGGCATGGTGTTCTGCGCCCACGCAAATTCCGTTCGGCACCCAGTTGCTGCTCTGGCGGTGGAAAGGCCGTGACGATAGTGTGCGATGGAGCGCGGTGCTGGCGGTGTGTGATGCCGATGCCCGTACTGACATCAGAGGAGACGAGCAAGGCATCACATTCGTGGTCTCTTCGAACCGTATGGGAATGACCCGTATCGAAGCGACGTTAGGGTTCATGGCATCGGCGGAAACCCCGTACCGTGCCGTTCAGGTGTGCGTATCCGCGGCAGCCGGGCGTACGGGCATCAGCACTCGCAGGAGGAAATCTTTCCCGGACAACCTGTCCGGCTTGGGCTGGTGCACTTGGGATTCGCTGGGGCAGGATGTCAATGAGCGCCAGATCATCGAGAAGATGCAGGAATTCCACGATTTGGGAGTGCACATCTCCTGGGTGCTGATCGATGACGGTTGGTCGGATGTCGACAGGCTTCAACAGAAATTGCGTTCCTTCGATGCCGATCCTGAGCGTTTCCCGCAAGGGTTGGGACATACAATCGACGTGCTGAAACAACGGTTTGGCGTCCAGCATGTCGGCGTATGGCAGGCGTTCCAAGGCTATTGGAACGGTATTGATCCTGACGGACCAGTCGCCGACGCTTTCGGCGACTGCTTGACACGTTGCCCGTCCGGGGCGCTGGTGCCGGGGCCGACTCATGATCAAGCTGCGCAGTTCTGGAACGCCTGGGAATCGAAGATGAGCGAGCAAGGCATCGACGTGCTGAAAGTCGATTCCCAAGGTTCGATATCCGTGATGACCATGGGGGCTGAAAGCTTCGGTGAGTCCACGGTCGGCCGTCATCTTGGACTTGAGGATGCGGCGGATCGGATGAATGCCGCGCTGATCAACTGCATGGCCATGACGCCGGAGAATTTCTGGCACAGCGATCGTGCGCAAGTCGCCCGCACAAGTGATGATTTCCTCCCGCGGGAGCCGAAATCCCTGGACGAACATCTGATTCAGAACGCCTATTGCTCACTGTTGCTTGGTGAGTTGGTCTATCCGGACTGGGATATGTTCTGGAGCGAACATCCCTATGCAAGGGCGAGTGTGTTGTCGCGCGTATTCAGCGGTGGTCCTGTGTACTGTTCGGATGCCTTGGGACATACCGACGTGTCTGTCCTCCGCGGGGTCCTTGAGAATGACGGCCATGTGCCCCATCCTGATGCTCCTGGCGTGCTTGTTGAGGAATCGTTGCTGAATGATCCCCGGTCGTCTGACGTTCCCTTGGGCATCCGCGCAAGTTTCGGCGGTTGCGAACGCATGCTGTTCGTCGGGCTGAGGCAGCGACAGATGCAACATGTGGATTTGACGGCGGATGTCCCCATGAAGGTATCCGGGCCGGATAGCGACACGGTGGTTCATCTGCAACAGGGTGATCATGCCCGGTTCGATCTCTCGTACGGTCAGGCGCTGCTGGTTGATGTTGATCGGACCCCGGACCCCACGTGTTGCGGCATCAGCAATCATCCTCGGCGGTAAGCCTGCTCTGAGCGCGGGCGGATATGTGTAGGCGGACGAGGGCGGCTTGACCTCCGCCGCCTCGTCCGACGGTATCTGCCTGCCGGTATCTGTCCGCAGTGTGACTGCCCGGTCGCACAGCCGTTCGGTTTCGCTCCCGCCGCCGGTTCTGTCCCGTGGTGTCTGTCTGCGGTGCGACTGCCCGGTCGCACCAGGGTGTGGCCGGTTTCCTGCGTGTTGTCGCCGGTATCCGCCCGCCGTGCGATCAGTCGGTGGCACGCCGTCGGTTTATCTCCGGTCCTGTGCCCGCTGTGCTGGCTATTTGCCCGCCGTGTAACCGCCCGGTCGCACAACCGTGTGATTCCGCCCGCGACCCCATCTCCTTGCAATCCCGCTGTCCCTCCTACACCCGTCCCGACCACACCCGTCCCGCCCCGCCGCCTGCGACCCTGCCCGAATATCTTTCCCCGCGCACCCGGCACGCCAGCAGTAGGAATGAAAACGTATGCATCGTACGATAATCCCAGCAATAAAACACCAGACAGCAAAGGAGCTTGCCATGACCAATTTCAATCGTCCGGCCCTTCCCGCCGGTGTCCGCACGAATGGGGCGTCCACCAGCCCGTGGTGGGCGAACGCCGTGGTGTACCAGATTTACCCGCGTAGCTTCCAAGACACCGATGGCGATGGCCTCGGCGATATCAAGGGCATCACACGCCGCTTGGATTATCTCGCCGACTTGGGCGTTGATGTGCTGTGGCTGAGCCCGGTCTACAAGTCCCCGCAGGACGACAACGGCTACGATATCGCGGATTATCAGAGCATAGATCCGATGTTCGGCACGCTTGACGATATGGATGAACTGCTTGCCCAAGCGCATAAGCGCGGTCTGAAAATCGTGATGGATCTGGTCGTCAACCATACTTCCGACGAGCACGCGTGGTTCCAGGCGAGCCGCGACAAGAACGACCCGCACGCCGACTGGTATTGGTGGCGTCCCGCCCGTCCCGGCCATGAGCCGGGCACGCCGGGTGCCGAACCGAACCGTTGGGGCTCGTATTTTGGCGGTTCCGCATGGCAGTATGACCCCAAGCGCGGCGAGTATTTCTTCCACCAGTATTCCCCGAAGCAGCCTGACCTCAACTGGGAGAACCCGCAGGTGCGTCAGGCGGTCTACCAGATGATGAACTGGTGGCTCGACCGTGGTATCGACGGTTTCCGCATGGACGTCATCACGCAGATTTCCAAGCGCGTCGACCCCAACGGCAAGCTTCCGGGCGAACCTGGCAGCCAGATTGAGGATTATCCCGCCGGTCCCGACGGCTACTCGTCCCCGTTCCCGTTCTGCTCCGACGGCCCGCGGCTTGACGAGTTCCTCAAGGAGATGCACCGCGAGGTGTTCGACGGCCGCGAAGGCTATCTCACGGTTGGTGAGGCGCCAGGCGTCGCCCCGCAGCGCAATGAGCAGATCACGGACCCCGCCGCACGCGAACTGGACATGCTGTTCATGTTCGAGCATGTTGATGTTGATTGCGAGAACGGCACGAAGTGGAATCCGACCCCGCTTGATTTGCCGAAGCTGAAGCGTACGCTTGCCGCCCAGCAGGATGCGGTCGCGAAGAAGGGCTGGGTGAGCCTGTTCTTCGACAACCACGACCAGCCGCGCGTCGTGTCCCGCTGGGGCGATGACTCTACGGAGGAGAACCGCGTCCATTCCGCCAAGGCGCTGGCGATGCTGCTACACATGCACCGTGGCACACCCTACATCTACGAGGGTGAGGAGCTTGGCATGACGAACGCGCATTTCACCCGGCTCGACCAGTATCGCGACCTTGAATCCCTGAACATGTTCCACCAGCGTGTCGAGCAGGCGCATATCCAGCCCGCCGAATCGATGATGGACGCGCTCGCCAAGCGCAGCCGTGACAACGCCCGCACACCGATGCAATGGGACGATTCGACTTACGCCGGGTTCACCGCCGCCGACGCCCCCAAGGAACCGTGGATCAGCGTCAATCCGAACCATACGACGGTCAACGCGCAAGCCCAGCAGGATGACCCGGATTCGGTGTTTTCCTTCTTCAAGCAGCTGATCGCACTGCGCCACGACGACCCGGTCGTATCCGCTGGCGACTGGCATCTGCTCGACGAATCCGACCCGCAGGTGTACGCGTTCACGCGAACGCTGGGCGATGAGCGTCTGCTGGTCGCCGTGAACCTGTCCGGGAAAGACGCCCGCATTCCGGATGACACCGCAGCCGCGCTCGCCGCAGCCGCTAATCAGTCGCCCGACATCGTGCTGACATCCTATGATCCGCAGCATTCCGCCGATTCACTGGCTGCACGCACGCTGTCCCCGTGGGAGGCGGTGACGGTCCGGCTGTAAGCCGGGTCCAGCCCGGGAGGGTTTGTGGCTGCCGCGTGGGAACCCGTTCGCCGCTCATGCGGCAGCCAGCGGCCTGCTCCAATGTGCGAGACGCGGCGACATGCTTGTGCCTCGACCGTCCTACAATAACGATCATGGAACAAAACGAGGTTCTCAAAGCACTGCAGCGCGATTATGCCGCTGAATTGAAGAAGGCCGCCCAGCGGCTCAAAGGCACGGCCAAACGCACGGAGATCATTGACTCTCCGGTGCTGTCCGACATGACCGGACACCAGATTCTCCTCAAGCCGGAGAACCTGCAAGTTACCGGTTCCTTCAAGATTCGCGGCGCCTACAACAAGATCGCCTCCCTGTCCGAGGACCAGCTGGCTCGCGGCATCGTCACCGCATCCGCCGGCAACCATGCGCAGGGTGTCGCCTACGCCGCCCGCGAGCGTGGCGCAAAAGCCACCATCTGCATGCCAACCATCACCCCGCCGCTCAAGGTTGACGCCACCAAAGCCTACGGCGCCGACGTCGTCCTGCACGGCGATGTGTTCGACGAAGCCGCCGCGTACGCCCAGAAGCTGAGCGACGAGCAGGGCATGATCTACGTGCCGCCTTTCGACGATTACGAGGTCATCTGTGGCCAAGGCACCATCGCCATGGAAATCCTCGAAGATGTCCCGAATGTCACTGATATCGTCGTGCCGCTCGGCGGTGGCGGTCTGGGCGCCGGCGTGGCGCTCGCCGTCAAGACCTTCAAGCCCGAAGTCCGCGTGATTGGCGCGATTCCTGAGGGTTCTCCGGCGTTCAAGAATTCGTTCGCCGCCGGCCGCGTGGTTCCCGCCGACAAGGTGGTCACCTCGGCTGAAGGCGTTGCCGTCAAGCGCCCCGGCGACCTGACCTTCGCGCTGCTCAACGAGTTCCTGGACGACCTAATCACCGTCTCCGAACGAGACATCAACGAGATGATTCTCCTGATGCTCGAGAAGCACAAGCTGGTCGTCGAAGCCGCAGGCGCGGTGTCGCTCGCCGCATTGGAACATCTGAACCTGCGTTCGCGCAAGTTCGCGTCCGCTCCCGGTCCGCATGTCGTCGTCCCGATCATGTCGGGCGGCAACATCGATACGGTCACCATCGGCGCGGTCATTCAGAAGGGCATGATTGCCCGCGGCCGCATCATGAACTTCGAGGTCGAGCTGCCAGATCTGCCGGGGCAGCTGCTCAAGGTCGCTCAAGTGCTGGCCGAGCAGCGTGCCAACGTGATCGCCCTCGACCACGACCAGTTCAAGGCGTCCGGCCATTACACGAATGCAGTCGCCCTCGGGGTCACCGTCGAAACGAACGGCCCCGACCACATCGACCGCGTACTCGAAGCGTTGAAACAGGCCGGTTTCGACCCCAAGCGCATCTACTGACAGTCCGCCATCTGCCTCTGTATGGCAACGGCCCCGGAATCTTGGATCCTCAAGGTTCCGGGGCCGTTATGCTTCGCCCGTTGCCGTGGTTGCTTTCCGTGTGGCGCAAATGCAAGTTTCAGTGCTTACTGCTCATCCGACTGCGCTTCGGCGATGGTTTCGTCCACGAGTTTCGGCAGCGCGACGGCGATATCCTCATGAATCAGCCGCGTGGCAATGTTGTCGTACTGCGTTTTCCCCATATTCATGATGGTGACGGGCACGCCGGCCTGTGCAGCAACCGGGGCGAGCGATGCCGCCGGGAACACCTCAAGCGTCGAACCGATAACCCAGAACTCGTCGGCCTGCGAGACGAGCCGCATCGACTTCTCCATCGCCCCGTCCGGCAGCATCTCACCGAAATACACGACATCCGTCTTGATAATGCCGCTGCACGGCATGTCGCCCTGGTACTTGAGCCGGCGATGGCAGTGCGGGTCCGGTTCCTCGTCAAGGCGCGCCATAATGTCTGCGGTGTCGTATTTCGCGTGGCACTTCATGCAGTGGGACGTGCCGATGGTTCCGTGCAGGTTCACGATGATATCCGGCGAATTTCCAGCCTTCTCGTGCAGTGCGTCAAAGTTCTGCGTGGCCAGGAGCGTCAGGAGCCCTGCCTTCTCAAGTTTGACGAGTGCCTTGTGTGCGGCGCCAGGCTGGGCGTTCCACACGGGGGATTCTTTCTGCCAACGCCACGAATATTCGCGATCCTTCTGATTGGTGAGGAACGCGTCGATGTCGTAGACCTTGGTCTGCTCGGGGTGTTTGGTCCACACGCCGTCGGGCCCGCGGAAATCAGGGATGCCGGCTGATGTCGAGATGCCGGCTCCGGTTAATACTGCAATCTTTTTGCTCATACCTCAGGAATACCACGCTGTGATGTCTATAAGACCTTGCTGTGGTGGCGACACGCGGGTGTTTTGGTTTTTGGTGGTGTTGTGGGTTGTTGGTGGGTTTGTCTGGTGGTTTTGGTTGTTGTTTTGGTTGGTTGTGTGTGGTGTTTTCGACACGCCGGTGTTTGGGTGTGTTTTGTAGGGTTTGTGGGGTGGTGGTTGGGTGGTTGGTTTGCGTGGGTGGGGTTGGTGGTGTATGTTGTTCTCTTGCTGCCGCTCGCGGGCCGGCTTCCTTTGGGGGGTTGGTTTTGTCGGGTGTGTGGTGGTGGTTTGAGAACTCAAGAGCGTGTCTGTACTACTTTTTTATAGTCAATGATTGCCAGTCCGGTCCCCGCTTCCGTGCGGGGTGTTTGATTGTCCTGCGTGGGAGTCCGCGAGGGCGGTTGATGGGGGTCGGGGTTTTCGTGCGAGTCGCCTTTCCT